>JAVVPE010000027.1:0-22405 GCA_036655915.1 Raoultibacter sp.
ATTTTGGATTCTTACATAAATCTATCGCGTGAAATTAATTTATGGTCCAATCTATCCATGTATAAATAAATAGGCTTAAATTGCAAACTCAGCGCAACACTTCAGACTCAACGCACCCGTTGCGCTAGGTCTGAAGTGTTGCGCTGAGTTTGCGCTGAGTTTGCAATTTAAGCCTTGCCTGTTAGACGTGATGCAGAAGAGGAGTGGAAAGTGTTTGTATGGCGCTGGCTAAATCATGATGTTATGCTTTGTCTGGTTATCGCCCTGAGGTGTATGAATGATTTTGATGATAGCATTGATGTAGTTTAATGACGAGTTGCCGAAATCCGCTAACAAGGAATCATTTATATATTTGCAAACGCTTAAATTGCAAACAATCGCCAAATCGCATTCTTCGTTGCTTCGAACTGCTGCAATAGATATGATAATAAACTATTTGTTTTAGCTTTAGGGGATGTAGCCTGGTAATTCTAGGGGTGCAGGGGAGGGGAATCCATGGAGGTTGGGTATCTGAGAGAGTTTATTGTTTTTTCTAAGACGGTTAGTTATCTTCAGGCTTCTAAAGAATTATACGTATCACAACCAACGCTCAGAGCTCATATTCGTTTGCTTGAACAAGAGGTTGGCATATCTCTAACACTAAAAAGAGCCGACAAGCTTGAACTGTCTCCCGCAGGAAAAATGCTTTTGAAAAAGGCTCATGACATTGTTGCATTTACCGACGCTGCGCTCGACGAATGTCGGGATTATGCGAAAGGAGCTACGGCTATTTTGGTTGGAGATTTGGGTGATTTTGCGTTCGACTCAATCTTGAGTGATGCGAGAAACCTTTTTGAAAACCTCTATCCTTCCAAAAGCATTGACATAAGGCTCTCGTCCGCCATGTGCTCTAATATTGAGTCGCTTCAAGGTGAAACGGTCGATTTGGTTCTGTTTTCCTATGTTCGCGAAAATCAAAAAACAGGTAAACCAAAAAAGCCACCACTTCCCCAGAAAATCGTATCGATTTTCTATGATTCAGAACAAACGCTATTCTGGATTGCAAAAGATAGCCCCCTTTTTAAAAAGAAAGAAATTTATGCTTCGGATTTGGATGGTTTTACCCTACTGCTAGGTAGTTCTGAGAACATGATTCATGCAGGAAAGATTATTCAAGGTGTTTTTGAAGACAATGATGTAACCATTGGAGTCAATAACTGTCCTTTTGCAAGTTATCAGGAATATCTTTTTGCCAGCACAAAAGATTCTTTTGGTGTTGCCACCAGAGCCTCAGTTCCTCCTGGAAGTGGTTGTCGAGTATTTGAAGTGCCAGATTTTTCGATAAAGAGCGATAGGTTTGTTTTGTATAATCAAGACTCGCTTGATGAAAACGGAAGACTTTATATTGAGATATTGAAAAAAAGCATTATGGAGAGGTTTGACGCTCCATAATAGTTTTGATTCTTATGGAAAGCTTATTTTCTGAGCTCTAAAGATATCTTTCCTAGCAGGGGTAATATTCCTCTTCGTAGGTATTTTTCTCTTTGATTCCCTGGTTACCCCAGGCCCTATCATAGTAATTAATCCCAAGAATTTAGGGATGTCATATAGGGAGGTCGAAGAAAAGGGGGATCATCATGGATGACGGTAAGCTGGAGAGCTATGAAGAAAAGGCGGCTCTCAGTAGGCGTGGATTTCTAAAGGGTGCGGCTTCCGCGGGCGTGGTTGCCGTGGCAGGTGCTGCACTAGCTGGCTGTACCCCAGCCGCTCCCGGCAAAAAATCCTCTCCAAGTAAACAAACTGATGATGAAGCAGCGGCCGCTGCTTTTGCAGCTGAAGCAGTACCGATCGATCCGGTTGATCCGCCTTCGTCTTGGGATATTGAGACCGATGTGGTTGTTGTGGGCTCTGGTGGTGGCGGTATGGTTTCTGCGTTGCGCTTGATTCAGGATGGTCTCAACGTTTCCCTCATTGAAAAGGGAGACATTGTTGGTGGCGCTTCGCGTTATGCTGGCTATTTTGTTAATTTCGGCGGGCATAAGATGTCTGAAGAATATAAGTGGGCTTTGCCGTCGTATCCTTATGATCCAGACAAAATTGTTCAATATCTTAATGATATGTGGCAGATGAGTGCAGACCCAGATTTATTACGTGCGATGGCGGTTGCGGGTCCCCAATGTATTGACTGGATGGCTGATTATCTCAAGGTGCCATGGGCTCCTTTCATTCCTAATGGTGTTGGTTCGGGAAACCTATATTGGGAAGGGCAAACAACAAAGACGAACACCATCATGATTAACGATCATCTGTTTAAGCATCTTGCCGATCTTGCCATCAAAGCCAATGTTGACATCCATCTGAAAACCGAGGTATCTGCTCTTGTAAAGGAAGGGGATGCCATCGTTGGTGTGAAAGCTAAAACTGAAGGTAAAGACGTGTACATTAAGGGGAAAAAGGCAGTTTTATTGACAGCTGGTGGGTTTGAGATGAATCGCGCTATGCTCAAAAAGTATACCCCTGCTCTATTCCAGGGGCTTGCTAACGTACCGTGTCCTCCCTGCAATACGGGTGAGTGTATTCGTATGGGTGTTGGCGTTGGAGCTGATTTATCCGGCTTTGATTCGACGGGTAGCTATGATGGTGGTGTGGAATGGGCACCCTACGAAGAGTATCAGACGAGGATGACGGCGCATGTCAACAAAGATGGTAATCAGGCTCTTCGTCAACCTTGGCTGCGAATTAATAGGACTGGCGCCCGCGTTCCCTGGTTAACAACATTCGGAAGCAACTATCCCTATCAATATGTTTCTGATGCGGGAATTACGGCGTTGACGGATGGAGCAACCGTAGAAATAACGCAGCCTGGGGGTCGTGTGTTTGTTTGCTTTGATTCAAAATATGAAGACCTTGTTACTGCGAACTACTTTAAAGAGGGCGTGTGTCGTCCTGGCAAGATTATTCCTGCGGATGACCCTTTGATTGAACGCGTTCCTGAGTACCAGCGCGATTGGCGCACGGGGTTTGGCATGATGGTTGAAGCTGGAGCAGTGAAGAAGTGCGACACCATTGAAGAATTGGAGGAACAGCTTGGCTTGCGAAAGGGTGTCTTGGTTGAAGAGGTCAAAAAATGGAATGAAGCCTGCAGGGCTGGTGAAGATTATGTTAAGACGTATAAATATAGCCCTGAATGGCTGATTCCGATTGAAGAGCCGCCGTATTATGGTGCAAAACTCGGAGGTGATATTTTTACCACAAAATGCGGTCTGAGAATTACTCCTGATATGCAGGTTATTAACACTGAAGGTGCTGTTATACCCGGTTTGTATGCTGGTTGGCATACTGCGGGTGGTTCGAACGGTGAAATGAATATTTCTGGTAAACCTTATGCCGGCATGTTTGGTGATGTTGGGCTATCTTTCGTCGGTGGGTATATGGCTGCTGGCGCCATTGCTGCGAAGGATGGGAAGACCATTTAACTGCATAATGGCCGGATACGTTTCTTAGTTTCAAAATCCGTTGCTTTCTCTCCAGCAACGGATTTTCTGTTTTCTTTTACGTTCTGTAGCCCAACGGCGGCTGTCTTTTGATGAATGCCATCTGCCGCAAAGGCTGCTCTTTCTTCTTAAAACAATATGAGAACGTGCATGCATGTTAATGGAACTACCGCGGCGTACTGAACGGTACGTACGGCAGCGTGAGAGAAGGCTAGGGAGTTAACCCCTAGCCTTCTCTTCGATTGGCGTCTTCTGTGTGTTTGTTTCGGGCGCCGCTAGTGTGGTTAAGCGTTTTTTACTGCCGCTTTGGTGGCGACCACCTTTTTGAACATTAAAACCAAAAGCACCAGGCCAACACCTATGCAGATGTGCCCCAAACCAGCTATGCCCGAAATTGCCGCATCGGGTATAGGCAGGGTAGTGGCAAGAACTTGGGTGATGCCGCGCACAAAGAACATGATGGCGGTAACAATAAGGCCAGCGTTGTAGATAATCATGAAGGGCAAAAACAGCTTATCGCCCGTAAAGTCTTTCTGCATACAAAAGAGTGTTGCGATCAAAAAGACGATGAAGCCCAAGGCAAGCAGATGGGGGTGCACAAGGCCCAGGGTCGTGACGCCGTCAAATCCGTTAAATTTGGTGAATTCACGGAAAAAGACCCCTGCGGCAGCCCCCGCCAGCAGATAGATGAAGGAAATGTTTAACAGTTTTTTCACAAAGAACTCCTTTACTTTTCTGACGAGGATGCTTCGGTGGAAAGTCGCTACACTTTTCTTTTCGCGCATCTCTCATCAACTTACTGAACAATGTTCATTGCAGTATAGCGCACTTTGCCCACCGCCACGCAAAAATCTTAAACGCTCACCCCGCCTGCGGCAACCTTCCCGTGCCCGCAGCGAGCGCGCGGCAACGAAAGCCAGGCAGCGCGCTACCGGGTATGGCTTAACCCCTCTAGCACCAGTTGGCAACGAGTGCCGATGGGGAGGGTGTTTTCCTCTAAGAAGGTGTCTATGTCGGAAATCGGCAGCGTGAACACTTCGATAAATTCAACGGATTCAGGTTGCGCATCACCGCGTTTTTCAACTTCGGCAAACACGGTATGCACGCTTTCTTCCGACATGCCGGTTGAAGAATAGCCGGGCTGCTTCAAGGGTCGGATGCAGGGTTTGCCGTTAACCGCGCGCAGGCCGTAGCCGGTTTCTTCAAGCAACTCGCGTTCGGCGCAGTCTGCCAGATCTTCCCCTGGCTCAACAAGACCCGCAGGAAAGGCGATGCACCAACTGTTGAGGGGGTAGCGAAATTCCCTAATCAATAAAAGCTCATCGTCAGCCGTGTGCCCAACAAGGGAAATGGCATCGGGAGTGGGTGGCGTGGACGAATCGCGCCGCAGTTCATGTGTGTAGGCATCAAGCTTTTTGCGGGAAACGCTTTCGTAGGTAAAAAACGAATCGTCAGGCATTTTGTAGGTCAGAAGATACTTATTGATCCACCCTTCGCTGACCTGTTCGATGTGATGAAGCAGGGGCGTAGGAAGCGTGGGAGCAGCATTGAAACTTTGCATCATAGGTGACCGTCTTTCTCGAAATCCATTATTACCACCCGCGCAGGGCGCGAATTTCGACTTCGGTTTCGTCGGCGTCAAAGTAGTTTCCAGCACGGATGGCGGCATGCCCTGATTCTATATTTTTGCGAAGGAGCTGTTCTCGATTGAGGTCGATTTCTGCGGTGCTGATAATAAAAGGAATGCGCTGTTGACGTACGACGGTTGTTGCAAACATATTGACAGCCACAGAAGCGTTGAGGCCAGCGGTTTTACAAAAGGTGGCGAATTCTTCTTTGAGTGTATCGTCCATATTGATTGTTAAAGTTGCCATGGTACCCTTTCCTCCTAGGCCATTTCTTAATGAAATAACATTATAGGTGTGTATCACAACAGTTTACAAGTGCTATGCTACAAAAAATGTCAGCTTAGTATGCGGCAACCTTCCCGTGCCCGCAGCTAAGGTGTGGCAGCGAAAGCCGGGTTTCACGGCCGGGTGAAGCAAAAGAATGCTTACTTTGCGGAAATAGCCTTCAGGGGTAAGCTGATTGCGTTAGTGTGGTGGGTGACAAAGTTTGGCTTGGGGGCGTCAGGTGCGCCACGCGCTTGCCTGGCGCGGGGGAATCGGTGGATAAACTTGATTTTGCAAGAAGGATTAGGGTGCTATGGAGTTTCCTGAAACGGTGCTTGAAGCGATAAAGGCGCGCTTTGTGGAAACAAACGGGTGCGTGCGCTTTGGCGGTACCGATCTTACAACGCGCAACGAGTATTACGTCATGCATCTTGCGGATAATCTTGTCGACACCATGGCTCAACAGCATAAAGTCGAATACTCCCAAGGCAGGGGAGTAGAACTCAACGAAAAAATGCGTGCGCTGCGTTCATCTGCGGCCATGACCTTTAATGTCCTGGGCAACGAAAATGTTTGTTTTGTGCGGCCGGGCTGTGCGCCCACGGGAACCTACAGTGTTTCCTATGAATATCAACTGCCCCTTCTTGCGGGAAATTCCAACTGCGCCAATTTGGATGCCCGGCTTGTTTTGGCCGATGCATCACAGGTCGTGTACTGTGAAATGAAGATGGCCGAATGGTTGTTAGGCTGGCCAAAGTTGTTGCGCGCTTCCTATTTAGATAGGGAGCGTTATCTCATTTCTGCCGCCCACGCGCAAGTTTTTATCGAAGTATTTGAATCCTTGGTAAAAAATGAAGTGCGCACCAAAGGCTCGCGGCAATCGAAGTATCTGCATTTCGATGCCCTGCAAATGACAAAACACCTGTTGGCGCTGTATGGCAACCTGGATAATGAGCCGACGCGCAATCTTTCGCTGGTAAATTGCGTGTGGGAAATAAACGATGCGAGCGTGCTGGGCAAGTACGCCGAAAAATACCGCACCCTGCTCGATAGTGAACACGAAGAATTCGCGGATTTCACCTGCAAGGTGCGCCCCATCTTAGAGCTATTTGAAAACCGCGGTATCAATTTTTCCCTGAGCTATGTGCCTCTCGATCAATTTCTAGCCTGCATCGACAAAACGGAAGCACAAAAAAAGAAACTGGCGCGCTACCTTTTATGAACCCTACAACCGCTTGGGCGCACGGCGAAAAACAAAGCGGGGCAATGGGGTAGAATATTGCAGAAGAATTTATGGGGGAAACAGGAAGGCGGCGTGTGTGATGAATGGGCTGCAAAAAGCGGGCGAAGCTGAATTGGTGTCATCCTTGGATAATGTGGGAAGCCGCACCCGCCACGAAGGCGTAACCATGAGCGGCGCGCAAGCTATCGTTGCGTCGCTGGAAGCCGAAGGGGTGCAGACCGTTTTTGGCTATCCGGGCGCGCAGGCCATCACGCTCTACGATGCGCTTTTTGATGCGCAAGCCATCACGCATGTGTTGGCGCGCCACGAACAGGGTGCCGTGCACGAAGCCGATGGGTTTGCGCGTGCCAGCGGCAAGGTGGGCGTGGTGTTGGTCACCTCGGGACCCGGCGCCACCAATACGGTCACCGGCATTGCCACGGCCTACATGGATAGCGTGCCCCTTGTTATCATCACTGGTCAGGTGCCCCGCAGCGTCATCGGTACCGATGCGTTTCAGGAAGCTGACATCGTGGGCATCACCATGCCCGTGGTAAAGCACAGCTATCTTTTGCAGTCGGTGGACGATCTGACGAAAACGATGCGCGAAGCCTTCTTAATTGCTTCGACGGGTCGCCCCGGACCGGTGCTTATCGATGTTCCTTCCGATGTGGCGCAGATGCCCCTGGTGTTTCATTACCCCGATGAAGTGGCCATCGCTTCTTATAAGCCCACGGTGCGGGGCAATCCCAAACAGATAAAGCAGGCCACGGCACTGATAGCGCAGGCTCAGCGCCCCGTGCTCTATGCGGGCGGTGGCATCGTTTCCTCGGGTGCATCAGAGCAGCTTGAAGAACTTGCCGAAGCGATGCAGATACCCGTGGTGTGTACGCTTACCGCCAAGGGCGCGTTTGCTGCATCGCACCCTTTGTGCCTGGGGCCGGTTGGTATGCACGGATCGCGCTATGCCAATCGAGCCATAAATGAATCCGACCTTATTATCGCTGTTGGCGCGCGTTTTTCCGATCGCGTAACGGGGAAGCTGGCCGATTTTGCACCCGCGGCGCGTGTTATCCATATCGACATTGACCCTGCCGAAATTGGCAAAAATCGCTGTGCCAATGTGCCTATCGTGGGCGATGCCAAAGGTGTTTTGGCGGGCATCAGCGCCGCTTTGCGCAAGCTTGACGCACAGCCGCGCACGCACGATTGGCTGGCGCAGATAGAAACCTGGCGCGCTGCGCACCCTTTCTATCATCCTGGATTGCCGCCTACCGGCGAGTTTATCGCCCCGGAAGGTGCGCTTGATAAGCTGTCTGAACTGCTGGATCCCACTACGTCTATCGTTGTTACCGATGTGGGCCAGCACCAGATGTGGGCGGCTCAGCACATTGATCGCGAAGCGCCGCGCACCTTTCTTTCCAGCGGCGGCGCGGGCACGATGGGTTTTGGCTTGCCGGCGGCTATCGGTGCTGCCTACGGCTGCCCCGCCGCGCAGATTGTGTGTATTTCGGGCGACGGGTCGCTGCAAATGAACGTGCAAGAAATGGCCACGGCAGCTGTGGGTGGCGTGAACCTTAAGGTGGTGCTGATGGATAATGCCTGCTTAGGCATGGTGCATCAGTGGCAACAGCTGTTTTACGGCAAGCGCTACAGCGCCACGATGTTGGAAGGCAACCCCGATTTCGTCAAACTGGCACAAGCTTATGGATGGCAAGCGCAGCGCGTAAGCCGTCCCGCCGATGTAGAGCAGGCCTTCACGTGGTTGTTGGCAACCCAGGGTCCGGCGCTGCTTGATGTGCGCATCGATTCTGATGAAAACGTGTTTCCCATGGTGGCACCGGGCAATTCCATCCAAGATATCATCGGGGCACCCAACATGCGGGATGCTTCGCCCGATGGCGCCAGTGCTGCAGATAGTGCAGCCGACGATGAACAGGAAGGGGCTTAAAGCTCATGCGTCATATACTTTCCGTTTTGGTCGAAAACAAGCCGGGCGTCCTGTCGCGGGTGACGGGCCTTATTTCGCGGCGCGGCTTCAACATAGAATCGCTTTCTGTTGGCCCCACCGAACAGGCAAGCATGTCGCGCTTGACGGTTATCATGCATGCCGATGGCGTGGCCTACGAACAGATTACCAAGCAGTTGCATAAGCTGATCAGCGTGCATAAAATAACCGACCTTACCAACGGATCCACCATCGAGCGCGAACTGGTGTTATTCAAGGTTAACGCCGAACCGGGGCAGCGCAATGAAATTATCGAAATCGCCAACGTCTTTCGCGCAAAAATTGTCGATGTGGGCAAAAGTTCGCTGACCATCGAAGCCACGGGCGACGAAAACAAGCTTAAGGGTATCGAAGATTTGCTGCATACCTACGGCATAAAAGAAATCACCCGCAGCGGCAAAATTGCCATATCGCGCAACAGCAAGGATGTGTAAGGATATATAAGGATGCAGAGCAACGCCTGCAGACGAGGAACGCCCGCAGATGAAAAAGCGCCGTATTCGCTCTATTACACTAAAGTCATGCGTTTGTCGGGTTACAATGCGCTATACGTTCAAAGGATGAACCCAAAACGTTGCCGGCCGTGTACCGGGGCGAGAAGGAGATTGCGACTATGGGCAGGGTGTACAACTTTTCAGCAGGGCCAGCGGTATTGCCAGAAGAAGTATTGCAGCAAGCGGCCGCCGAAATGATGGACTATCGCGGCTGCGGCATGTCGGTGATGGAAATGAGCCACCGCTCAAAGCCCTTCGCCGAAATTATCGAAACCGCCGAAGCGGATTTGCGCGAATTGATCGGTATTCCCGAAAATTATCGCGTGCTGTTTTTGCAGGGCGGCGCCTCTCAGCAGTTTGCCGCTGTGCCGCTTAATCTGATGAAAAACGGCGTGGCCGACTACATTATTACCGGTGCCTGGGCAAAAAAGGCGTGGAAGGAAGCGGCGCTTTTCGGCGATGCGCGCGCCATCGCTTCCAGCGAAGATAAAACATTTTCCTACATTCCCGATTGTTCTAACTTGCCCGTTTCCGCCGATGCCGATTACGTATACATCTGCGAAAACAACACCATTTACGGCACGAAATTCAAGCAACTGCCCAACACGCAGGGCAAAGATCTTGTGGCCGACGTTTCGTCGTGCTTTCTTTCTGAACCGGTTGATATTACGCGCTACGGCGTCATGTATGGCGGCGTGCAAAAAAATATTGGCCCTGCCGGCGTGGTCATTGCCATCATCCGCGAAGACCTTATTCGTGATGACGTGTTGCCCTGCACGCCCACGATGCTGAAGTGGAAAACGCAGGCCGATGCGGGCTCGCTTTACAACACGCCGCCCGCTTACGGCATCTATATATGTGGCAAGGTGTTTAAGTGGATAAAGCAGCGCGGTGGCCTCGAAGCCATGCAGCAGCACAATGAAGAAAAAGCGGCGCTACTCTACGATTTCTTGGACCAGAGCACGCTTTTTTCCGGCACCGTGCGCGCCTGCGATCGCTCGCTGATGAACGTGCCGTTTGTAACGGGCGACCCAGCCGTGGATGCGGAGTTTATCGCCCAGGCCACAGCCGCCGCCGGGTTGACCAGCCTTAAGGGGCATCGCAGCGTGGGCGGCATGCGCGCAAGCATCTATAACGCCATGCCCAAAGCGGGCGTGAGTGCCCTGGTGGAATTCATGGATACGTTTGAGCGCGCCCGCGCGTAAGCGGGGGCAATGTGTTGTAAGTAACTTTAGGCTTGGGGTGTTTTGACACATCCAAGCCGTGTCGATGGGAGCAAAACTATGGCGGAAAAAAGCGTACTTGTGTCAGAAAAGCTTGCGGAAGCAGGGCTTAACATCCTGCGCGGCAAAGGCTATGTGGTCGATGTCAAACTTGATTTGTCGCCCGAAGATCTTATTGCCACCATTCCTGCCTACGATGCGCTTATCGTGCGCAGCGCCACGCAGGTAACGCGTGAAGTTATCCAGGCGGGAACAAACCTGAAAATCATCGGTCGCGCGGGTGTGGGTGTCGACAACGTCGATGTGGAAGCCGCCACCGAAAGCGGCATCATCGTATGCAATGCCCCCACGTCAAACGTGGTATCAGCGGCCGAGCAGACCATGTGCCTGCTGCTGGCCTGTGCGCGCAATACGGCGCAGGCAAACGCTTCTATGCACCAGGGCTTATGGGAACGATCCAAGTTTACCGGTGTCGAACTCTACGAAAAGACGCTGGCCATTTTCGGCCTGGGCCGCATCGGCGGTTTGGTGGCCGAACGCGCACGTTCCTTCGGCATGAAGCTTATCGGCTACGACCCTTATTGCAGCCCGGAACGCGCCGAACAGCTGGGCGTAACGCTGTATGACAACGTTGATACCATCGTGCCTTTGGCCGATTTCATCACGGTTCACCTGCCCAAAACAAAAGAAACCATCGGCATGTTTGGGCCTAAGCAATACGCCGCCATGAAAGATGGCGTCATTTTGGTGAATGCGGCACGCGGCGGCATCTATGACATGGATTCGCTGGCCGATTTTGTTGCAGCAGGAAAAATTGGCGCAGCGGGCATCGATGTGTATGAAAAAGAACCGTGCACGCAAAGCCCTGTACACGAATTTTCCAACGTCGTTTTGACCCCTCACCTGGGTGCTTCCACAAAGGAAGCCCAGGCGCGCGCGGGCATTCAAACGGCCGAATATGTGGCTGCTGGCCTGGAAGGATCCATTGTGGCCACCGCGGTCAACATGGCACCGGTGCCGCCCGAAGTTATGGATATGGTGGGTCCTTACGTGCCGGCCTGTCAGATGATGGGTTCGATGTTGGCGCAGATAGATGGGGAAGTGCCGCAATTTTTGATCCTTACGGCGGCGGGTACCATCGCGACGGCCGACCCCTCCATTTTGGTTGCCGGCACGCTGGGTGGCATACTTTCTTATCGCAACATTGCCACGGTAACTCCGGTCAACGCCGAAGTGGTTGCGCGCCAGCACGGCATCAAAATTGACACGCTTTCGCGCGGGGATGCCGCGGGCTACGCTTCGGCGGTAACGCTGGTGGCCGATGGCACAGAAATTTCGTGCTCGCTTACCGAAGCCGGCCACGCACCGCGCATTATTTCGCTGTTTGGCTACCGCATTGACATCGCCCCTGCCGCTCGTTCCCTCATCTTTGAATATGTGGATGCACCAGGGCGCATCGGTGTTATCGGCACCATCTTGGGCGAGGCTGGCATCAACATCACCACCATGCAGGTGGGGCTTAAGCCGGAAGAAAAAAATGCGCTCGTATACGTAAATGTCGATGACGAAGTGACGCAAGAAGTGCTCGATGCTTTGCGCGCGGGCTTGGGTGAACTGAAAAACCTCTGGTATGTGAAGATGTAAGGTGAAGGTGTAAGCGAAAGGAATCACATTTATGACCCGCAAGGTTGCCTTGTTCGATACTACCTTGCGCGATGGCGAGCAATCACCCGGCGCTTCTATGAACGCGGAGGAAAAGCTTGTTATTGCGCGTGAACTGGTGCGCCTTAAGGTCGATGTGATAGAAGCAGGCTTCCCCGTTTCTAGCCCGGGCGATTTTGAAAGCGTGCGCCGCATTGCCGAATTGGTGGGCGATGCGGCCTGCGTGTGCGCGCTTTCGCGGGCAGTGGAAGCCGATATTGCGGCGGCAGCCGATGCGCTGCGCTATTGCAAGCGCCCGCGCATTCACACGGGCCTGGGGGTTTCGGCCAGTCATCTGCACGACAAGTTGGGCATCACCGAAGATGAATGCGTGGACCGGGCCTGCCGCAGCGTGCGCTATGCCAAAACCTTTGTGGAAGATGTGCAATTTTACGCCGAAGATGCGGGGCGGTCCGATTACGCATTTTTGGCGCGCGTGATCGAAGCGGTTATCGCCGCTGGTGCCACCGTGGTCAACATCCCCGACACCACGGGTTATTCGCTGCCTGAAGAATTCGGCGCGCGCATACGCTATTTGAGGGACAACGTGGCGGGCATTGAAAACACGACGCTGTCGGTGCATTGCCACAACGATTTGGGCATGG
This sequence comes from Raoultibacter sp., assembly GCA_036655915.1. Taxonomy (GTDB): domain Bacteria; phylum Actinomycetota; class Coriobacteriia; order Coriobacteriales; family Eggerthellaceae; genus JAVWGW01. The sequence continues at coordinate 12,619 of JAVVPE010000027.1, forward strand.
CCACCGCCTTGGCGCTTGCGGGCGTGCGTGCGGGGGCGACGCAGGTGGAATGCACCATCAATGGCCTGGGCGAACGCGCGGGCAACACTGCCATGGAAGAAGTGGTTATGGCCATTGCCACCCATGGGGAAGAACTTAACGCCCACACCACGGTAAACACACGGGAATTTGTGAAGGCCAGCCGCCTTGTTTCGTCCATTACGGGCATGAATGTGCAGGCTAACAAGGCCATTGTGGGCGCTAACGCCTTCGCGCATTCTTCGGGCATCCACCAAGATGGCGTTTTGAAGAAGCGCGAAACCTATGAGATTATCGATCCCGCTTCTGTGGGCGCAGGTCAAAGCCGTATTGTGCTTACAGCGCGCAGTGGGCACGCCGCCCTAGCTGCCCGCTTAGAAGATTTGGGCTACGTGCTTGCCCCCGATGTGCTTAATAAGGTATACACCGCTTTTCTTGCCTTGGCCGACAAGAAGAAGGAAATCTACGACGAGGACCTTGAAAGCATTATCGGCGAACACGGCCGCAATGCCAGCGCGGTCTATACGCTTGAAAGTGTGCAGATCAGCTGTGGTTTTCCGCTTACGCCTACCGCTACAGTCACCCTGCGCGATGCGACAGGCACGGTGACTACCGCCTGCGAAGTGGGGTCGGGTCCGGTCGATGCCGTGTATAAGGCGGTCAACAAAATTGTACAGGTTGAAAACGACTTGACCGAATTCAGCGTGCAATCGGTCACCCGCGGCATCGATGCCTTGGGCGAAGTGGCTATTCGCGTGGCGGCGCCCGATGGGCAGCTGTTCACTGGCCGTGGTGCCGATGGAGATATCATCGTTTCCTCCACAAAAGCCTACCTCAATGCCCTTAATCGCTTGATAAACCATAAACGCGCTTCGGCCTAGGCTTTTTCCCCCGAAAAAAACACCCCTGCTGAACAGGGCAGTAAGAAAGTGTAAGGTCTACGCAAGATTCCATCAGATTCCTTATAGATCCCGTTGAGAAATGTGGCGGCGCTGCGTAAGGTGCGTCCTCTAAACTTGGAAACAAGTGAAAGGGGACCAACATGGTCGAAGCAGTAGTGGAACAAAAGAAGCCCGCGCCACGGCGACGGGGAAAAGCAACAACAACAAGCAAAACGCCTGCGGGTAAAACGCTGCCCGCGCCCAAGGCGGCAAAGGGCGGGGCGAAACCGGTGAGCAAAGCACCCCTCACGCCCCCGCTTGAGGGCGGCGCTGCGCCGCAGGTGCCCAAACCGGCACCGGCCAAGAAGATGCACAACAAAACATTGGGTGCGCGCGGCGAACACGCGGCGGTGCTTTTTTTGGAGCGCCGCGGCTATGAAATTGTCGAACGCAACTGGGTATGTCCTGGTGGTGAGGCCGATATTATCGCGCGCGACGATGACGGCTGCCTTGTGTTTATCGAGGTAAAAACCCGCTCCGGTGCAGAAAAAGGCTTTCCCTCAGAAGCGGTCACGGCGGCTAAGCGCGCGCGTTACGAAAAGATTGCCACCTATTACTTGGCGCAGCACCCCCTAGAAGATGTGTATGTGCGCTTCGACGTGGTGTCCATTGTGGTGGTGGCACCCGAGCGCGCGTTTATTCGCCACCACATCAACGCCTTCGGCGTGGGCGAATAGGGCGCCGGGCGCCATGTATGGTCAATGCGTGGTAACCAGCGCCACCTTGGTGGGGGTTGAAGCCCAGCCTGTTGCTGTTGAAGTGGTCATATCCTACGGCTTGCCGGGTTTTGCCATTGTGGGCATGCCCGATGCCGCCATTCAAGAAGCGCGCGAAAGGGTGCGGGCGGCGCTGCGTGCCTGTGGGTTTTCCATGCCGGTTGAAAAGGTGGTGGTCAACTTAGCACCCGGTGCCTTGCGCAAAAGTGGGTCGGGTTTCGATTTGCCCATTGCCTTAGGGATACTGGTTGCCACAGGCCAGGTTGATCGCTCACGCATCGAAGGCTATATGCTGGTGGGAGAACTTTCTTTGGAAGGGCAGGTGCGCCCCGTGCGCGGCCTTTTGGCCCACCAGCTGTGCGCCCAGAAGTTGGGGCTGGGCATCGTGTGCGCCGATCCGCCCGAAGGGCTTGTGGCCATTGAAGGCGTGCAGAAGCTGAGCTGTTCTACGCTGGCGCAGTTTCGCACGGGGGATTTTGATGCCTGCGCGCCGCATGCGGTGTGCGCGGCGGGTGCCCTGCCTGATTTTGCCGATGTTGCGGGCAATGAAGTTGCCAAGCGTGCTTTGCAAATAGCGGCAGCGGGGCATCACGGCATCTTGATGATGGGGCCGCCCGGGTCGGGCAAAACGATGTTGGCATCGCGCCTGCCTTCCATCATGCCGCCTTTGACTGAGGCCGAAGCGCTTGAGGCGGCGCTGGTATATTCGGTGGTGGGTGAAGATATTGCGGCGCTGTTGGCCCGCGTGCGCCCGTTTCGATCGCCCCACCACAGTGCCACGCTTGCGGGCTTGGTAGGGGGTGGCCGTCCGCTGGTGCCCGGCGAAGTGTCGCTGGCTCACAACGGCGTGTTATTCCTTGATGAACTGGCCGAATTCAAGCCGGCAACGCTGCAGGGGATTCGCCAGCCCATGGAAGCGGGCAAGGTTTCGCTGATACGCGCGGATTGCAAAGTCACTTTTCCCGCCGCTTTCATGGTGGTGGCCGCCACCAACCCGTGCCCCTGTGGGTATTTTGGCGATAAAGAAGTTGCCTGCACCTGTTCGTTGCCGCAGGTGCGCGCCTATCAAAATCGCATAGGGGGGCCGCTTATGGACCGCATCGATATTCACATAGATGTGTGGCGCACCGCCCCCGACCAAATATTGCATCCGCAATCGGGTAAAAGTTCGGCTGATCTGCGGGTGGGGGTTATGCAGGCGCAGGAATACGCGAGTTTTCGCCGCGCACGGGAAGGCCAAGCCGAATCCCTTGATGCGACCAGCGCGCTTTTGCGCACCTGCAATTTAAGCGATGAATGTCAAAATTTCTTGGAAGGCATGGCGCGTATAAACCACATGAGCGGGCGCGGCATCATGCGGGTGCTTACGGTGGCGCGCACCATCGCCGATATGGGCGAACAGCCGCGCGTGCTCAAGGAACACCTCTGCGAAGCAATCGGGCTGCGCATACGGGAAGGAGTGGGAACAAATGCCTGAATTAACGGTGAAGCAAGCCGAAGCCATGCACAGCGATGCGGGGTTTTCGCGCTACAGGGGTATAAAGCTGCAAGGGCCGCGCAGCGAAATATCCTTGGGCGATCCTGGCTTTCCTGAAGCGCTTGCACACATTGCGCAGCCACCCAAAAAGCTTTACCTTATCGGCGATGCTAAGCTGTTGGAAACGGAAGGCTTGGCGGTGGTGGGCGCGCGCAAAGCGACCCCTTATGGGCAAGGCTGTGCCAAGCGCTTTGCGGGTATTGCGGCGGCGCGGGGCATCACCATTGTGTCGGGTGGCGCGCTGGGCTGTGATGCCTGCGCGCATAGGGCAGCGCTGGATGTGGGCGGCAAAACTATTGTGGTTTTAGGGGGCGGCTGCGATGAAATCTATCCGGCGTCCAACCGCAAGTTGTTTCAGGAAGTGATAGATGCCGGCGGTGCCATCATGTCTGAACAGGCGTGGAGTTTTCCTCCGCTGCGCCATACCTTTCGCATGCGCAATCGCCTGATAGCCGGCTTGTCAAAGGCAACGCTTATCGTTGAAGCGGGCCTGCCCTCGGGTACGTTTTCTACCGCCGATGAAGCGTTGGCCGCCAATCGTGAAGTGCTGGTGGTGCCCGGTTCCATCGTGTCGCCCACATCGCGCGGCGCAAACCGTTTGCTGTATCAGGGGGCCACACCCGTGGTTGATGCGACAAGCTTTGAAGATATTTTAAGCGGGCTGTACGGCTGTTTGCGCCAGGAAGAATACCTGCAAACCATCTTGGATCCCAACGATGACTTGCTTGCCATGGTGTATGCCACCCCTATGAACCAAGATGAAATACTCGCGGCACTCACGTCTTCCCCCAAAAACAAAGATGCCACCTTGGGCACCGTATCGGTGCGCCTGGCCGATTTGCAACAGGCAGGCACCGTAGTGCGCTATCCCGATGGCCGCTACGGCCCCGCCCGGATATGAACTCTGGTTTTTGTTTGCGTAAAGGGGCCAAGGCAAACAGCTTTGGTAAGCTGTGCGGTATGGAAAAACTAGTTGATATCATAGGTGGGGGATTGGCGGGCAGCGAAGCAGCCTTGCAGCTTGCCAGTCGGGGCCTGCGGGTGCGCCTGATTGAAATGCGCCCGGGGGTGCAAACGGCCGTGCATGAAACGGGTGATTTTGCCGAACTGGTGTGCTCAAATTCGCTGAAATCGATGAAGTCCGAAAGCGCTGCGGGCATGCTGAAAACTGAACTGGAAGCGCTGGGATCACAGGTGTTTGCTGCAGCCCGTGCATGTGCCGTGCCTGCGGGGGGCGCCTTGGCGGTTGATCGCCAGCAGTTTGCCGCCCAGGTAAGCGCCGCCATAAACGCTCACCCTGCAATAGAAATTATCCGCGCGCAAGCACTCGCCATCGATGCGGCGGGTCGGGTGTGCATCGCTGATTGTTCCACCGCCGCGCCCGTGCCACTTGAGGGGCTTGCCTCTGCCATTATTGTGGCATCCGGCCCGCTTACCGCAGATGTGCTGGCAGAAAACCTTCAGCAGCTTACGGGTGCCGATCATCTGGCCTTCTACGATGCCGCCGCCCCCATAGTCATGGCGGATTCGCTGGATACTGCCAAGCTGTTCACGCAAAGCCGCTACGAGGATGAAGGCACGGGGGATTATCTCAATGCGCCGTTTTCGCGCGAAGAATACGATGCGTTTATCGAAGCCCTTTTGGGCGCGCAGCGCGTGATAGCCAAGGAATTTGAAACGCGCGATTTGTTTCAAGCCTGCCAACCCATAGAAGAAATCGCCCGCAAAGGCCACGATGCCCCCCGCTTCGGCACCTTAAAACCTGTGGGGCTCACCGATCCGCTCACGGGGCGTCGCCCTTGGGCGGCCTTGCAACTGCGAGCCGAAAACGCGGCTAAGACCAGCTATAACCTGGTGGGTTTTCAAACGAACCTGACCTTTCCCGAACAGCGGCGCGTGTTTGGCATGATCCCGGGGCTTGCCCACGCGCAGTTTGCGCGCTTCGGCGTCATGCATCGCAATACGTTTATCGATGCCCCCCATGTGCTTGATGCGCAGCTGCGCTTGCGCAGCGCGGCTTCGGCTAAGCTGCCCGTTCCGGTGTTTGTGGCCGGTCAGCTGGCGGGTACGGAAGGCTATTGTGAAGCGATCGCTTCGGGGCTGTTTGCCGCGCTTGCGGTGGCGGCCCAGCTCGATGATGTGGCCTTGCCCCTGCTGCCGGCAGACACCGCCTTTGGCGCCTTGCTTGCCTACGCGCGCGATGCAAGTGTGAAAGATTACCAGCCCATGCACGTGAACTTTGGCATTATGGCGCCGCTTGAAGTGCCCGTTAAAAACAAGCGCGATCGCTACGCTGCCTATGCCCAGCGCGGCCGTTGTGCCCTGCAAAACTACTGCGCACAACTGCAAACAAGCGGCCTTTTACCGCAGGGCGGGCAGTCACTATGACGGCTGCTGAAAAGCAGGCCGAATGCGATCCTGCGGCCGCAGCAGCCGTTGAAGCTTTTTGCGCATCACTGCGCATCGAACGCAATGCTTCGCCCCATACGGTGCGCGCCTACTGCGTTGACCTGCAAGATTTCATCCGCTGGACGCATCGGGAACACTTCGACGTGCTTACGCTGGACCACCGCCAGCTGCGCAGCTACTTGGCTCAGTTGGATCAGGCGCAGTATTCGCGCAAAACAATCAATCGCCGCCTGAGCGCGCTGCGCGCTTTTTATCGCTGGCTTAACGTGACGGGGCAAACGCGCAGTGATCCGGCGAGCGTTTTGCAAGGGCCAAAGCTTGCTCGCATGCTTCCGCATCGCATATCCGCTGATGATATGGCAGCCATTTTGCGCGTGCACGGCAAGCGCGCGGGAAAACAACAACGGGAACAAAGCAAAACGGATTACCGCGATCAGGCGCTTCTGGAATTTCTCTATGCCTGCGGGGCGCGTATTTCGGAAGCCTCGGGGCTGCAGCTAAACGATGTCGATTTCGCACAGAAGCAAGTGCGCGTTTTTGGCAAGGGCAGCAAGCAGCGCATCATTCCCCTGCACGATTTAGCCGTGGAATCCATGCATGCCTACGCCCAGGTGGCGCGCCCTTATCTGCTCAAAGAAGCGCCGTGTTCCTATTTCTTCGTATCAACACGCGGAAACCAGATGGGCACCGATGCCATGCGTAAGATGTTTAAGGCCACGCTGCGCGCTGCCGGGGTTGATGAAACGCTTTCTCCCCACGATATGCGCCACACCTTTGCCAGCGACCTGCTTGAAGGTGGGGCAGACCTGCGCAGTGTGCAAGAAATGCTGGGGCACGTCAGCCTTTCCACCACCCAAATTTACACGCATCTTTCCCCCGAACGCCTGATAGAAGTGCATCACCAAGCCCATCCCCGCAGCTAAACCCCGCAATCCACACGCCCCACCACCCGCGTGCCCCGCAATCCAAGCCCGCCACGGGCCACCCTTTGTGAAGGCTCTATGAACACCGTTCAGAAAGCCTTGCAACTTCCAGAAAACGCCGTAGTATGAACAGCGTTCAGCCTATAAGAATGAACTGTGTTCACGAAAAGGGAAGCGGAGGCGCACATGACGCCACGAAAGCTGATAGATAAGCAGGCCATTCAAGATGCCGCCTATGCACTGGCCGAAAGCGAGGGCTTGGCAGCGCTCAGCATTCGCAGCGTGGCTAGTGCCTGCGGTGTTTCGGTCGGATCGATTTACAACTATTACCCCACCAAAGATGCTCTGTTAGTTGATGTTATCGCCCGTTTTTGGGGCACGGCTTTTCGCAACGATTTGTGTCGTCCTGTTCCGGGGGAAAATTTCGTCGATTATGTGGCGCGCGCCTTTGAAGCCATGCACCAAGCACTTGCGGATTTCCGTGCCGATTGGCTTCCTCAAATTTCGGCGCTTTCGCTGGGCGGCATCGATGCGGGGAAGAAGCGCGAGGCGATGGCGTTTGATCATATTGGCCACGGATTGCTGCAAGTTTTGCAGGCCGATAAGCACGCAGCACCCGAAAAACTGGGCGGTGTGAGCAACCAGGAATTGTGCGCGTTTGTGGTAAGGGCGATGATTGCGTCTTTGCGCGATGGCCGCCAGGATTGCGCCGTTTTGCTGGCACTATTGCGTTCGGCACTTTACGTTTAGGAGAAACCGCGATGGACAAACTAAAAATTTCCACCGACAAATTGTTGTTGGTGGCAGGTATTGTATGGGCGATTGCCGGCATAAATATAGCCAACATTGGCATCGGCGCCTATATCCACGATTGGAATATGTGGATTATTGCTTTGCTGGTGGGCACGCTGGTCATCTTCGTTTTGTTCCACGTGTTCATCTTTACGAAAATGGTGAAAAAGCATACGCAGCGCATTCGTGGTTATGAAGAAGACCGCACGCACATCCTCAAGTTTTTCGACAAAAAAGGTTACATCATGATGGCCATTATGATGGGCGGCGGCATCGCGCTGCGCGCGTCGGGCCTGGTGCCAGAATGGTTCATCGCCTTTTTCTATACCGGGCTGGGCGTGGCGCTGGTTGTGGCGGGCATAAGCTTTATTGTGCGCTACTTCAAAAGCTCCGATCCTTCGTGCCCCGTCATGCCCAAAGGGTCCCCAAAAAAATAAGCGCTCCAGCCTCGACGCCCCCCGACTCCCGCTCCCGCGCCCTCCCAAGCTCGCGGTAACAAAACACAAACACAAGCGCCCCCCACCCAAGGTTTTGCCCTATCATAAGCAAAACGGCGGAAGGACAAGCGTGCCCAAAATATTTGTTGTGGAAGATGATGTCGCCCTGCGCGAACAGCTGTGCCTCATGCTTGATTTGCAGGGCTTCACCTGTGTTACCAGCGACGATTTTCCCTGCATTGAAAAACATATTTTGGCCGCCGCCCCCGATTGCGTCGTGCTTGATCTGAAGCTTCCCGGCACAAATGGTCACAGCATTTGCCGCAACCTGCGCGCGGCAAGTGCGGTGCCCATCATCATGCTCACCTCTTCGGATAGTGAATTTGATGAACTGATGAGCATGAATTTAGGGGCCGATGATTACGTGAGCAAACCCTACAATCCTGCCATTTTGGTGGCGCGCATCGCTTCAGTGCTGCGCCGCGCACAACCGCAGGCCACACCAACAATCACCCATGGCGCCCTTGCCCTTGATGTGGCGGCGGGCACGGTGGCGCGCGCCGATGACCCCGAAACATCGATCGAATTAACGCGCAACGAATTCAAAATTCTCCACCTTCTTATGTCTCATCCCGGCACCATCATGGCGCGCGCAGAAATCATGTGCGAACTTTGGCTTTCGGATGCCTTCATCGACGACAACACCTTAACGGTGAATATCAATCGCCTGCGCCAAAAACTTGCGGGCATCGGCGTGCAAAATTACCTGATCACGCGCCGGGGGCAGGGCTACCGTGTCTAGTCGCGCCCGCACAAGGGAAAGCCGCACGCTATGAAGCTGACTACCTATCTTAAAGATCGCCTTGTCCTTATTGTGCTGGGCGTGGTCTGCATCGCATCGGTGGCGCTGGTGCTATCTGCCCTGGCCCTTGGCTTTGATGCAAGCTGCCTGGTCTGCTTCATAATCGCTGCCTGCGCCGTGGCCGGACTAAGTTTTGATTATCTGCGCCGCCGCCGCTTTTACACCGAGCTTGAAAGCTTGGTTGAACAGGTGCCACAGGCGTATTACGTGACGGAACTGATGGAGCCGCCGCTGTTTTTGGAAGGCCGCACCACCTATGAAGCGCTGCGCCTTATCAACAAATCCATGGCCGATGAAGTGGAAATCCACAAGACGCAGGTGCGCGAATATCGTGAATATATCGAACTGTGGATACATGAAATAAAAACGCCGATAGCGGCAGCAAACCTTATGTGCGCGCAGTTGCACGGGGGTGCTGCCGAAAAGGTCAAAGGCGAACTTGACCGCATTGAAGCCCAGGTTGAACAGGCGCTTTACTATGCACGATCAACTTCGCTTGAAAGTGATTTCGCCATCCGCGAAGTGTCGCTTGCTTGCGTGGTCAACGAAGCGCTGCGCCACAATGCCCGTTTTTTAATCGAATGCGCCACCACACCCACCGTCAACATCGCGCCCGATGCAAGGGTGTTTGCCGACAAAAAATGGCTTGCCTTCATCATCGGGCAAATCGTGGTGAATGCGGCAAAGTACGGCGCCACAACCGCCGCGTTTTCGGCGCGCGTGGAAGGCGCGGGCACCTCACACGCAGCCACCGTGCTCACCCTTGCCGATGATGGCTGCGGTATAGCCGCCGCCGATGTGCCCCGCGCCTTCGACAAGGGTTTCACCGGCGAAAACGGACGCAACACGCGCGGCCAAGCTTCCACCGGCATGGGGCTTTACCTGTGTGCGCTCATGTGCGCAAAAATGGGGCTGCGCATAGCGCTTAGTTCCCAGGTTGACCAGGGCACTTGCGTAAGCATAAGCTTCCCCCACGACCGCCGACGTCTTGTCCTTGCCCAAGCTTCCCAGCCTTCCCTTACAAAAGTGTAAGGCAGATGTAAGCTGCTTCGATGGCACGCTGCGGCCAGGGGTTTTAGAGTGGTGGCAGTTACATCACACCAACAGGAGGCACCATGAACGAAACAACCAGTGTCGTTTCCGTGCGCAACA
>JAVVPE010000028.1:0-11526 GCA_036655915.1 Raoultibacter sp.
GTCTTGGGTGACCTGCTGCAGGGCGGCGTTTTGCGTTTCTTGCACCAACATATAGGTTAGGACGGCGAGTGCCGCCATCAGCACCACCAGCAAGCAGACGACGACCAGCAAGAGCCGACGCATACGGCGCGATTTTTTATGGTGCGCGGGCAGATCTGGCTGTGCTGCGTGGCCGCCGTGGGCCTTCTTCCCCGCTGGCGCATCGGGCACAATAAGCGCTTCAGCTGCGGCATCGGCATCGGCATCGGGCGTGCAGGGTGCCACATCGACCGCTGAAAAGAGAGCATCTTCCGAGGAGGCTTGCGGCACCGCAGTGGGTTCGGCGGGCGCGGCATTGGGCGCTTGCGGCGGAGTTTGTGCTGCGGATTCTTGCGTGGGCTGGCAAGGGGTGCTGTCTTGTTCGGTTTTGTTGCGTTTAATCATCGTGTAACCTTTCTGTCCCCCAAAATGGCACGCACATTACGAAAACGTGGGAGTTGAAGCCCTTATTTTAACCCATGATGAAGAAAAAGTAATAGGCAAGCGCGACCGCGGCGAAGGCGGCGATTACGATAAGGATGGTTTTTTGCATTTTTGACATGGGAGGCACGCTGTTTAAATCTTCCTGCGTGCGCTGCAATTCTTCGGCTTCGGCCGCACGGCGTTGCTGCTTGCTGCGCGGTTCGGGCGCAGGAGCAGGTGCGGCGGGTGCAGGAGCGGGTGCGGGTGCGGGTGCAGCAGCAGGTGCCGGTGCCGGTGCGGGTGCAGGTGCGGGTGCCGGCGCTTGGGTGGGCGCGGCGGGCATTCCCGCCTGAATCACAACTTCGTCGTCATCTTCGGCAGATACTGAAATGAAGCGATACTTTGTATCCTGGTCCACGCGGTGTCCCTTTCGTTTGCGTTTATTATTTCGAGCATTCGGGCGGATATGGAATCCGCCCCTACGGTTCTAAACGACGTTTCGTGATTATGTGTGCTTATTATACGGGCGTGCTAGCCGCGCAGCGCCTTATCCAAATAATATCCATCGGCCGAAAAGCGCTTTTTGTAGGTGAGAAAACACGCCATCACGATGGCGATAGTGTTGGCGGCCGAAAGCATGAGCATAACGACTATCTGGTATTTTGCTGCCGCCAAAGGATCGGCGCCCGCAAGCAGCTGGCCGGTCATCATGCCGGGAAAAGTTACGATGCCCGCAGCCGACATATTGGCTAATATCGGCGTCATGCCGGCACCGATTGCGGCGCGCAGCGAAGGCATGGCCGCTTCGCGCGGGGTGGCGCCCAGTGCGCTAAGCGTGAACATTTCATCTGTGCGTGCGTCCATATCGGCAAACAGGCGGTCGATGGCCACCGCCACCGATGCCATCGCGTTGCCTAAAATCATACCGCCGATAGGAATTAAATCGCGCGCGGAATACCAGGGATCAACGTGCATGACCAGCTGGGTAACGATGAAGGCCACCAAGAAACTTGAGATGCCCAAAGAAAGCAGCACGGGCAGCGCAGAGCCTTTCGGGTGCGACTTCATGCGGCTTGTGGCAATTTGGGTGGCAGCAAGCAACATGATGATAAGAATCAGCACCACAAGCCACCAGCTTTGCAGCGCAAACACATAGCCTAACAGCAGGCCAGCAGCCAAAAGCTGCAAAAACATGCGCAGGGTAGAAACTACGATGCGCTTGGTTTGGCCCAGTTCGAGCTTCCACGAAATCAGCCCCGCCACCAACATGAGCGCGCTGGCAGCAAAAAGTTCAAAATACCCTATTTCTACAACGCCACCCATTAGCGCCCCTGACTTTCAAGCGCAGGCGCTGCCTTATAAGTAAGCGTGCCCGCGCCCAAGGAAAACGTGCCCGTCGCAAACCCATCGCTTGCCCGGTGCCGGATGCGCAAACACGCCATGTTGCGGGCGACCAGCTTCTTTGTAAGGCGGCTGATGGCTAAGGCCGAAGCATCATCAAGCGCCGCATCCACTTCATCTAACAGCAACACGCGCGGCTGCGTAACAAACACGCGCAGAAGCGCCACGCGCGCGATTTGCCCGCCGGAAAGCTGTGTGGCATCACGCTGTAGTTCAACATCGGCCAGTTCGGCTTCATCAAGCAAGTGCCGCAGGCTGTCGGTGGTGGGCAGCGTTTGCGCTTCGCGCACTTTAAGCTTCCAGGGAAGCAGCAGGTTTTCTTGCACGCTGCCGGGCACAAGGGAGGGCTTTTGCGGCACAAGGCACACCAGGGCACGCCATTTTGTGGGTTCAAAGGCTTCACTTTTTTGGCCGTCGAGGTAAAGTTCGCCCGCATCGCGCGCCAGCATGTGCGCACAGATGCGCAGAAGCGTGGATTTGCCCGCGCCCGAAGGCCCCACCAAATCGTAGATGCCGCCCGCTTCAAGGGAAAAATTCACGTTGGAAAACAGCGGCAAGGCACCCTGCGGGCGCGGATACGATGCCGCGATGTTGTGTGCTTCAAATAATTTCATGGCGTCCATGCTAGCACACCCGCGCGCCAGAAATTCTTTGCGGCGCGCCAAATAACGAACTCAAACATAAGTGCGCGCTAGGCCAAGGGCAGGCCACCGGCGGCCTGCACGCCCACCACAGCGGGAATGGTGGCAAAACCTGCCGCCAATTCTTCTTCTGTGGGCACATGATCGACCATGACGCCGCGATTGAAGGCATCGTAGGCTACCGTGTCGAAATACCCCGTGCCTGTAAGGCCGAATAAAATCGTCTTTTCCTCGCCCGTTTCGGCGCACTTTTTCGCTTCGACCATGGCCTGGTGGATGGCGTGGGCGCTTTCCGGTGCCGGCAAAATGGTTTCTAAGCGAGCAAATTCGACGGCTGCCGCAAACACATCGGTTTGCGCCACGGCCACCGCTTCCATATTGCCATCGGCCACCAGCTTTGACACGATGGGTGACATGCCGTGATAGCGCAGGCCACCGGCGTGATCGGGGCTGGGCATAAAGCCGTTGCCCAGCGTGTACATCTTGCACAGTGGGCAGGTTTGGGCCGTGTCCGCGAAATCGTAGGCGTAACGGCCGCGCGTTAGGCTGGGGCAGCTTGCTGGTTCGACCGCCACAAAGCGCGCATCGCGCAGGCCTTGCAGCTTATCACGCATAAAGGGTGCCACCAGGCCGCCCACGTTTGAGCCACCACCCGCGCAACCGATGATGATATCGGGGTATTCCCCCAGCTGTTCAAAGGCGGCGTAGCTTTCCATGCCGATGATGCTTTGATGCAGCACAACCTGGTTGAGCACGCTGCCCAGCGCATAGCGCCCCTTGTTGTGGGGCACATTGAGCGCGCATTCGACCGCTTCGGAAATGGCGGTGCCCAACGAACCGCTGGAATCGGGGTGTTCGGCCAAAATCTTGCGCCCGGCAGCGGTGGTATCGGAAGGCGAAGGCGTTACTGTGGCGCCAAATGTTTCCATAACGTGGCGGCGGTGGGGCTTTTGGTTGTAGGAGCACTTAACCATGAAAACATCCAGGTCAAGGCCGAAGTGCGCCGTGGCTTCGGCAAGCGCTGTACCCCACTGGCCCGCGCCGGTTTCGGTGGCAACGTGCGTTAAATCTTGCGCCTTGGCGTAGTAGGCCTGCGCGATGGCAGAATTGAGCTTGTGCGAACCCGAGGTGTTGTTGCCTTCAAATTTGTAGTAAATTTTCGCGGGCGTGCCCAGGGCTTTTTCCAAGTTGTAGGCGCGGCACAGCGGTGAAGGGCGATAGATGCGATACATTTCCTGCACGGCGGGCGGGATATCGAAATAGCGCGTGGTATCGTCGAGTTCTTGGTGGGCAAGCTCTTCGCAAAACACCGCCATGATATCGCTGGGCGCGGCGATGGCGCCATCGGGCGTGCGCATGGGATCGGGGGCTTGCGGCATATCGGCGCGCAGATTGTACCATTGCGTGGGAATCTGGCTTTCGGCAAGATAGAGGCGATGCGGAGCGCGGGAATGTGTGGTTGTAGCGTGCATGAGGTGGTTCCTTTCTTGGGTGAGTGATGCGTGTCAGTGCCCTTGCCTTGCAGCCGTTGCCGCTGCGCTTTGTGGCGGATGCAGGGCTGATGGCACCCCGCTTTCGCACAAAGAAAAAGGCCCCCGGATTACCGAGGGCCCTGTTTGATTTCGCATACGGAAACAAAAGGTATCGATAACCCGAGATCAGCCTTTGTTCCACCACCATGCACCGACACAGCACGCGCACGGCGTGTTGTTGAGGGAAGCTTTGTTGGTAGATGTGATCACTGAAAACCTTTCAATTTCGGGTTGCGCCTATGAAACCACAGATTGCGGCGTTTGGGAAGGATTTTTTTCGCACTTGGGCTGAAATCCTGGATTTCCGCCGCAGACGGCCGCAGGCGGCCGATGCGCTTGCGGCGTTGCGCTATGCTGGAATCCTTAGGCAATCTTTCTTGAAAGGCGGCATTATCTTGCAGCTTAGCTTACACGATACCTTACACGGATTTAGCGTTGTTTCTGCAGCGGAACTTCCCGAAATTGAGGGCACAGCTTACGTGCTGTACCACAAAGCAAGCGGGGCGCGGGCGCTGTATTTGGCCAACGATGACGAAAACAAGGCCTTTGCCATCGGCTTTAAAACGCCGCCGCGCGACGATACCGGCGTATTCCACATTTTGGAGCATTCCGTGCTGTGCGGATCGGACCGCTTCCCCGCCAAAGAACCCTTTGTGAACTTGCTGAAATCATCCATGCAGACGTTTTTGAATGCGATGACCTTCCCCGATAAAACGCTTTACCCGGTGGCCAGCACCAACGAAACCGATTTGCTCAACTTGATGGATGTGTATATGGATGCCGTGCTGCATCCGGCCATCTATAGCAAGCGCGAAATTTTTGAACAGGAAGGCTGGCACTACGAACTGGACGCGCCGGGCGAGCCCCTGCGCTACAACGGCGTTGTGTTCAACGAAATGAAGGGGGCGCTTTCTGACCCGGATGCCGTGCTGTACAACACGCTGGCTGCAGCACTTTTCCCCGACAGCGCTTACGCCTTTGAATCGGGCGGCGATCCGCGCGCGATACCGACGCTGAGCTATGAAGACTTCCTAGACACCCACCGCCGCCATTACCGCTGCGACAACAGCTACATTGTGCTTTACGGCAATATGCAGGTGGAGCGCGAGTTGGCGTTTTTGGATGAACGCTATCTTGGCGTGGCGGGCGCGGCCGGTGCGGCCGGCGACGGCGCGGCGAGTGCGGCGGGTGCGGGGGCCTCGGCGCCCAACCCGTTGACCTTGCAGGAGCCCGTGTGCCGCATGAACATTACGCGCAGCATGCAAACCGCGCCGGAAAACGCCTGCGCGGGATTGGCTTACATTATTGGCACGGCAAGCGATCGCCAGCGTGTGCTAGATGTTGATATTTTGCTGGACGCGCTGATGGGCAGCAATGTGGCGCCCCTTAAGCGCGCGCTATTGGAAGCGGGCATTGCGGGGGATGCCTATGCGCAGATGATAGATGCCCTGATGCAGCCTATGGTATTGCTGCAGATCAAGGGATGCCAGAAGGGTGCAGCAGCACAGCTTAACACCCTTGTTAGCGAAACGATAAGCCGCTTGTGCACCGAAGGCATCGACCGCACGCTGCTTAACGCTTCGCTTGCGCGCGCCGAATTTTATATGCGCGAAGGCGATTTTGGCACCGCCGATGGCGTGGTGTATGCCATGGAGTGCCTTTCGGGCTGGCTGTATAGCGACGATGACCCGGTGGCCTATCTGCGCTATGAAGAGGCCTTTGCCCGCATGCACGAAAAGCTGGAAACGGATTACTTCGAGCAGCTGGCGCGCGAAATTTTCCTGGACAACACCCACCGCGCTTCGGCAGAAATAGTGCCCGTTAAAACCCCTGAAGCCTCCGATGAAGCCAAGGATTTGGCCGCCGTGTATGCCGGTCTGGATGCAGAAGGCATCGCGCGCACCATCGAAGAAACAGCCGCCCTGCATCGCGCGCAAGAAACCCCCGATAGCCCCGAAGCGCTGGCCACCTTGCCGCTTTTGCAGTTAAGCGACATCGCTGCGGCCACGGCCGAGCCCGCTTGCACGCTGCTGCGCGACACCCCGCTGGATTGCCTGTATCACGCCACCCCCACAAAGCGCATCGATTACCTGTATTACTACTTCCCCCTAGAAGGGCTTGCCTTTGACGAACTGCCCTATGCCACCCTTTTAACGCGGCTGCTGGGCAAGCTTGCCACCCGCGCGCATACGGCGGAAGAGTTGGACACGCTGGTGCAATCGCGCCTGGGTACCCTGCGCTTTTTCACCGAAGTGCACGAAAGTGAAAGCGATGCAAACGCCTATGGAATCAGGTTTGTTGTCGGCGCTTCGGCCTTGGCGGAAAACGTGGTTGACCTGGCCACTATACCCGCAGAAATCTGGACCTCAACCCTGTTTGATGATCGCGCGAAAATCAAAGATATTTTGCTGCAACTGCGCATTGGCATGGAACAAGAGTTTGCGCTTTCGGGCCACAGCGCTGCTGCGGCGCGCGCAGGGTCGTATTGCTGCGGCGCCGGCGTCGTCCGCGACGCCATGACGGGCGTGAATTTTTACCGCTTCTTAAAAGACCTGATTGCGCGTTTTGATGACGAAGCGCAAAGCCTTATCGCGCGCTTGCAAAATGTGGCGGCGCGCCTGTTTGTGGCCGATGGCACGCTTGCCAGCTTCACCGGCAGCAGTGATAATTGCGCGCATTTTTGGGAAGTGGCGCCCGCGCTGACCGCTGCGGTGGGTGCACCCGATGCACCGGAAAACCGCCTGGTGATTCCGGCACCCACCGTGGCCAACGAAGCGTTTATCGTGCCCACAGACGTGTGCTTTGCGGCAACGGCCGGCGATTTGCGCGCGCTGGATGCCCCGTATACGGGTGCTTGGCAAGTGGCCAGCCGCGCGCTTTCCTATGATTACCTGTGGAACGAAGTGCGCGTAAAGGGCGGCGCCTACGGTGCCGGGCTGCGCGTTGCCCGCAGCGGTGGCCTGCAGTTTTATTCCTATCGCGACCCCCACTTGGATGCAACGCTTGCGCGCTTTGCGGGGGCAGGCGCGTGGCTGGCCAATTTTGCGCCTGCGGAAGACGAAATGCGCGGCTATGTTATCAGTTCGGTTGCCGGCATCGACGCGCCCAAAAAGGCGCGCGAGATAGCGCGGCGCCAAGACATTGCGCACCTGTGCCATTTTGCGCCCAACTATCGTGCCGCCGGGCGCAAAGAGGTGCTGGACACCAATGCGGGCACGCTGGGTGCACTTGCCCCCGTGCTTGATGCCGCAAGCGCGCAAAACGCCGTGTGCGTGTTTGGCAGCAGAGAAATCATCGAAGCGAGCACGGCCGATTTGACCCCGATTGACTTGCTTGCCTAAACACGATTGTGCACAGGCACGCATATTCTTGGATATTTCAATGCGAAAAGTGGAGATTTCAAGATAGAATTACCGTTAGCAAACTTTAGAGGATTTGCCGCGCGCGTTGGTATATCTTAAATGGTATTAAACAAGTATCAATTGACGATGAGACGGAGCGATCAGTATGTTGGAACTTAAAGGCGTCTCGTTCGAAGTTCCGCTTAAGGAAGATTCGAGCAAGACCAAACGCATCATAGATGATTTGTCGATTGTGATCGACGACGACAAATTCACCGTTATCACCGGCCCTAATGGCGGCGGAAAATCGACGCTGGCCAAGTTGATCATGGGCATCGAAATGCCCACTTCAGGTCGCATCTTTTTTGATGGCAGCGATATTACCGAACTTGACATTGCCGGGCGCGCCAAGCTGGGCATCGGTTACGGCTTTCAGCAGCCGGCCCGCTTCAAGGGCATGAACGTGAAGAAGCTGCTTGAAATTGCCGCTGGCCGCCGCCTGCCCATGCTGGCCTGCAACGAATACCTTTCCAAGGTAGGTCTGTGTTCGGCAAGCTATCTTACCCGCGAAGTGGACAAAAGCCTTTCGGGCGGAGAACTGAAACGTATCGAAATCGCCACCATCTTGGCGCGCGATCCGAAATTGGCCATCTATGACGAACCGGAAGCGGGCATTGACCTGTGGAGCTTTGACCGGCTGACCGAAACATTCCGCGACATTCACGCCGCGCGCGACGGGCGTTCCATCGTGATTATTTCGCACCAAGAACGCATCATCGGTTTGGCCGACGACATCATATTGCTGCGCGATGGCCGCATCGAAGCCGCTGGCCCCACGGCAGAGATTTTACCCCAGCTGGGATTTATTGCGAAAGACAACCCCAACTGCACTTTTACGCAACCAACCGAGCTGCACCTAACCGAAATTTCAACGAACTGTTAACGAGGGAGGAACCATGGCTGTAGATCTATCCCCTATCGATGCCGGCCTCTTGGAAGAAATCGCTGGCATGCATGGCTTGCCGAAGGGCGCCTTCAACATCCGTAAAGATGGCAAATTAGTCGAGCGCCATTCTTCGGCCAACATCGAAATCGAAACCAAGACCGACCACCCGGGCATCGACATCCGCATCAAAGCGGGCACAAAGGGCGAAACGGTGTACATTCCCGTTATCGTTACGCAATCCGGCCTAAAAGATGTCGTTTACAACACCTTTTATGTGGGAGACGACTGCGACGTTACCATTATCGCAGGCTGCGGCATCCACAACGAAAGCCACCAGGCTTCCCAGCACGATGGCATCCACAGCTTTTACTGCGGAAAAAACGCGCGGGTCAAGTATGTTGAAAAACACTACGGCGAAGGATCGGGCACGGGCGAGCGCATTTTAAACCCGGTCACCAACGTGTTTATGGAAGAAGGATCGCACTGCGAAATGGAGCTGACCCAGTTGCGCGGCGTTTCTTCCACTGTGCGCGACACCAATGCCGAACTGGCGGCGGGCGCGCGGCTGATATTAACCGAAAAGCTGCTGACGCACGACCACCAAGTGGCCACATCTAACATGAAAGTTGAGCTTAAGGGCGACGATTCGAGCGTGCAGGTTATTTCGCGCAGCGTTGCCCAGGATTATTCGACCCAGGTGTTTAACCCTCTGGTTATTGGCGAAGCGGCCTGCCGCGGACACGTGCAGTGCGACGCCATCATCATGGGGCACGCCACGGTCAAGGCCATCCCTGGCATTGAAGCGGCGTGCGAAGATGCGCTGCTGGTGCACGAAGCGGCTATCGGCAAAATTGCAGGGGATCAGATTGTTAAGCTGATGACCCTGGGATTGACCGAAGAAGAAGCCGAAAAGGAAATTTTGGAAGACTTCTTAAACTAGGCTGCTGTTGGTGTTACCGCATTGGCGCCTGCGGCGGCGGGGGTGGTTTGATCCACTGCCGCTGCTGCGGGCGCTGTTTGTGTTGCGGCGGCGGCGGCCGGGGTGGCTTCAGGCGTTGCCTGCTTCGAGCCTTCCGTTAAGGGAATGGCCGTCAGGTCCAGGGAAGAACCGAGCCACTTGCTTTCGATAACGGCGATGGTGCCATTGCTTGACAGGGTGGCAAGCGCTGTTCCTATAGCGGTTGACAAGGCCGTATTTGTTTTGGTGACGCCGATGGAATAGCCGCTGACCTGCTTCATCAACGCGACGATATGCATGTCGATGGCGTTGCTGTGGGCCACATACGAACCGATAACGGCATCGGCTGCCACGTAGGCTGCAGCACCGGTTTCAACCGAAGCGAATGCCGCCTTTAAGTCGGGCGAAGAAACAAGGGAAGCTTCCCCAAATTGGTTGTTGACTTCCCAGGCGCTCATGGAAGATGTTTGGGCGGCGATAAGCGGTGAGGCCTCGGGCGTGGGGATTGCCGTGGTGGCAGCCGGGGCAAACAGAGCTACGGCCGTTTGCACGTAGGGATCAGAAAGCCAGCAGGCAAAAGTTGTTGAGGTTTTATCAAGACCCATAACGATATCGACATCGCCCTTAGAAAGAGAGCCTTCGGGGTCGCTGCCCACGTCGACCACCTTTAAGCCAAGCCCCATTTCGTCGGCCAAGGCCGCAGCAATATCAACGTCGAGCCCCACTATTTTGCCCGAAACCGAAGCGGCAAAGGGAGGATTTTGGGCATCGACGCCCACGCGCAGCGTTTTTTTCTCGCCGAGGGCTGGCGTGTCGACCGCAGCTGTTTTCGCAGGTGGTGTATAGCTTTGGCTTGCACAGGCGCACAGCGCGCCGGCCATGCCTACAGCCATTATGCAGCTGAGTATCAGCCTTAGGGATCGCTTCATCACAGGCTTCCTCACTCTCATCTTCAACAGTAATGCTTCTTTCGACTGACCTAGTCTTTGCCCCCACACTCGCACACCGGGGACAAGCCGAAACGACCGGTTACCCTCTCGCCCGTGCGGCCGTATGCCACATTAGCGGGCGGTGCGTCTTACTTCTAGGATGCGCCATGCTCGTTTGCGAGACGAACCCGCAGAACTTACGTGGATCCTTTTGACCGCATCTGCCTTGGACTAGGGATTACTCCCGCAACTACAGACTCGAAAGAAGTCAGCAACCAGTGTAGCAGATTAGAAAAGCCCTGAAGTGAACTGCGTGAATTCTGCAGTTTTTAGGGAAGAATGCAGGCGGAGGGTTTTGAAAAAGGGTGGCTGACAAGGGGTGTAAGGTTTTGAGGGGTTTGCTGTAAGGTTTTAGGCGGTTTGCTGTAAGGTTGGTGGCCTATGCTGGGTGCATGTTAGGAATACCGAAGACACCCCGCACAAGCGCGCGACAACAAGGCTTGCCGCAGGCCTATGTGCGCGCCGCAAGCGAAGTTATCACCGAAACTTTGTGGCCGACGCGCTGTGCCTTGTGCGATGCACCCGGAAGCCTTTTGTGCGACGCCTGCAAGCGCAGGCTTGGCTTCGTCGATTTCTGGCGCGCCTGCCCTGTGTGCGGCGCACCCCACGGCAGCGTTCAGTGTAGCGAGTGCAACCCCATCGCCTTGAAAAGCCTGGGGCGCAACCGTCTTCCTTTTGTGGCCTGCGTGTGCGTGGCGGAGTTTTCCCCCGACGTCGCACGGCTGGTGACCACCTATAAAGACCGGGGCGAAGTGCGGCTGGGGGCGCTTATTGCAGGCTTGATGGCGCAGGTGGTGCCACCTTTGTGGCCAGGCCAGATAGACGCGCTAAGCGTTATACCCGCCAGCGCGCGGGCGCTGCGCCGGCGCGGATTTGATCACGCGCAGCTTTTAGGTGATGCGCTTGCCGCCACGCTGGGGCTGCCGCAGATCGACGCGTTTGAACGGCCACGCAGCAAGGATCAGCGGGCGCTTAACAAGGGTGCGCGGGCGGCCAACATGGAAGGGCGCTTTGTGCTGCGCGCTTGCGAGCGCGACCACTTACCGGCATCGATTCTGCTGGTCGATGACGTTTTTACCACGGGGGCTACGCTGTGCGCCGCCACCGATGCCCTGTTGGCGGCCGGTGTGCAAGAAGTGCGTTGCGCCACCTTTGCCCGCGTGTGGTAGGCGGACGCTTAGTGGCGGGCGCAGCGAGTGCTTGGGCGGGCGCTGGCGTATGCGCGGGTGCTAGCGCTTCGTTACGATAGTGCGAAAACCGCGGATGAAGTGGTAGTT
>JAVVPE010000028.1:11626-21907 GCA_036655915.1 Raoultibacter sp.
GCGGGTGCTAGCGCTTCGTTACGATAGTGCGAAAACCGCGGATGAAGTGGTAGTTGAGCACATCGACCAGGCCGAAGATTACCTTCATATCCATGCCCGACATGGCAACGGAGCGCAGCGGGGTTTCCATAGCTGTTTCGCTGAGTTCTTCTTGCAGGGAAGGATTATCCTTGACGATTTTTTTCAACAGGATGCGCAAGACCAGATGGACAAGCTTGCCCAGCGTCGATGTGCGCAAATCGCCAATGGTGGCGTTGATGGTATAGGGGCGCATGGACGTGAGCTGCTTGGGGAAATCGCGCGCGTAAAGCTGCTTGAAATCTTCCAGGGAAAACCCTTGGGGGCTCACCTGGCGATAGCTGGGCAGATCGTCTGTTGCCGCCGGCTTGGCAAGGCCCCCGCGCGCCACGCGCGCACTTAAGCGCACATCGCGACTTGATGCCGCCACGCGAAGTTCGTATTCCCCCTGTTCAACAACCCAATCCTGCAATGCGGTATCGAAGTGGGCAAAATCACGCAAAGCAAGCTCGAAGGAAACGGGGGCGGATTGACCCGGTTCAAGGGCAAGTTTCGTGAAACCGCGCAGCTGCTGCGGGGCCTTAAACACGCCCGGATTAAGGGGCGCCACATAAAGCTGCACGACTTCTTTGCCCGCGCAGCTGCCCTCGTTGCGCACCGAACAGCTGACGCGCAGCGTGGATGCAGGGTCGTCGTCTGCGCCCTCTTTTGTTACGACAAGGTTTTCATAGGCGAAGCGCGTATAGGAAAGCCCGTAGCCAAAGGGGTAGGCCACGGCCGTGTGCGCGGCATCATAGAAGCGATAGCCCACAAAGATGCTTTCGGTGTAGAGGGCGCGGCGACCCTGCACGGGAAAAGCGCTGCCGCAGGGGGTGTCGGCCAAGCTGGCCGGCCAGGTTTCGGCCAATTTTCCCGAAGGATTTACGGTGCCCAATAGCAGGTTTGCCGTTGCATGCCCCCCTTGGCAGCCCGCAAGATAACTGAGCAAAATTGCGCGGGGCATTTCTTTATGGGGAATGATGAAGGGCGAGCCCCCTTGCAAGATCAAAACGGTGTTCGGATTTGCCGCGCACACGCGCTTGACCAGCGTGGCATGTGCCGCAGGAATTTCCATATCGCTGCGGTCGTAGCCTTCTGATTCCAAGGAATCAGGCAGGCCGATAAACAAAAGTGCCACAGCGTTTTGCGCGGCTTGTGCCACAGCCTCTTCGATAAGCGCTTCGCTTGATGCGCCGGTTTCGCGGTCGTAGCCTGCGGCATAATGCGCGTCTACGCCCGCTTCGCACAGCGCATCCCAGGTGGTGTCGAGCGCTATCGGGTTGATTTTTGAAGAACCGGCACCCTGGTAGCGCGGCTGTTTGGCAAACGCACCAATAACGGCCACGCGCGCTGTAACGTCCAGTGGAAGAATGCCGTCGTTTTCCAGCAGCACCGCCGACTGTTCGGCAATGCTGCGCGCAACAACAAGGTGCTCGGCCATGTCGCAGGTGTAGGCAAGCTGCTGGCCCGCATGGGCGCGATCGCACAGCGCCAACAGGTGGCGCACGGCGGCGTCAAGATCGTCGCGCGCAATGGTGCCCGCCTGTACCGCTGCGGCCACATCGAGGCGATAATCGATGCGCGTGCCCGGCATAACCAAATCGAGGCCGGCCGGCAAGCTTTCGTCGTTGGAATTAAGGGCACCCCAATCGGTAACAAACGCGCCTTCAAAACCCCATTCTTCGCGCGCAAGCTGCGACATAAGCCAGCTATCTTGCGAACAATAGCTGCCGTTGAGCAGGTTGTATGCCGTCATGAGCGTCCAGGGCTGCGCTGCGCGCACGGCAATTTCAAAGGCCTGCAGATACACTTCGCGCAAAGCACGATCGTCTATGACCGAATCGATGATAAGGCGGTTTGTTTCCTGGTTGTTGCCCGCAAAGTGCTTGAGCGACGTGCCCACGCCGCAGCTTTGCACGCCCTGGATGTAGGCGGCGCCCAGATGCCCGGCCAAATAAGGGTCTTCGCTGAAATATTCAAAGTTGCGCCCGCACAAAGGGCTGCGCTTCATATTGACGCCCGGCCCCAGCAGCATAGAGATGCCTTCTTTGCGGCATTCTTCCCCCAGAGCACGCCCCATGTTCTGCAGCAGGTTGATGTCGAAGGAACAGGCGCTGGCACTAGCAGTGGGAAACGAGGTGGCCGCAACGCTTTCGTTGAGCCCCAAGTTATCGCCCGCGCCTGCCTGTTTGCGCAGACCATGAGGGCCATCCGACATCATGAAGGGGGAAATACCCCACTTTGCCAAATCGACAAGATGCCAATAATCAGCACCCGTGAGAAGAGCACATTTTTCTTCGAGCGTCATAGATTCTATGATGTGGTCGCTGTTCATAGCTTAAGCCTCCTGCGCGCACGACCCCCGCCGCAGCAGCGAGTGCCTTCCCCTTTGATGGTGTAAAAATACCACGAAATCAAAGGATGCGCTTGCGTGATGTGCGCTAAACCTTAGGCGCGGTCAAGTTTTTCAGCAGCCGCAGCCCCCGAAAATTCTTCCACATTGACCGAAATGCTGTGCTGGATGGGCTTCCACTTGGCCTTTTTCACCAAAGCGACAAGCGCTATAGGAATGTAGGTAAGCATGAACAGGGGGAACGTGAACATATAGCGCACTTTTTTACCCGTGGTGGAATGGATGTTGTCCCATTCGGTGAACGTGGTCAGCACCGCGAACACGAACATGAATATCGTATAGTTGAACAGGCAGAAGAAGATCGAGGAGGCCGAAGAGGCGACCATGACGCCGGTGGACATCGCACCGGTAAGGCCAAGCACCAAAATGATGGCGTTAAACGTGATGGATACGATGGTGAGCAACATGCCCGGCGCAATGGTCATAAGCATGTCGTAGCAGGCAAAACGCGAACCCTTCGGGTTGGTGACGACGCCCTTTGCCAAGCGGCCGCCGTATTTGCCGAACACCTGGTAAAAACCTTTGGCCCAACGGAAACGCTGGTTCCACGAATCTTTAAACGTGATGGGTTGTTCATCGTAGAGGATGGCCGTGGGGCAATACGCGATGCGCTCGCCTTGCAAAATGGTGTTGGCCGAAAATTCGATGTCTTCGGTAAGCAGATGCCACTTCCAGCCACCGGCGCGCTCTATCAGTTCGGCCGACACGAAAAAGCCCGTGCCAGAAACCGCGCAGCTGGTTTTGAGCGTTAAGCGCGCTTGGTTGAGATACTTCGCTTCGCGCAGAAACCACACGGCATAACCTGCGGAAATCCAGTTGGAATCGTAGTTTTTCGAGTTGCGGTAACTGGTGGAAGCCTTGGCGCCATTGTCATAGGTGGCGTTCATTTCGCGGAAATAATTCACATCAAGCACGTTGTCGGCATCGAAGACAAAATAGGCTTCGTAGCCCGCATCGCTGTAGTGTTCACGGATGCAGGAAAAGCAGTAATCGAGCGCGTAGCCCTTGCCCACTTCCTTCTTGTTGAAGCGCGGAAACACGATGGCGCCCGCTTCCCGTGCAACTTCGGCCGTATTGTCGGTGCAATTATCGGCAACCACAAACACATCGATGAGTTCCTGCGGGTAGTTTTGCACTTTGATGGAGTGAATCAAATCGCCGATGACCGCATTTTCGTTACGCGCAGAAATAACGGCGGCAAAGCGGTGGTTCGTTTTGGCGACAAGCTGCTTGGGCTTGCGCGTGAGCACGACCAAGACATAATAAAGCTGATACACATAGCACAGCGAAAACGCCAAAAACACGCAGAAGTTAAAGATATCCACGAAAGAAATCTGCGAGAAAAATTGATCCAACACCGACTGCTCCTTAACGGGCGCCCACACGCGCACACCCCTACCTATTTTTTGGGCGCACACTGCCCCACGCGCACAAACATTGATCCCCAAGGGGGAACTTAAACTGCACAGATTATAGCTACTTTGGAATGCCCCTGCCGCGTTGGAAGCCGTTCGTTACCTTGCACGCGCTATTTGCCGCATGAAACTACCGATTTGGCATACCTTCACCACATCTCTTCCATATTTTTTAAGCGTTTCTTGAGCGCTTTTCAGGGCGGGATTGCCGCATGGGCGCCTTGTGATAACCTGAAACGGTTAACGAGATTTGCTGGAAGGATGATTATGAACCACGATATTCGCGATATAACTCTTGCCGATGCTGGGCTTGAACGCATTTTATGGGCCGACCGCGACATGCCGGTACTTGCCCGCATCCGCGAGCGTTTTGCGGTCGAAAAGCCGCTGGAAGGCATGCGCATTGGTGCCTGCCTGCACGTAACCACCGAAACTGCCAACCTTATGCGCACCTTGGCGGCCGGCGGCGCCGAAGTGTATCTGTGCGCTTCCAACCCTCTTTCCACCCAAGACGATACGGCGGCTGCCCTGGTGCAGCATTTTGGCATTCCCACCTTTGCCATCAAAGGCGAAGACACCGAAACCTACTATCGGCACGTCGATGCTGTGATTGGCGCCCACCCGCACATCACCATGGATGACGGCGCCGATGTGGTGGGGCGCATTCACGAAAGCTTCCCCGAAGCGGTGGATGGCATTTTGGGCGGTACCGAAGAAACGACGACGGGCGTGATTCGCCTGCAGGCCATGGCTGCCCAAGGGGCACTGCGCTACCCCATCATTGCGGTGAACGAAGCTAAAACGAAGCACTTTTTTGACAACCGCTACGGCACGGGGCAATCGACGCTTGATGGCATTGTGCGCCTTACCAACCGCCTGCTTGCCGGGCGCACGTTGGTGGTTTCTGGCTATGGCTGGTGCGGAAAAGGGCTGGCCATGCGCGCAAAGGGCATGGGTTGCCGCGTTGTTGTGTGCGAAATTGACCCCACCGCCGCACTCGAAGCGCACATGGATGGCTTTTCGGTTATGCCGCGCGCCGAAGCCGCGAAGGTGGCCGATATTTGGGTGACCGTGACGGGCAACTTAAACGTAATCGACGAAGAATGCTACAGCAACCTGAAAGACGGTGCGATTATCTGCAATTCGGGTCACTTCAATTCCGAAATCAACATCCCCTGGCTGATCGAACACGCCACCGCGCGCAAGGAACTCAAGCCCCTGGTGGAAGAATTCACGTTTGCAGACGGCCGCACCTGTGTGCTTTTGGCTGAAGGACGCCTGGTAAATCTTTCCGGCGCAGAAGGCCACCCCGCTTCCGTGATGGATATGAGCTTCGCCAACCAAGCATTGTGCGCGGAATACCTGATAGGCCACGCGGAAAATATGCAACCCGATTGCCACGTGGTCCCCGCAGACATCGACGCCGCCATAGCCAAAGTAAAGCTGGAAACCCTCGGCGTAAAGATCGACACCCTCACCCCCGAACAGGTGAAATACATGAACTCCTGGGAAATGGGAACCGTTTAGCATTCCCCGCCGCCAACAATGGCAAAGACAGGCGGTCTGTGGTGAGTCAGATAGGCGTGAAAGACCGAGCTGCTTGAAGTAAGCGTACTCCCTGTACGCGCACGAAAGCCGCGAAAGTCTTGAACGTCTAGCTGGCCGCCACAGCCCGCCGTCAGGTTAGTTCAGTTATGTTGCGCCATAACCTCTGCGGCATAAACTGTTGGCGCAGTTCGGGATTGTAGCGCGCTTCCACCGCTACGTGATCGTAGAACGATTTCCAAGCCGCCTGCATCTGCGCCTCTTCGGCGGCAGGTGCAGGCACCTGCAATGTGTCGGTTTTCACCAGATACCACGATGCCGATTGTGCGCTTTTGTTGCGTGGACGACGTGCTTCCCCGCTCACTTCCCTACCCCCAACCCCCTCAATAAAAGATGCGCCCGCCACACTTGGCGCAAGGGCTGCGGGTGCCGCAAGAGGCACAAGCGGCGCAGCTGTCGCGGGTGCGGCACCTTCATAAACGCCGGCAAGTTTATGCACTTCATCGTAGATCATAAAATTTTGCGTGTTGAAGCGAGCTGAAAACCAATCCATCACCAGGGGCACCACCGATGCATTGGGGTTACAGCGGGCAAACCACACATCCCCCTGCAAGTGCTCAAAACGTAAAAATTGCATGATGCGATGGCGTTCGTTATAAACAGCACGATTGAGCTGGTGAAAACCGGAAACATCGGGGTGCGCTATAGCGGAAAGCGCCCTGTTCCCGGCCGCCCCACCGCTTTGCGTGCACACACCGCCACAGCGCGCCTTACGCTGGCAGCCAGCGCAGCTGCCAGCCGCATTTTGCGCAAGCGCGTAACGCACGAAGCGATAGATGCTGTTTGCCGCCTGACGATCATCGGAAAGCGAGGTGGTCAGCACCGCTTCAAACACCGCTTGGCCGCAGGCGCGCACAATGCCGCGGCGCACGCGCGCTGCACAATGCAGGTCAGTTTCAATTTCGTGCACTTCTTGATCAAGGCGCAGCTGTGCGTATTCAAAGCGCACAATATCTTCCGGCTGTTCATGCTGTTCATACGCCCTAAATATCGCCGTGAGCAAGCCTTCGAGGGAACCATCGTATATATAGGCCACAGCGCTCATGCCGGCTGCACCTGCGCAACAGGCACGCCGCTGCCTTCCCACAGATCGGCTGGCTGCCGCAACGCGGGTAAGGGTGGTGCTGCGGCACAAGATTTGTGCGCGCCTTCCGAAACCTCTTCAAACAAGTTGAGCTGCCCCGCAAGCGCCTTATCGGCGCGGCGGCCGTGCTTGCCGCCCTTGATGGGCGCCACCAGCTGGGCACGCAGCGCTTCGCGGGAATAATCGACACCGTAGCCCTGATAGAGGCCGCCGCAGGTGATGAAGAAGCGAGCACGCTTGTAAGCCACGCCGAGTTTTCGCAGCTCACTTTCACGCAATCCCGTAGCCCGCCGTGCCTGCATGATCAGTTTTGCACCCCGCACACCGATGCCCGGCACACGCAAGAGCACTTCGTAGGAAGCCGAGTTTACTTCCACAGGAAAAATGTCGAGGTGATTGAGCGCCCAATTCGCCTTGGGATCAAGCAGGGGGTCAAGAAAGGGGTTTTCCTGATCGATTATTTCTTCCACATCAAAGTGGTAGAAGCGCAAAAGCCAATCGGCTTGATACAGGCGATGTTCACGGTTGAGCTGCACGGCCGTACCCGCCGGAAGGCGCGCATCTTCGTTGACGGGCAGGTAGGCGCTGAAAAATACCCGCTTGAGTTCCAGGTTTTTATACAGCGAGGCCGAAAGATTAAGTATCTGAAAATCGCTTTCAGGGGTGGCACCAATGATCATCTGCGTGGACTGCCCCGCCGGTACAAAGGCTCGCGTTTTTTTGGCTGGGCGCGCCTGCGACATATAACATTTTTCTTTGCGCATGATGGCGCGGGTATCTTTATCTTCTGCAATGTTCGCTTTAATTTGATACATCGGCGCCAAGATATGCTGTTTGCTTTTTTCGGGCGCAAGCAACTGTAGACTTTTTTGCGAGGGAAGTTCCATATTGACACTTAGGCGGTCGGCCAGATGGCCCAGTTGTGCGATCAATTCGGGGGAAGTGCCCGGCACCGCCTTGGCATGAATATAGCCGCGAAAACCGTATTCGTAACGCAGGATTTCAAGAGCCCCCACCATAAGTTCCGTTGTAAAATCGGGTGTTTTGATAACCCCTGACGATAAAAACAAGCCTTCGATATAGTTACGCCGGTAAAACCCGATAACAAGATCGGCCAGTTCACGGGGGCGAAACGCCACCCGCAGCGTATCGTTTGAGCTGCGGTTTACGCAGTAGGCGCAATCGTAGATGCACACGTTGGTCATAAGCACCTTCAGCAGCGTGATGCAGCGCCCATCGGCCGCAAAGCTATGGCAAATGCCTGCAGCAAGCGTGTTGCCCAGCTTCCCCTTCTGCGCATCACGGTCGATACCCGAAGATGTGCAGGCAACATCGTACTTCGCCGCATCGGTAAGAATCGCAAGTTTTTCAGCAAGCTCCATGGATTCCTCCGCTTCAAAACGAATATTTGTTCGTGTTTCATCTTACACAAACAAGTGTTCGTTGTCAACGAAAAGATTGCCGCGCCACGCGGTGCCTAGTCCTTGATGATGATGCCCAAGCGCTGCGCAATTCCCGCCGCCTGAAACATATCCATCGAACAGCCCTGCAGTTCGTGCATATTTTCAGAAACGGTGATGTCCCCAATCTGATTGCCCGAAAAGTCGATCCCTTTCAGGTTCGTCATAAAAAAGCCCACGCCCGTAAAACGCGTATCGATAGGTTCAAAAAACTTGATTGATGCCTCGGATATATCTGCCTGCGAAAAATCGCTTCCCTGCGCCCCTACGCACTCAAACTTCGCTTTCGTGAAGTTGGCATACTGAAAAACTGAATCCCTTATACTCACATATTTCAGCACCGCTTCGCTAAAATCAGTGCCAAGAAATTTACAGGAAGAAAATTCACAGCGGTTGAAATAGGCCAGGTGAAGGCAGCTGTTTGAAAAATCGCATCCCTCGAAAACCACATCCTCAAACGAAGCCCGCTCCAAATCACAATCCCGAAAGACGCATTGCTTCACGGTCGATGCCGAAAGATCAAGGTGCGCCAGATCGCTGCTGGTTTGCGCAGCGCCCTCAAGCGCAAGCTGCGTCAGCTCGCGGTCGCCCTCGGTGACACGCTCGATGTACGTGACCAGGTTATCAACGGCGGTCAAATCCCCAAAAATGTGCGGTTTGCTTATCTTCAAGATGCTTTCCTACTCTGTTTGGCGCAAGAACCCAGCGCGTACCCTCACACCAAAGCAAGGGTATGCCAGGGGAAAGCGCAGACTATTTTTCGATGTCGTAAGGCCAGCTATTGATGCCGCCCGCATCAAGCACGGGGGCAAACCCCAGACTTGCCAGATGTTGCGCCGCCTGAGCACTGCGCACACCGCTGCGGCAGTAGACGATAAAAGCCGAAGCATCATTTGCGCTGGTAAGACCCTTGGCTTGCGCGGCTGCATCAAGCCCGGCAGCGCGCGCTTCGGCGTCTGTTTTGGCAGAGTTTATGGCACCTAAGGGCAGCAGGTAGGCACCGGGAATGTGACCCTGGGCATATTCGCTCGGCTCGCGCACGTCAATCAACAGCGCGTCGGGGTAGTTTTCCCCTATCTGTTTGGTTTGTTCTGGGCTGATCACGCTGACCCCCTGAGTAGACATAATGGTTTCAAGCGATGCGCCCGCACTAGCGGCAGGATTTTCGGCCGGCGCAGGCGAATTTGCGGCAGAAGTACTGCAGCCCGCAAGAGCCACGCTCGCCACAAACGCCAGGGCGCACAAGCCGCCGCAAACGCACCGAGATATGTTCATTTTCGCTTTCATGGGAGGCATTGTAGCACGCCGCCCTGTTGTTTCCTCGTCGGGAAACGGCGACGTGCGCGCAAGGTTAAGCGTCTGCCGTCGAAGAAAGCTTCCCGTATCCGCTATTCCAGCGGCAGGCTAAGAAAGTTTCCCTCATACATAACCAGATTGCCTTCTTCGTCTGAGTAAAGCCCATCAGGAAGATGTTTGCCGGCAGCGTCGCACAGCATCTCTTCATCATCCCAGTAATACCCGTCAGGAAGTTTTTCGACATCACCCATGCTTTATCCCCTCTGAATTTCAATCCGTAGCTTTTTGGAAAGTACAATCTATCACACCCGATGCCTCTTGTTCTGGGATTCCCCTCTTACCCCCGTTAATGTTGCTCGCACTCATGTCAATTTGTTCATACGCCTCTTCTGGCGTTGACATTCTGATGGTTTCGCCTTTAGCAAGTATCATCAAAGGTGGGCCCGTGATAGCTGTTGACCCATCGCTGAAATAAAGCGGCTCAAAAGCCTCGTAGCCATTCCATTCACCCAAAGGCGAAACATCCTCGTAACCGTTGCTCTTTGCAAATTTGATTATGTCTTCAATTTTTCTCATTTGACAAATTCTTTCAGTATCTTTTCTACAATATTAGATGAGCAGGAGCGCAGCAATATGAAGAAACACCCCGGTGCGATACCGGGGTGTTCATCCTGCATTTTGTATACCGTTTGCAGAAACGGTTCAATTTGTTGACTCGGTCGATTTCTTTACCGCTTGACCGAAAGCGGTAAGGTGCAGCGCCTGTTGCCAAGCGACCCCCTCATAATAGCAGGCTTTGTGCCTCTTGCAAGCAGTTCCTGTGCAATGCGCCCGATTACACAAATTTTGAAATCCCGCTTTCAAAAAAGCACCGCGCACATTACCGCTTAGGCCACATGCTGCCTTGTTGTCCGGCAGCTTCGTTGAGGTTGAAGCCATCAATAATTTCCT
>JAVVPE010000029.1:0-16341 GCA_036655915.1 Raoultibacter sp.
GGTCTTAGTTTTGCCGTGGAACTCTATCCTCGGCCAAGGGTGTGCGCTCCGACACGCTATAATGGTTGCGTTCAATAAGCAACTGAGGAGTCTACATGAAGAAAACCGATCGAGCATTTCTCAAGGCGCTACTGGAAACACCTTCCGCCACAGGTACTGAAGCCGCTGTGGCGCAGCTGGTGCGCACGCGCCTGGCTGATACGGCCGATGAAATACAAACGAATGTGATGGGTTCTGTGCACGCGCGCCTTGCGGGCAAGGGTGCTGCTCCTTCCGTGATGATCGCGGCGCATATGGATGAAATTGGCCTGATGGTCACCTATATAAGTGACGAAGGCTTTTTGAGCGTAGCGGCGGTTGGCGGCGTGGATGCTGCCATTTTGCCGGGTATGCGCGTCGATGTGCACACGCAAAGCGAAACGTTGCGCGGCGTGGTGGGGCGCAAGCCAATTCATCTTATTTCTGCCGACGAACGAAAAAACGTCACGCCGCTAGATAAGCTGGTCATCGATCTGGGCTTGTCGGGCAAAGCGGTGAAGAAGCGCGTGAACATCGGCGACACCATAACCTTTGGTGTGGGCTTTGAACGCTTCGGCAGCGGCATGGCTGTTTCGCGCGCGTTTGACGACAAGGCGGGCGTATGGGTTGCCACGCGCGTGCTTGAAGAAATTGCCGCTGCGGGCGGTGCACCGGGTGATTGTATCTGTGCGGCCACCGTGCAGGAAGAAATCGGCGTGCGCGGGGCTACTACCAGCGCTTACGGCATCAATCCCGACATCGGCATCGCCTTTGACGTCACGCATGCCACCGATTATCCGGGTATCGACAAAACCACCTACGGCGACATTCGCTGTGGTGCGGGTCCCGTTATTGCGCGCGGTCCCAATATCAATCCTGCCGTGTTTGAGCGTCTGGTCGCGGCGGCGAAGGCGGAAGGTATCGCCTATCAAATCGAAGCGGAGCCGGGGGTGACGGGCACCGATGCGCGCGCCATCCAAATTGCGCGCGAAGGCAAGGCAACCGGTCTGGTGTCGGTGGCCTTGCGCTACATGCACACGCCTACCGAAGTGATTGCGCTGGCCGATCTTGAGGCCACCGTGAAGCTGCTCACGCGCTTTGTGCTCGATTTGGATGCCGAAGCCACGTTTGTGCCGGGAATGTAGGCACGTACGTGAAACGCGACGAAACCCTTATAGCGCGCAACAAAAAGGCATTCCACGAGTACGAAATTCTGGAACACTACGAAGCGGGCATCGTTTTAACGGGCACGGAAGTGCGCTCGCTGCGCGACAACAACTGCCAGCTCACTGACTGTTTTGCGCTGGTGCGCGATGGGGAAGTGTGGCTGCACAACTTGCATATTGCCCCTTATTCTCACGGCAATCTTTCCAACGTCGACCCCGATCGTCGCCGCAAGCTGCTGCTGCACAAGCGCCAAATTCGCGAACTGCAACAAGCCACGAAGGAACGCGGCTTCGCGCTGGTGCCCTTAAAGATGTATTTTTCAACAAATGCCCTGGTGAAGCTAGAATTGGCTGTTGCCCGCGGCAAGAAGCTCTACGATAAGCGCGCCGATATGGCCGAACGCGACGCGAAGCGCACCATGGAACGCGCGCTCAAAGAACGTCATCGCTAGGAGGATGCATGAACGCCGATAAAAAAGCTGTCTTAGATATGATTCAGCAGATCAGAGATCGCTTAGATGATGTGGAAGAAAGCCTGGAATCCTTCGAGGGCAACCTGGAGGGCTACGCGGCGCGCCTTGACCACATCGACGACAAGCTGTTTGTCATCGAAGAAGAGTTCGAGGCGGTTTTAGAAGAAGAAATCGAAGAAAGCGAAGCGCCCGCCGCCAACGCCACCAACAGCGTCGCTGCGCCAGCCGCGCCAAAATCCGTCGCCACGCAGGCTGCAACAAAGAAAAACCAGCCCACTGATGACGACGATGAATATGTGCCCTTGGTCACCAAGGAAGCGGTGGCCTCTGCTACAGGCGATGCCAACATGATCTACAAAGAAGGCAAAGCCACCGTGGTAGAACTTGCCGAAGCCTTCAACGACATAAAATCAGCCTTGGATTTCAAATCTTTACTGAAGTAGGGCTCTTACTTGAAGTAGGCTTTTACCAGGGGTAAAAGGCGTGCATATTCGCTTTGAAGGTGGTCGTGGGTTGCTAAGATGGGCACGCAGGCTCCGTTTACTGCCCTGCGTATAGCATCGTAGTTTTCTTCCAAACAGCTGCAAATTTCGGCATCAAGGGATTGCTGCGCTTTCATCCGGTTGATAATTTCTAGCACGCGCTGCTTGGGGAAGGGGTCTTTGTAGCTGCGCTTTCCGCTTAAGGCGCTGGCAATATCGGCAATGGCCACAAGGCGTTGCGCCGGGGAAAGATCGGCGGCCGCCAGGTGACAGGGATAGCCCGATCCGTCAAGTTTTTCGTGGTGGCGCAGTGCGATGGCAGCTAATTCATCGTCGACGCAGCCCGTAATAATCGCTTCGGTGATGTTCACATGGGTTTCCATGATGCTGCGTTCGGCGTCGGTCAGCTTCCCTGGTTTTTCCAGTATTTCTAGCGGGATACCGATTTTTCCTAAATCGTGCAGCAGGGCGGCGTGATAGATTTGTTCCTGATCAGACGTTGGCATGTGCATAAACAGCGCCAGTTGATAGCTGATGTGCGCCGTGGTAAACGTGTGCGTGACGGTATGATAACTGCGAAAGTCGATGGCGTTGATAAGCATTTTAAGGCACGATTTGGCTTCGCGCTCGGGGATGGTGTAGGCGCTGCTTGCATCGGCTATGCTGGGTGTGCTCGGCGTGCTGGGCGCAGCCGCTGTGCACGGGTTGGGCCGCTCGCTGCGCTGCGCTTCCAAAAACAGGGCAACGGCATCGGGGGCAAACAGGGTGGTGCTGTGGGCGTTCAGGTAGGCACTCAGGTTGCGCGCGCAAGGTGCACCGTCGCCAGAAAGAAACACATCGGCGCGATCAGCCACGTGAATAACTTGAGCGAGATGGGCGATGTGAGGGTCTTGGTCGCGGAAGCGATTGTAGGGCAGATGGTGGTACAAAATGATGGCGGCGTGGTCGCTTAAAAAAGGCAGTTCCCTCAAAAAAAGATAGCCGTAAAGGCAGTGTTCCCAAAGGTCGGCATCTTGCCGGGAAAGCATGCTACTTATTTCATCGGCGTGGTAGATGCCGATGTCATGAAACAAAGTCAAAAAGTAAACGGCGCGTCTATCCTGTTCGGAAAGGGTATCTTCCACGCTAAGCATCGCATCGACCATGCGGGCAACGCGGCTTCCGTGATCAACCAGTCGCACGTCTACATGATTGAGCGACCGCTGCACCATGCGCATGACGTCGTTGGCCTGTATGGAAGTCGATTTTCTCGCGGTATCGGAATGCCTGTTTTGAATGTCGTGCCCCTTGCAGCTTGTTTCTCTGTCTCAAATCGCGATTGTTAAGTATAGACGTTTTCGGGAACGCTTCAGTCGGCTTTGCCCCAACGGTTAGCTGGCGGGAATTTCGGTGTAGTCTTCTAAGGGAAGCCACTTG
This sequence comes from Raoultibacter sp., assembly GCA_036655915.1. Classification (GTDB taxonomy): domain Bacteria; phylum Actinomycetota; class Coriobacteriia; order Coriobacteriales; family Eggerthellaceae; genus JAVWGW01. The sequence continues at coordinate 3,556 of JAVVPE010000029.1, forward strand.
GGCTTGCCGTTGCCGTGTGCCGCATGTTCTATCTGATAGCGCAGATCATCAACGCTCTCAAAAGTGATGGAGGAAGCGGGTTTGTTCGCCGACGATCCGTCCCAGAGCTTGCCGTTCCAAGAGGTGGCTCCATACCACTTCTTCCCAACGGGGTCATAGACGTAATTTGCATTCCATCCGTTACCGGTGTCGATTTTGGCGAAAAGCCAGATATTGCCATCGCTGGGTGCCTTGCTTTGATAGAAGGGCTGGATAATGAAGTCCGCATTTCCTACTTGCAGAAGGGGGAAGGATTTTCCCGTGAGGCTAAACTGCATGAAATAAGCTTGCCGGATAATATCGTTTGATTGTTGGGTGGCATCGTGGGTGGCTTGCCAGTTTTTCCAAAATTCTTCAAAGCTGGCAAACTCATCTTCAGCGACGGTATCCTCCGGGGAATGTAGGCTACAGGAAACCTTTGCGATGGAAGTGGCCGTGGGGGGCGTGATAACAAAAGTCCCCCCCTTGGGGCATACCAATTCTTGGTCTTTGGCAAGGGCTTGGGATTGTGCCTTATCAAGGGGTTTTCCCAGTTGGCTTTCTGTGGTGAGCACGCGAACAAGGTTGGTGCGATTGGCTTTGCACACAGCGTCTTCAGCCGATTTGCTGGCATCGGCGAAGGCGGGAAGGGCGATGGTAACCAGCACCAATATGATGGCGATAACAATAAGCAGCTCGGCTAAAGTAAAGCCTTTTTGTGTGCGCAAGTGCATCCGTTGTGGTTCGCCTTCCCGTGTTCTTGTGCGGGCATTCGGGCATTCTGTGCAGTCTACTGTAGCACACCCCTATAAAAGAGCTTAACAACAATTATAACTGCACAAGTAAGATAATCTTCCTTGTGATAATACAACGTAGGAAGAAGCGAGGGAACCCCCTTTGTAAAAGAGGGTTCAAGCTACCCGCAACACGCGCATGAAAGCAACAAGAAAAGCCCATCCGAAGATGAGCTTTGCAAGTACTAAGTTACGCAGCATGCCCGCAAAAGGTGCTGCGACAACGGGTGCGCCTAAGCGCGTTCGACCTTGCCGGCCTTAAGGCACTTGGTGCACACGTTGGTGTGTTTCACCTTGCCGTCAATTTTGACGGTGACCTTTTGCACGTTGGGGCGGAAAACACGATTGGTTACGCGATGCGAATGGCTGATGTTGCGACCCGCAACGGGAGCCTTACCACAAACTGCACATACCTTAGACATAGCTATCACTCCATTTACATATCGTATCGGTCCGTACAACGAACCGGTGGTGACAAAAGCCCTGACACTATACCATAGCCCTGCGCCCGCTCCAAGGGTTTATGGCCAAAAATCCACGAGATATTTCTGCGCGCGCTGCCTATGTGCCAACACGGCCTGTCACCGTCGTGCCGATGCCTTCGCCAAAGCGCTTCAGGGCAATATTGGAAAGCTTGCCCACCGCTCGCCCCAGCACTTCAGCCGTGGGTTTGTCGGCGTCTTTGCCCATACCCACCACCAGCGCAAGTATCTGGCGCCAATCGCTTAAAACCTCGGCGACGTGCACATCTTCTGATTGCATCAGCGTGGCAAAAAGGGTATCAGTCATGATGCGCAGTTCGTCGGGGGGCAGCGACCCCAGCCATTCGTTGATGACCTCGCTTGTGAAGCGCGCGTTGTCGGCCAGGGCTTCCCGATAGACAAAATCGTCCCCGGATATTTCCCAGGTGAAAGGGTCATGCTGGGCGATGCCCCGTCCGCTGCTGTGCACGACGCGATAGGCTTCCTGCGATTGCATAAGCATGCCCACCAAGGAATCTTGGGGGACTGTTTTGTCGATGCGGTCGCGCACCAAATCGTAAGATGCGGGGGTGAAGGTGCCGTGTTTGAACCCCGGGCCGTCGTGGTTGTAAATGCGCTCAACGCGCCCAAGCACGGCGTCTTGTGCGGTAAGCGCCACATAAACAGCCAGGTTGCCGCCCTTAGAATGCCCACCCAGAAAAAGGGTGGGAGGCAGCTGCGGTGCAAGCGCTTCCACATAGTGCAGCGCCTGGGCCTGCGAAGGGATGGGCGCGGTAAAAGCCATGTCGAAATCTTCGCGCCACCCGGTTAAGGTGGAATCGGTTCCCCGAAAGCCGATATAGGCAAACTTGCGCTTATACACAAAGGTCATGGCGCAAAATTGCGTATGGCTTTCCTCGTCAAGCAGGCTTAGGTAGCTCTCTATTTTCATCGCACGAAAGCGCGGGCTGGCTGCCAGAGCAAACATGAGTTGCTTCGTTTTTTCCGGCGTGGGGCTGGTGAACATCGTGAGGTAGAGTTCTGCATGGGGGACGTCTTTGAACCGGATGCTTTTAGGCACGCCGCTGCGCAGGCTTTTCCACAGCGAACCCAAGCTGTGGCGTGCGGGGTTTTCCTGCAGCGGTGCCGCGATGTGGGCAAGATCCACCATGCAGAAGGCGCACAGCACCAGGGAATCGACGGGGTTGAAGGGTTTTTCCTCAAAGGAAGCGAATTCGGTTTCCAGATAGTCGATGATAGTTTGCATGCGGTTTCCCCCGGTTGCTTATTGCGCGGGCAACAATTTGAAGATTAGGTCGAAGTGGGTGGTGTCTGCGCTATGGCATACACTATACAGTATACTGATGTATCAAGCTCATCAGTGATTGAGGGCGCGTGCCTGCAATCGTGGAAGGATGATTATGACACAAACAATTTCGGGAAGCCTGCATGTTGCCAACGATGTTTTGGCCGATTTGGTGGGCAACGCGGCGCTGCAATGCTACGGCGTTGTGGGCATGGCCGCCCCTACAGCCGTCGATGGCATCGCCAAAATACTGCCGAATTCTCGCTTGCGCCGCGGCGTCGTGGTCACAACAACCCAGGCGGGCGTCCACGTCGATTTATACGTGGTGATCGAATACGGTATCAACATCAATACCGTTTCACAAAACCTGGTAGAACAGGTGACCTTCGCCTTAAGCGAATACGCCCAGATTCCGCTTGATGGCGTGGAAGTGCACGTACAAGGCGTGAAGGTTCGCCGCTAAGCTACGCATCGTGCGTCGGCCTGCGCATAACCGACGTGCCAACCTATTGCTGCAAGCAGAATCGATCGCGGCGCGCAACCGCGGTATATTAAGAGAAAGATAGACGCTCATGCCTGAATCTTATTCGGCCAACGACATCATGAATGCCATCGCGGCTGCCAGCAAGTCGCTCACCAGCCGTAAGGAAGAAATAAATCGCCTCAACGTGTTTCCCGTGCCCGATGGCGATACGGGAACCAACATGTCGCTCACGCTGGAAATGGTCGTTGACAACCTGGCCAAACTTCCCATCGGGGTGGCCTCGGTCGAAGTGCGCAAAGCCATTACCACCGGCGCGCTCATGGGTGCCCGCGGCAATTCTGGCGTTATCACCTCGCAGATTTTGCGCGGCTTATGCGAAGGTTTCGACGAAGCCGAAGCCCTCACGACTGTTTCGCTTGATGCCGCGTTTAACCACGCCGTTGAAGTGGCGTTTCAGGCGGTGCGCAAGCCGGTTGAAGGCACGATACTTACCGTATTGCGCGATAGTGGCACGGCGGCGCGCAAGGCGAAGAAAAAGAAGCTTTCCACCCTTGAAGCGCTTGAGGCCGTGGTGGCTGAAGCCTACGCTTCTGTGCAGCGCACGCCCGATCTGCTGCCGGTGCTTAAGGAAAACGGCGTTGTCGATGCGGGCGGTTACGGCCTTGCCATCTTGTTTGACGCCTTTGTTTCGGCGCTGACCGGCCGCGAAGGCCCCCTTTTGGATGAATTGGCGTTTGCGCGTCAGGGCAACCCGAAGGTTGAAATCGAACAGATCAACGATTGGGAAGGCTCGGCGTTTCGCTATTGCACCGAATTCCTTGTGCAGTCCGATACCCTTGAAGCCGAAGAAGGGCTCGATTTCTTGGGCACCATGGGCGATTGTGAGCTTTTGGTTGGCCAGGCCCCTCACTTCAAGGTGCACGTGCACACCAACACGCCCGATAAAGTGCTGGCCTACATGCTGCAACGCGGTCAAATAGCCGAAGTGCACATTCACAACATGCAGCTGCAAACCGAAGAACGCACGGCCGGCCTGGCGGGCGATAAGCCTGCGGGGCAGCACAAACCGCTCGGTTTTGTGGCGGTAGCAGCGGGTGTGGGCAACGCGAAAATACTTGAAAGCATCGGGGTCGATGTGGTGGTTTGCGGCGGGCAGACCATGAACCCTTCCACAAAGGATTTGCTGGAAGCGGTCGGGCGCGTCAACGCCGATGCCGTCATCGTTTTGCCCAACAACAAAAATATCATCATGGCGGCTCAAAGCTGTGCTTCACTTTCTGAAACGCCCTGTGCTGTGGTGCCTACCACCAGTGTGCCGCAGGCGTTTTCAGCCTTGTTCGGCGTCGATGAAACGGCCAGCTTGGAAGAAAATGTCGCCGCGATGACCGAAGCGTTTGCCGAAGTGAAAACGGGCGAAGTGACTCGCGCCATCAAAGATGCCAAAGATGCCCACGGCAACGCCATCAAAGATGGCGATGTTATCGGCATAGCGGATGGCTCTATCGAAGCGGTTGGTGCATCGGTGGCATCGGTGTGTGCGGCGCTTTTGGAAAACATGGAAGCGGGCGAAGCCGATACGCTGACTATTTTGGCCGGATCAGATATGTCCGATGATGATTTTAATAAGCTCTTAGCCCAGATAGAGGCGCGCTACGAGGATTTGGAAATCGATGCACACCGCGGCGACCAGCCGCTCTATCCCATCGTCATGTCGGTGGAATAAGGCACCCAGCGCAGTGCGCGGGAAGGTGCCAGACCAACGTGGGAACCCAAAAATCTGAAACGAAGCAAGGCGGCGCGAGCACACCACCCGGCCGCCTTGCCGCCACTTTGGCACTCGATGAACCCGCAGCACGCGTGCGCGGCATCAGCCCGGCGCGCGCCAGGGCCTTGGCAACGCTGGGTGTTGTCACGCTGCGCGATTTGGTCACCCATTTTCCGCGCCGCTATATCGATATGTCGCAGGTGGCCACTATTGCGGCTGCCCCCCTCTCCGAAAAGTGCACCATTGTGGGCACCCTCTACGAATTCCAAGTCAAGCACCCCAAGCCGCATCTGGATTTAACGGAAATTACCCTGGTGGACGAAACGGGCACGCTGATGGTTACCTGTTTTCGCCAACCGTGGCTGGCCAACCGCCTGCGCGCGGGTCTGCGTTTGGCGGTGTCGGGCACCCTTGAGTTTGGCTACGGGTTCAAGCGCATGACAAATCCGTTTTTGGAAGTGGTCGAAGCGGACGCGGACACCCCGCAAGGGCTCATTGTGCCCGTGCATCCCACCTGCGCCAAAATAACGGGGGCGTGGATGCGCCGGCTGATAAGCAACGGCTTGGCTGCCTGCGTGGGCACCCTTGACCCCTTGCCGCTTGCCCTGCGCCAGCGCTATCGTCTTGTGTCGCGCCAGGTGGCATTGCGCTGCATTCATTTCCCGCAGCAAAGCAATGAAATTGACCTGGCACGCCGGCGCCTTGTGTATGAAGAAGTGCTTTTGCTGGAACTGTTTTTGATGAGCGATGCGCGCCGTCGCAGTGCGGGCAAGCGCGCGACATCTCACGTGATAGATGGTGCCCACACCCAAGCTTTGGCTGCGGCTTTGCCCTTTGCTCTTACCGCCGAGCAAAACGCGGCGGTGGCCGATGTGCTGCGCATGATGGCGGCGCCGTTTGCGGGCAACCACATGATCTTGGGCGATGTGGGCACGGGCAAAACCGTTGTGGCCGCCGCCGGCTTGGCTGCCGTGGCCGATAGCGGCACCCAGGCGCTTATGATGGCGCCCACCGAAGTGCTGGCCTTGCAGTATGCTGGCAGTTTGGGGCCGCTGCTTGACCAGGCGGGGGTTACTTGGGAAGTGTTGCTGGGGTCCACGCCCGCGCGCGATCGCGCGGCCATCGTGCAACGCGCGGCAGCGGGGACCATCGATGTGCTGTTTGGCACGCATGCGCTGCTGGAAGATGATGTGCGCCTTCCCGCTTGCAGCTTGGTCGTCATCGATGAACAGCAGCGTTTTGGCGTGGACCAGCGCGCCAAACTTATCGCTAAAGGCCAGGCCACCGATGTGCTCTACCTAACGGCCACGCCCATTCCGCGCACGCTTGCCCTGACGCTTTATGGCAACATGACGCTTTCCTACATTTATCACCGTCCCAAAAATCGTGCGGGCATCACAACGCGGGTGTTGGCGCACAGTGCGTGTGGCGAAGCCTACGATGCGGCGCGCGTGGCGCTGGCGGGGGGGCGCCAGGTGTATGTGGTGTGCCCGTTGGTGGGGCAGGTGGCTGATGAAAAAAACCGCAACGCCGGCAGTTTTGCCGATGCCAGTGATGAAGAAGCCTACGATTACGCGTTTATCACCATTGAAGATGATGCGGATATGCCGGCGGAAAACCTGAAGGCAGCGCGTAGTGAAGCTCAGTTTTTGCAGGCTAAAACGTTTTCGGAATACCGGGTCGATCTGCTGCATGGCCGCATGAGCAGCCAAGATAAGCGCGACACCATGCAGCGTTTTCGCGCGGGCGAAATAGATGTGCTGGTGGCCACCACGGTTATTGAAGTGGGGGTCGATGTGCCCAATGCTTCGGTCATGATCATCGAAGATGCCGACCGCTTTGGTTTGGCGCAGCTCCATCAGCTGCGCGGCCGTGTGGGTCGGGGCGAAGTGGCCGGGGAAGTCTTTCTTATTTCGGCCACAAAAAACCCTGCGGCCATCAAGCGGCTTGCCGTGATGGAGCAAACCGAAGATGGCTTTGAAGTGGCACGCTACGATTTGTCGCTGCGCCGCGAAGGCGACATCTTGGGCAACCGCCAGCACGGAACTTCGGCCTTAAAGCTGGTCAACGTGGTGCGCGATAGTAAAGTTATCGAAGCTGCGCACGCCGATGCTGCCGCTATTTTGCAGGCCGATCCCGAGCTGCAAAGTGCCGAACATAAAGCGCTTGGCCGCGAAATGCGCTTGCTTTTTACCGAAAAAGATGAAGGGAAGGGAATCTGACGTGCGCATTATTGCCGGGCAGTTCAAGGGTCGCATTTTGGCGGCGCCAAAGGGTACAAACACGCGACCCACAACCGATCGTGTACGCGAAGCACTCATGAGCGCCATCACCAGTGCGCGCGGTGGTTTTGAAGGTGCCTGCGTGCTGGATGCCTTCGGGGGCAGCGGCGCTTTGGGGCTCGAAGCGATCAGCCGTGGCGCGGCCAGCGCGTGCTTCTACGAAAACAATGCGGCCACGGCGCGCGTGTTAGAAGCCAATATTGCCACGCTGAAGTTGCCAGCCGCAGTGGCGCGCGTCAATCGCTGCGACATAGGCAAGCACCCGCCGTGCGGGCAGGTTCCTCCCTTTGATCTTGTGTTTCTCGATCCGCCCTATGCGACGGATGCCACCACAGTTTTTTCCCTGCTGGCAAGCCTTGATCAGGCGGGCGCGCTTGCGGCCGATGTGTTGATTTCTTACGAACACAACAAATCTGACAAAATGGCGGTGGATTCAAGCGGCTGCGTCTTGGATATTCCGTTACAATTAAGCGTCGTTTCCCATAAAACCTACGGCGATAGCGCCATCGACCTCTTGCGGAAGGACCGCGCATGAAAAGAGCTGTTGTACCAGGAACCTTCGACCCCATCACCGCAGGTCACCTTGATGTGATCACGCGCGCCTCCCAGCTTTTTGATGAAGTGATCGTTTCGGTGGCCGCTTCCCCGAAAAAGCAGCCGCTTTTCTCGCTGGACGAACGCGTGGCCCTGGCGCGCAAGGCGACGGCGCATCTAAACAATGTGACCGTGCAGTGTTTCGACGAACTGCTGACCGTTTTTGCCGAAAGGGTAGGGGCGCATGTTGTGGTGAAGGGCCTGCGTGCCATCACCGATTTTGAATACGAATTCCAGATGACGGCGCTTAACTACCAGCTGAACAAGGAAATCGAAACCTTCTTCGTCATGTCGCCGCCACAATATATGTATCTGTCTTCTTCGATCGTCCGCGAAATTGCCTCCCTTCACGGCGACATCGACCAATTTGTTCCCCCCTGCGTAAAAGGTGCTCTCGAAGCCAAGTTCGCCTAGGCAGGCAAAGGCCTGGTGCGCAGCCATGCGGGCGTGCGTGAGTGCCCGAACCCAGGCATATGCCCCGCATGTGGATTTTCCGCAAGGGAATTTTGCCTGTGTTAAAATGCAGATTCGGACATTTGAGATTTAAGGGGTTAGCCTTTATGTCGTTTCTAGATATGTTCACAGGGCAAATGTCTTCAGACATGGCAATCGACCTGGGAACTGCAAATACACTGGTCGCCATCACGGGCGAAGGTATCGTTATCAACGAGCCTTCCGTTGTGGCTATCGAAAAAAGCACGCATCGCGTGTTGGCGGTGGGTCATGAAGCCAAAAACATGATCAACCACACGCCCGATGCTTTTTCGGCCGAACACCCGCTGCACGATGGTGTCATCGCCGATTACGATGTAACCGAAGCCATGCTTTCGGCGTTTATCAGCCGTGCTCAAGCGCGCAAATATCCCTGGCAGCCCAAGCCGCGCATTGTCGTGTGCATCCCCTGCGGCGCCACTTCGGTGGAAAAACGCGCCGTGTTTGAAGCCACCATTCAGGCGGGCGCGCGCCAGGCCTATCTTATTGAAGAACCCATGGCGGCCGCGATGGGCGCCGATTTGCCCGTTACCGAACCCACCGGTTCAATGGTGGTAGATATTGGCGGCGGCACCACGGAAGTGGCGGTTATTTCGCTGGGCGGCATCGTCACCTCGTCTTCGCTGCGTTTGGCGGGCAACCGCATGGATGAAGCAATCGCCATGCATCTGCGCGATCTGTTGGGCATCAAAATTGGCGAACGCACGGCCGAAATCATCAAAATCAAAATCGGTTCCATTCTGCCTTTTGAAGATGGCCGCGAACGCGACATGATCATATCGGGTCAAGACGTGGTCACCGAACAGCCCAAAGAAGTAACAATCCAATCTGAAGATGTGCGTGCTGCCCTGCAGGCGCCCATCGATGAAATGGTTATACACATCAAAGAAACTTTCAAGAAAACCAACCCCGATTTGGCATCCGACATCATTTCAAACGGCATCCTGCTTACCGGCGGTGGCGGGCTTTTGGCGGGGCTTGATCGCTACCTTACGCAGAAGCTTGAAATTCCTGTATGGGTAAGCGAAACGGCACTCACAAACGTCGTCGTCGGTTGTTTGAAGGTGCTCGAAACGCCAACCGCCCTCAAGCAAACCCTCATGCGAACCAAGTAAAGGCACGCTTTTCATCATGGCGCTGAAATTCAAAGAAAAATCAGCGATCGGCGGCCCTGTGCTGCTTATCGTTTTATTGGTGGCCTCTTTGGCGATGGTGACGCTGTATGCGCGCGAAGGCGAACACGGGCCTTTGCACACGATACAGGCCGCCACTTCTGCCGCGGCCACGCCCTTTGGTTTTGTGGGGTCGCTTATCGGGTCGGCAGGCAATTCCGCCGGCGAAGCGGTGCAAAACGCAACAGCCACCGATAATTCTTTAAACGGCCTCAAGCAGCAAAACGAAGAACTGCGTTCCAATATTTCTCAGTTGGAAGAATACAAGCAGGAAGCGCAGCGCTTAGAAGGTCTGCTGGCGCTCAAAGATGCCAATGCGCTTGAAACCATTGGCGCACGCGTGATCAACCGATCCAGCGATTCGTGGAACCAGGTTATCACCATCGACCAGGGCAGCGCCCAAGGGGTGCAATCCGGCCTGCCGGTCATGGGACCCACCGGCCTTATCGGGCAGGTAATTTCTACCACACCCTTTACGGCCAACGTGCGGCTTTTGGTCGATCAGCAATCCGGCGTGGCGGTGCTGGTGCAGGCCTCGCGTGCCGAAGGCATCGTGCGCGGATCGCTTGAAGGCTTGCTTTATTTGGAAGACCTTGCGGCCGATGCGCCGGTAAACGTGGGCGATGTTGTGGTCACCTCCGGTTTGGGAGGCGGCTATTTCCGCGGGCTTATCGTGGGCGAAGTGGTCAAAGTCGAACAGAAGCAGGGCGACGCCACACGGCGCATAATCGTGGCGCCCAACGCCAGCACTTCTGCCCTAGAAGAAGTGTTAGTGGTAAGCAAAATGAATTCAGAGGGTGCAGCAGCCGCGCCCACACCGGTGGCAACCGCCCCGGCTCCCGCGCAGCCCGATGCAGCCAAAAAGGCAGGTGAATAGCCATGAACCGCGACAGCCTTGCCCTTATTATCGGAGCCGCCATCGCCATCGTGGCGCAGATTATCATCGCGCCCAATATCGCGCTGTTTTCGGCCATGCCCAACTTCTTGGTGGCCTACGTGCTTATCGTTGCCATGGTGCGCCCGACTGATGCGGTGTATGTGCTGGCGTTTGTGCTGGGTCTTATTTCCGACCTGTTGGGCTCAGGCCCTGTGGGCGCGCTGCCCTTTTTGCTGATCATCGCTGCGTTTGCCACAAGCCGCGCCTTTGCTGCGCTGGACAACGGCACGGCTTTTATGCCCCTGCTTATATTTATTGCGGCCGCCTTCGCCATCGAAATTTTCTATGCGGCATTCTTGGTGGGCTTGGGCATTACCCCTTCGCCTCTTGATGCCTTTGTGTATCGTGCACTGCCCTGCGCGCTTTACGATTGCGTGTGCGGGCTTTTGCTGTATCCTCTGGGACATAAATTTCTCGCGCGTAAGCAACAAACGCATACCAGCGCGAACCCATCACATTTCCGTTAGGAGGTGTCTGCGCTATGTTAACCGCCCTGATTGTTGGTGCTATAACCCTTATTATTGCCGTAGTTATCATTATCGTGGTGTTTAACGTGCGCAACGCCACCAAAACGCCCCAGGCAAAAAGCAAGCTTAAAATGACGTCCATCCAATCGGTGGGCGTGGCGGCAACCGCGCCCACTTCCGGCAAGCACGGCAGGCGCGGCGGGGGCACTTCTGCGCACATCAAGTCGTCACAGTCGCCTTCGGCCAACCCGACCGATGTGCTGCGTGGCCGCTTTGCGGCGATGGGCGTGTTGGTGGCAGCGGTGTTCGGGTCGCTCACCGTCAAACTGTGGAGCATGCAAATACTGCAAGGCGACAAATACGCCGCCACCGCGCAGCAAAATATGTACACCACGGTGGCCACCCCGGCGCCGCGCGGCATTATCTACGATTGCGCCGGCGAACCCCTGGTGAAAAACAAAACGGCGCTTACCATTTTGGCCGATGCCGAAGTGGCTAACGACCGCGACGTGTTGCTGCGGCTTTCGGCGCTGCTAGGCATACCCTACAACATCGTGCGCAAACGCGTGCAAGATACCACGACGGGTGCCCAAAGCCAGCGCGTTGTGGCAAACGATGTTCCCCTGCGCGATATCGCCTTTATCTCCGAACACCAGGGTGCGTTTCCGGGCGTTACCACGCAGTCGCGCAGCGTGCGCCACTACCCCTGGGGGGCTTTGGGCGCACACGTGCTGGGTTACACCGGCACGGTGGCCGCCGCCGAACTGGAAAAAGTGGCGCCCAGCCAAGAGCTTGAAATGGGCGATGCGGTGGGCAAAAGCGGCGTGGAAGCAACCTATGAAGCCATGCTGGCGGGCGATCACGGGCAGCGCAAGCTGGTGGCCGATGCCGATGGTAACGTACGCAACGTGGTAAGCGAAATTGCCCCCAGCAAAGGCAACGACATTTACTTAACCATCAACGCCAAGGTGCAGATGGTGGCCGACAAAGCGCTGGCCAAGCTTGTGGCGCCCGATGGCAAGTTGGGCGGCGGCACGGGGTCGGCGGCGGCGCTGGTGTGCATGGATTGCACCAATGGCGATATCGTAGCGCTTTCCAATTATCCCACCTACACGCCCGAAAGCTTCATCGGCGGCATTTCTCAGGAAATGTGGGATCAATTCAATACGGAAGAATCGCACTTCCCCCTGCTCAATCGCAGTATTGCTGGGGCCTATCCCGCGGGGTCAACCTATAAAGGCTTCACCGGCATGGCGGGTTTGCACTACGGCTTTGCCGATGCCTCCAGGGTGTGGGATTGCCAGGGCACCTGGACAGGGTTTGGCGATAAATTTCCGCAAAAATGTTGGGATGTCAACGGCCACGGCCACACAGGTTTTCGCGAAGGTGTCGTGGTGTCGTGCGACGTCGTGTTCTATGAAATAGCGAAAAGTTTCTACGAAGCGGGTGCCACCATCGGCGCAGAAGCCATGCAAGATTACATCAAAGAATTCGGCTTTGGTCGCCCGACAGGCATCGATTTGAAGGGTGAAGATCCGGGGCGCGTGCCCACGCCCACGTGGAAGGCAGAATACTTCAAGGATGCCCCCGAAGAAGCGGGCTGGAAGCCGGGCGATATGTCGAATATGGCCATCGGCCAGGGCTATGTGCTGGCCACGCCGCTGCAACTTGCGGTGGGCTATGGCGCTTTGGCCACCGGCAAGCTGGTAAAGCCCCACGTGTTCAAAGAATCGCGCAATTCTGAAGGCGCTGTGGTGGTTAAAGCCGAAACCGTCGAAATGGGCATCCCCGAAGCGATGGCCGAACATTATGCGCTGATGCGCGACAGCCTGCACGGGGTGTGCCAAGAAGATGTGACCGTTTCGGGGCACTTTGCTGCACGCGGCATCGATGCGGGTGGCAAAACGGGCACGGCCGAAGTGGCGGGCAAGCAGGATTTCGCGCTGTTCGTGTGCTATGCGCCCTTCGACAATCCAAAATATGTGGTTGCCTGCGTGGTTGAAGAAGGCAAGGG
>JAVVPE010000029.1:16441-21808 GCA_036655915.1 Raoultibacter sp.
CGCCCTTCGACAATCCAAAATATGTGGTTGCCTGCGTGGTTGAAGAAGGCAAGGGTGGTGCGGCCGCCGCGTCGCCGGTATCGGCCGAAGTCATAGATGCCGCGCTGAAGGCGCAGGCGGGCACGCTCGATGTGACGCTTGCGCCCCTATCCGCGTAAATGAAGGGAGGAATTGCCATGGCAGAACAAAGGATGCAGCAGATAGCGTCGGTAAAGGCTGTCGATAAGCAGGTGGCAAATGCGACGCGTCCGCGCCGGTTTAAGGCCTTAAATATCCCCCTGCTTATCGTTATCGTGCTGTTGGTGGGCTACGGCTTGCTCGTGGTATATTCCGCCACGGCAACCAATCCGGATTACCAGTTTTCGCGCCAGCTTTCCACCGTGGCCGTGGGTGCGATAATCATGCTGCTGCTGTGGCGCTTTGATTACCACCAGCTTTCCGATTTCACGCTGCTGTTTCTTATCGTGACGGTGGTGCTGATTCTTTTGCCGCATCTGCCCGTCATCGGTGTGAACAACAAGGGGGCAACTTCTTGGATAAGCCTGTTGGGCATTCAGGTTCAGCCGGGCGAATTTGCCAAGGTCACCGTTGTGTTGCTGGCGGCAAGCGTCGTTTCGCGCTATGGCGGCAAGTTAGACGATCCGCGCGAATACCTCAAGGCGCTGGGCATTTTGGCCGTGCCGTTTTTGTGCATCATGACCCAGCCCGATTTGGGCACGGGCTTGGTGTATTGCGCCATAGCTGCCGTGGCGCTTATCGCGGGTGGCGCGCGGGTAAAATACCTGCTGATAACCCTTGTTGCGCTGGTTTTTGCCGTGGTGGCCGTGTTTGCCATCGATGAATTTATCAAGGGTGCCACCGGCGAATACAAGCTGCTCAAGCAATACCAGCGCGCCCGCCTGCTCGTGTTCATCGACCCCAGCTACAGTGCTTCTGATGAAGGCTACAACTTGAAGCAGGCTACGGTGGCCATCGGTTCGGGCGGCATGTTTGGCAAAGGCTTTATGCAGGCCACGCAATCGACGCTGGGCTTTTTGCCCGAAGCACCCACCGATTTTATTTTCTGCGTATTGGCTGAAGAGCTTGGGTTTTTCGGTGTTTTGGTTCTGATTGTGCTCTATCTTGCACTGCTTTTGATAAGCTTCCAAATAGCGCGTTGTTCCAGTGATCTTTTTGGCGCCCTGGTGGTTATGTGCATCGTGGGCATGTGGCTGTTCCAAATTTTGGAAAACATAGGCATGACCTGCGGCCTTATGCCTATTACGGGCATCCCCTTGCCCTTTATGAGTTACGGATCGTCGTTTATGGTAGTGAATTTCATCATGTTGGGGCTTATTGGCTCGGTGTGGGCCCATAATTCTCGTTAGTCAACGAAAGGCGGTTCCCATGCAGATTCCCGTCGATATTAAAGCGGTCATGGATGAAGCAACCAATATTGAAGCGGCACGCAAAACCCCCGTGCTGGTAACTATCTTCATAGATGAAAGTGCGCCGGCCGATCTGCAGGCCCATGTGCGCAGCGTTTTTTCTAGCGGCGCTCAAAATGCGCGCGTTAGCATTGAATATTACCCCAGCATGCCTGTGGCACCCGTTGCCAGCGCTGATATGGCGCTTATCGTGGCGGGGCTCAACGAAAACGCGGGCAAGCTTGCCGCTTCCATCAGGGAAATCGGCGTGCCGGTTATGGTGGTTACCACGCTGCCCGGCCTGGTGCGCGAAATTGCGCGCGCGCAAAAAACGCCGCTGCTTGAAGGCGACCTGATTGCCCCTGACTACATTGCCGCAGCGCCCGCCGCCTACGCCCTGCCCACTGTGGCGGGTGCCACAACGGCGGTGGAACCCTACCCCTTGGGCGAAGAAGCCTGCGCCACGCTCAACCTTAAAATGGGGGAGTGGACCTTGGATGCCTGCCGCGAAAAACGCCTGGCCATGGCCCTTGCGTTTCCCTTTGTGCGCAAGCCCCTTTCGCTTGATGCCGTTAACGCCACGGCCATGCAAAACGCCGGCGTGGGCCTGGTGCTGTTTATTCCCGGTGCCGATATGCCGGTGATGACGCTTAACCAAGCCAAGATGTTGCTGCAAATTGCCGCCGCCTACGGCCAGCCTTTGGGTGTGGAACGCGTGAAAGAATTGGCTGCCGTTGTGGGTGGTGCCTTTGCGTGTCGCGCCGTGGCGCGCCAACTGGTGGCGTTTGTGCCGGCGCTGGGTTGGGCCGTCAAAGCGGCCATCGGCTACACGGGCACGCTGGCCATGGGCCGCGCCGCCATCGAGTATTTTGAAGCCGATGGGTCGATCGACCACTTGGCGCAGGCCGTTGCCCGCGCACGCGATAAAGTGGTGGCCGCCGCCGATGCCACGCGCAAGCAGCCCACCGCCAAGGCGGCCGTTGCCGCTGCTGTGTCGGCAGCAGGAAGCAAGGTTGGCGGGGCAGCGCACAGCGTAGCGCACACGGTGGCTGCCCAGGCAAAGCCCTTTTCTGCCCAGGTGGTGCAATCGGCGGCCGAAGCGGGCGGGGTCAGCGCCGAAGAAGTAACGCGCAGCGTTGCCGGCACGGTGCGTGAAGGCATTAGCGCCCACTTCAAAAAAGGAAAACAGTAAATGACCGATTTATGGCCGCGCCTCGAAGCGCTGCTTCCCGCAGTGCAACGCCCTGCGCGCTACATCAACCATGAATGGGGCACCACCTACAAACCCGAAGCCGCGTATCGCTTCTGCATGGTGTACCCCGATACCTACGAATTAGGCCAGGCCAACCAGGCCATTCGCATTTTGTGCAACGTGGTCAACGCCTGCGAAGGCATGGCCGCCGAACGCGTTTTTTTGCCCGCCCCCGAATTTTGCGACACCCTGCGCGCCCAAAACCTCCCGCTGTTTTCGGTGGAAAGTTGCGCGCCGGTTGCCGAATTTGACTGCGTGGGCATCACGCTGCCCCACGAATTGGCGGCCACCAACGTGCTTGAAACGCTCGATTTGGCCGGGATCCCTCTGCATGCTGCCGCGCGCGGCGAAGATGACCCCCTGGTGTTTGCGGGTGGCCCCTGCGCGTTTAACCCCGAACCCTACGCACCTTTTTTCGACGCGTTTTCCCTGGGTGAAGGCGAACAAGCCGTGGTTGAAATGCTTAAGCTGCACCGTCAATTGCGCGCCCAAGGTGCCACGCGCAGCGAAATTGTGCACGCCCTAGCACAGCTGCCGGGCTGCTATGTGCCCGCGCTCTACGATTGGCGCGATGAAGCATCTGCCCAGGCGGCAGGCACGTGGATAAGCCCGCGCGAAGAAGGCCTTCCCGTGGTGTTTGAAAAATCCCTTTTCGATGGCTTCGCGCAAAGCCCGGCGTGGGAACCCTGCGTGGTGCCGTTTACCGAAGTGGTGCATGACCGCTTAAACGTCGAAATCTTGCGCGGCTGCACGCGCGGCTGCCGTTTTTGCCAGGCAGGCATGATGTATCGCCCCGTGCGCGAACGTTCGGCCGACAACATTGTGGAAGCGGTGTTAACCGGCCTGGACCAAACGGGCTACGATGAAGTAGGCTTAACCTCGCTTTCTTCAACCGACCATTCCCAGATAGCTGAAATTTTAACGCGCCTCAACAAGGCCTGCGACGAAAAGGGCATCAGCGTTTCCATCCCTTCGCAGCGCCTCGACGCGTTTGGCGTTGATATGGCCACGCTGGTGGCGGGCAGAAAACGCGGCGGCCTAACCTTTGCCCCCGAAGCCGGCACGCAGCGCTTGCGCGATGTTATCAACAAAAATGTGACGGAAGAAGACCTGTTCAACGCCGTGGATGCAGCTTTTGCGGCCGGATGGCGCCGCTGCAAGCTTTACTTCATGATTGGCCTGCCCACCGAAACCGATGAAGATATTCGCGGCATTGCCAGCCTGGCGCAGCGCACCTACAACCACATGAAGCAGGCGGTGCCCCCCGATCAGCGCGGCCACATAAAGCTGGGCATTTCGGCGGCGCTGTTTGTACCCAAATCGCAAACGCCGTTTCAGTGGGATGGCCAGCTGGCCCCCGAAGAAGCACAAAGGCGCGTGAACCTGCTGCGCAGTTCGGTTAAAACGCGCGCCATAGATGTGAACTGGCACGATCCTGCCACCAGCTGTGTGGAAGCGGTCATGAGCCGCGGCGGGCGGGAATGCGCCGCCTGGGTGGAACAGGCGTGGGCTCGTGGTGCGCGCTTTGATGCCTGGTCAGAATGCTTTAAGGCCGAAGCCTGGGCCGATGCCGCCGCAGCGCTGGGCCTGGATACCGCCGCCGTGGCGCAAACAACTTACGATACTTCCTACACCCTGCCCTGGGAACACATCAGCGCGGGGGTAACGCCCGCATTTTTGCGCCGCGAACGCGCCCTGGCCGCTACGGGCACACTAACACCCGATTGTTCCTTTGACGAGTGTTCGGCGTGTGGCGTGTGCCAAAGCCTGGGCGTGGCCGTGCAAACACAGGAGGTGCGCTGTGGCTGATCCCCAACTGTTTCGCCTGCGGGTATTTTTTGTAAAGGCCGGCCGCTGCGCCCTGCTTTCGCATTTGGAAGTGGCGCGCGCGCTTGAGCGCGCCGTGCGCCGCGCCAAGCTGCCCTATGCCATAAGCCAGGGCTTTTCACCCCACATGAAAATATCTTTTGGGGCAGCGCTGCCCGTGGGGGTAGGGGGCACACAAGAATGCTTTGACCTGCATACAACCCACTATGTGGCGCCCGATGCGGTATGCGCCGCGCTGCAGGCAGCAAGCGTGCCCGATTTGATGGTGCAAAGCTGCGCCTACATCGCTGCCAAGGACCCGGCTGCTTCGGCCGCGTTTCCTGTGGGCGTCTATGAAGCGCTGCTGTCGGCCCCCCTTACCACCCTTGCAGTGCCCACCCACATAAGCGTGGTGCGCAAGAAGAAGGAAAAGCAGCTGGTAGTTGCCGATTACCTGGTGGAAGAAGTGCAGCAGTCGGAAGAGACGAGTGCCACCACCGACGGCGGCGCGCGGCTAACATTCGCGCTGGTGTCGCGCCCAACAGGCAGCCTACGAGCCGATATTCTCATGGCCGAAATTTTGAAGGCCAACCCGCACGTGACGCTTAAAACTCTCACGCGCACAGCCCAACTTCTTGAAACGCTGTAGCTTGATTTAACCTGACGGCGCGCCCTGGTGGGCATATAACCGCTCAAGACTTTCGCAGCTTTCGCGCGCGTACAGGGAGTACGCTTACTTCAAGCAGCTCGGTCTTTCACGATTATCTGCTCCACCAGGACGTGCCTGTTGTTTGGGTTGTTGATTGTAGGGGCGGATTCTATATCCGCCCGCCCGACCTTGGTGCCATGGCTGCGCATATTTCAATTGTGTGGAAATTGTGGATGTGTGGCCTACGGTGGTAG
>JAVVPE010000030.1:0-20294 GCA_036655915.1 Raoultibacter sp.
GCATCATGCCACGCAGCCACAGCTTGTAGGCGCCCATGCTAGAAAGCGCGTTGAAACGCTCATACTTTTTTGCGATGGCGGAAAAAATTTCATACACCCGTTGCGACGAAAGAGTAGCGGGGGCAGCTTCGCCCGTGGCGGTGTCGATGGTGTGGGGCGTGTTTTCGCGTGTCATAAAAGTATCACCAGCGTGTTCTTAATTGAGGTCGGCTGTTGTCCGAAGAGTGATTATAGCGTTTTGCTTGCGCCTTGCTGTTCGCGAATCTTTTCCAGTTCACGCGCTTGGCGTGCCCCTTTCGCGCCGCCCGCACCCTGCAGGCCGTGCCCGGGGGTTACGGTGGCACCTACCTGTTCCCCTGCGGCAATGCGCTGCGCCCGCTGGGCTTCTTCGGCAATCATCTGTTCTAGCAGCGGGTCGGGAACAATCGTGCGCAGCGCTTCGGCGCGAATGGCGGGCGCGGCGCCGGCCTGCGTGGCAGTGCCTGCCTGGCCGGCGCTTAAGGTGGCGTTGGTGGCAGCAAATGCGCGGTTGCTTGCATCCACAGCAAAGCCGGGGGCATTGACCGACCCTGGGGCCGCCACCTCTGCCTGCTGCGGCGAACGCACACCGTTTTCCTGGTCGGGATAATCGAAATCCGATGTTGCTGCGCGCCATTTCCCCGTAGCATGCGCCGCCCAGTTGGCTGGTTCGTTGGTCAGCCACAGCTTCGCCAAATTCTTCACGTGGATGGGTTTGACGCTGGCCACCCAGTTCAGCTCGCTTTTTTCCGCAACCGTGTTTTCGCTTAAGCGCTCAAATTCCTCTTTAAGCGCCCCCAGCCGTGCATCGATGCGCCCCACGCCGTTGTGCAGCACGTCGTCTAGGCGGTTCATCTGTTCGCGCGCTTCGCGGATGCGCTTGTCGGTTGCGGCACTCATCTGCGGTGCCAAGATGCCGTGTTCGCCTTTGATGCGGTTGATATCCAACGCGGCATCATAGGTGGCGTCGACCATTTCGTCGACGGTCATGTAGGTGGATTCGTAGTTCATAATGTGCTTCCACGAAGGCAAAATCATGCGTTCGCGATGTTCTTCAAACGTGCGTGCGCGCAGCTTGTAACCGTATTTTTCCGGGTTGTCGAACACGATGGATCCCACGTCCAAAAACGGCGCCATGGGGCTGGTCAGCACCACAAGCCGCGGATCGAAGTTTACCAGCTCATATAAATGCTGCACGTAGGCACCCGTTTCGCGGATGCTCGCGGCGGTTTGCTGGGGAATGCCGGTCATGAAATACAGGTCGAAGCGCTCGCAATTCTTGTGTGAAAGCGCATCTATAATAGTCTGTTCCAGCTCGGTCATCTTGTAGTGCCCCTTGCCGAAGGCGGCGCGGATGGCGTCGTCGTGGCTTTCGGCAGAAATCTCCACCGACCAGCTGGGCAGGTTGGCATCCAGCAGGTCGTAGAGGTCGTTGCCTTCTTCAGGGGGGCCGAAAAATTCAAAGCCGATGGGATTTTGCACCTTTCCCTTAAGGCCGCAAATAAATTCATGCGTGTAGTCTTGCCCCGCTTGCAAAAAATCGTTCAGCACAAAAATGGGTCCCCACAGGTGGTTTTGCGATGCTTCGATGTCGCGCACCAGCAGCTGCGGATCGCGCCAGGCCACACTTGAGCGCCCAAAATGGTTTTTGAAGGTGTAGGCCGAACCGCCGCAGGTGGCACAATTGCGCGCGCAGCCCCGACACGAAAGGCTGGCGCTGACCGGGTAGCGCAACCACCCCTTCGCGGGCAAATAGCTGGTCATATCGTGGTGGCGCAGCACGCCCTTCATTGGGTAGGCGTAATCAAGGGAAATGGCGTCCATGGTGTCGGGCACCCAGGAAAGCGGGTTGATGTGCACGGCTCCGGTGCTATCGCGCCACGTCAGGTTGGGTATGTCGGATAAATCCCCCAGCCGCGTGTGCGTTTTTTCGGCCTGAATCAGCCGATCAAGCAGCATGCGCATGGGTTCTTCCGTCGAATCGCCACGAAACACGTAATCGATGCAGTCGTAGCGCATCAAATCTTCGTGGAAGATGGTCGAAGAAAGGCCGCCGAACGAAATGGGGCAGCCTGGGTGCAGCCGCTTGATAATTTTGGCCACTTCGATGGCTCCGTGGCAATGGGGCATCCAATGCAGGTCGATGCCAAACATGCGCGAATCCAGGCGTGCCAGATGCTTTTCCACATCAAAATTCTTCTTGTTCAGCATCATCGATGCCAGGTTATAAATGCGGGTACGGATGCCGTGGCGCTCGAAATACTCGGCCAGCGTGGTAAGCCCCAGCGGGTACATCTCAAAGATGGGCGTGGAAGGCACCATATCGGACACCGGCCCATACATTATGGAACGCTCGCGGAAATCGTAGGTGGCGGGCGCGTGGACGAACGTCATGTCTATTTGCTGCATGTGTAGTAAACCCCTGTCTCTCGCAGTGAAGTATACCAGTACTTTTTCGGTGAGCGGATGGATTTTCGCCCACAAACGAACTCCGCCGCGCTCCTTAACCGTTCGCGTCGCAACTGTGTCGAGAAATGGGGGAGGTCTGCGCGCACCGCCGTGCGGCGGCTGGGGAAAATGCTATGATATTCGCACACTAAAAAGCAGGAGGATCCTATGCTATTGTGCGCACAATACGTTTTGCCGATAACCTCTGCCCCCATAGAATACGGGGCGGTGTTGCTACGCGAAAACACTATCAGAGACATTGGGAAAGCCGATGTTCTTAAATTACGCTACCCTGAAGAAGAGGTGCGCGATTACGGCTTGGCGGCGCTGCTTCCTGGTCTGGTCGATCTTCATACCCATTTGGAAAATTCCGTCATGCGCGGCATCGTGCACGATGTGCCCTATTCCACGTGGATCAATTCGGTCAACGAAAAATCATCGCTGATGAACGCGGGCGATTGGTACGATTCGGCCATCTTGGGCGGGCTTGAAGCGCTGTCTTCGGGCATCACTTGCGTGGCCGATATCACTTCGACCGGCGCCGCGTGCTACGCCACCCAAAAGCTGGGGCTGCGCTCGGTTATCTATCGCGAAGTGGGTGCGATGGATAAGCGCCGTGTCGATTACGCCATGAAGTTGGCTGCGGCCGACATCAAAAAGTGGAAGACGGAAGTGGATGCAAGCCGCATCACTATCGGCATCGCCCCCACGGCGCTGTTCGTGTGCCACCCTTCAGTGTTCCGCAAAATTTCAGACTTCGCGGGCGACGATATGCCTATCGCCATGCATCTGGCCGGGTCGCGCGAAGAATACGATTTCATCAAATACGGCTCTTCGCCCTTCTCTATTCATGCCGAAGATGTCAAGCGCGGTTTTGTTGAGATTCCGCCGTGGCTGCCCACGGGTGCCACCCCTGTGAACTATGCGCTGAACTGGGGCGCGTTTGATTCGCACAATGTGTTGGCTATCCATTGCGTGCACATTAACGATGAAGACCTGGAAAAGCTCAAGGAACACGATGTGGCCATTGCGGTGTGCCCGCGCTGCAACGCGCAGCTGGGCATGGGTGTGCCTCCCATCAACGAATTCTTGCGTGCCGGTATGCGCGTTGGTCTGGGCACCGATTCGCCCGCCGCAACCGATTCAGCCGATATGCTCACAGAAATGCGCATCGGCATGTTGGTGCAGCGTGCGGTCAACGTGGGTGAATTCCTCAATTCCGCCACGATGCTTGAAATGGCTACCATGGGCGGTGCGCGTGCCTTGCGCATGGATGATATGATTGGTTCGCTGGAAATTGGCAAGTACGCCGATGTGATTGCGGTCGATCTTTCGGGTTCGCACCAAACGCCCACAACCGATCCCGTTTCTGCCGTGGTCAACACGGTCAGCGGGTCTGACGTGCTTATGACCATGGTTGCCGGCACAATTTTGTATGAGAAAAATCACTGGCACGTCGATGTGGAAGTGGCTAAAAACATCGCGCGGGTCATCGAAATTCGCGGCAAATTGAGGGGTTAACGTGGCAAAGAAGCAAAATCTTACCGTGAAGCAGCGTCAGGAACGCATCGCTCAGGCGCAAGAACGCGAACGCCTGGCGCGCGAAAAAAATGAGAAATCGGATCGTCTAAAAAAGATTGTTGTCGTGTCGGTTTGCGTCATTTTGGTGTTGGCGCTTTCGCTGCCGACCATGGCGCTTATGGTCATGGGTGGCGGTGCGTAGCGTGTTGCGCTACTATGTTGCGGTTACGCATAAAAGTCTGTTGCGTGCGTCCGGGCTACCGGCACGCCTGATTGCATAAGGGGTTAGCTTGTTTGGTATCGGCGGATTTGAACTTGTACTGATTCTTCTGTTCGGGTTCCTCATTTTTGGACCCGACAAACTGCCCGCCATTGCAAAAACGGTGGGGCAGGCCATAGGGAAATTCAAGAATGCTCAAGAGGAAATGAACAAGGTTATCAAAACCGAAGTTTACGACCCCAATTCCGACGAGCCGTTCAAAAATCCTTTAGAGGTGCTCTCGAAGCTTGAGGGTGATAAAAAGGAAGAAAAGACGGAAAGCTTTTCGGAACGCAAAGCGAAATACGATAAGGAACGCGCCGCCAAAAAGGCTGCCGAAGAAAAGGCCGCCGATGGGGCATCGGGCGCTGAGGCGGCAGCTACGGCAACGGCGCCTGCTACGGAACCCGCAGCAGCAGCTCCCGCACCCGATTTTGATGCCGTTGCTGCGGCGATTGCCGCAAACCCCGCACAAAATCTTGCCCCCAACGTTGGTGCAAAAGAAGGGGTATTTGGTGATTCCCCCAAACCGAGTGCCGATGAACTTTACGGCAACAAGCCTCCGGTGAAGAAGGCGGCCACCACAGGTGCGGCCACAGCTAAAACCACTGCGGCCAAGCCGGCCACCACGGCAGCCGCTAAGCCAGCCACCAAGACAGCCACTACGCGCACAACAGCGGCGACCAAGAAGCCGGCCGCCACACGCGCCCCGCGCACGACCGCAGCCAAAACAGCCGCAGCCAAAACAACAACTACGCGCACAGCTGCCGCCAAGCCTGCAACTACGCGTACGACCGCTGCCAAAACAACGACTGCCAAACCGGCCGCCAAAACCACAGCAGCCACGCGCTCGACTGCCGCTAAAACAACAACACGCACAGCTGCCGCCAAAACGGCTGCTGCCAAGCCGGCCGCCACCACTACGCGTACGGCTGCTGCCAAGCCGGCCGCAAAAACCACAGCAGCTAAGCCGGCCACCACGCGTGCCCCGCGCACGGCTGCCGCAAAAACAACGGCCACCAAGCCCGCCGCCACTACCACGCGCAAGCCGGCCGCTACCACTACGCGTAAAGCTGCGCCGCGCAAAACAACACCTACCACACCTAAGGAAGGGGAATAACGATGCCCGTCGGTCCCGCACGAATGCCCCTTTTTGATCACCTGGGAGAACTGCGTATGCGCTTGGTGCGCATCGTTGCCTGCCTTGCTGTCGCGGTCTGCGTTTTCTACATGGCTACACCCACGGTTGCCCAATTCCTCTTGCAGCCGGTGTGGGAATTTATGCCACACGACGATCAAGGCCTTGCCCTGCTCAACGTATTCGGTGCCTTCGATGCGTTTTCGGTGCGCTTCAAAATATCGCTGTGGACGTCGATCGTGGCCTGCGCGCCCGTTATTTTGTGGCAGATTCTGGCTTTCTTCCTGCCGGCACTTAAGCCCAGCGAACGCAAGTGGTTCATTCCTACCTTTGCTGCCGCAACTTCACTTTTCATTTTTGGCACGGTGTTTTGCTACCTTATTATATTGAACCCTGCCTTCCAGTGGCTGACCGATCAGGCGCAGGGGTTTGCCCAGGTCATGCCTGAAGCAAAGCTGTGGATTGACATCATTATCAAGTTTGAGCTGGGCTTCGGCTTTGCCTTTGAGTTGCCGCTGATCATCTTCTACCTGGTCATGTTTGATGTGGTGTCCTATTCCAAGTTGCGCAAAAGCTGGCGCATGGTTTACCTGGTGCTTCTTATTATTTCGGCCATGGTCACCCCCGATGCATCGCCTGTTACGATGGCGCTTATGTTTGCCGCCATGGTGGTACTCTACGAAGGAAGCCTGCTCATTGCGCGTCTTGCCCTGGGAAAGCGCGTGAAGAAGCAGAAGGAAGAACTGGAACGTGAAGCTGCCGAAGAAGAAGAGTGGCAGGCCGAACGCGAAGCCAAGAAGCGCAAAAAACTCGCCGAAGACGACGAGGCGTAAATGCACGAATTAGGTATTATGACCGGCGTGATGGAGGTCGTGGATAAATCTGCGGCCGCCGCGGGTGCCGATAAAGTTTTGGGCGTGTCGCTTTCGGTGGGTGTTATGACCGAGGCCATTGAAGACGCGCTGCGCTTTGCCTTTGAGGCGCTTGCGGAAACAAACCCGCTCTATGAAGGTGCCAAACTGAACATCACCATGGTGCAGCCGCGCAGCCGCTGCTTGGAATGCGGTATCGAATATGAACATGATCGCTTTCACGTGGTATGCCCTGAATGCGGCGGATTTTCCACAGAACTTATCGCCGGCCGCGAAATGCAAATCGATTCCATCGAAGTCGATATCCCCGACGAAACGGAGTAGGCATGCAAATTGATTTAAAGCAACCGATTCTTGATAAAAATGATGCTCTTGCAGCAGCCAACCGCGCGCTTTTTGCCGAAAAGCACGTGTTTGTGCTTGACCTGTTGGCCAGCCCCGGATCGGGCAAAACCTCGACGATTTTGGCCACGATTGAAGCCTTGCGCGATACCTTTAATATCGCCGTCATCGAAGGCGATATCGCCTCATCGGTCGATTCGGAAAAAATCAAGGCGCAGGGTATCGCTGCGGTGCAAATCAATACTGGCGGAGCCTGCCACTTGGAAAGCGACATGATTCGTCGCGCTGTTGACGTGCTCGATTTGGATAACCTCGATTTGATCATTGTGGAAAACGTGGGCAACCTGGTGTGTCCCACCGATTTTGACCTGGGCGAAAACGCAAAGGTGATGATTTTGTCCGTGCCGGAAGGCGATGACAAGCCGCTTAAATACCCCGGAGTTTTTCAGGTGGCTGAAGCCGTCATCTTGAACAAGGTCGATACGATGCCCGTGTTCAACTTTGACCGTGCAGCTTTTGATGCTTCGGTGCGGCAGCTTAACCCTGCGGCCCCCATTTTCCCCCTCGCCGCCACCACGGGTGATGGCGTTGAGGCGTGGGCAACCTGGCTTACTAATCGCATCAACGCCCTGCATTAAGGGTTCGCACACCTCATGCAGCCGGAAGAAAAATATACATTCTGCGTTGGGGCCCTGCGCGATTTTGTGCACGCAGCGGGGTTTTCCGATGTGGTGCTTGGCCTTTCTGGCGGCATGGATTCAAGCCTGGCAGCCCTTATGTGCGTTGATGCTTTTGGCGCTGACCACACCCACGGCGCTCTGTTGCCCGGCCCCTATTCCAGCGAAAGCTCTGTTGCGGATGCACTCGCTTTGGCTGCAGCCCTGGGCATGACAACGCATACCATTTCCATCGAAGAACCCTTCGCTGCGTTTGCGTGCGCGCTTGCCGGCGCGTGTGGAGGGGAATTGACGGGACTTGCTGCCGAAAACACGCAGGCGCGCTGCCGCATGGTGTGCCTGATGGCGCTTTCCAATACGCACGGCTGGCTGTTGATTAACACCAGCAATAAAAGCGAAGCCATGATGGGCTATTCCACGCTTTACGGCGATACGGCCGGCGCTTTTGCGCCTTTGGGGGGTCTGTACAAAACCGAAGTGTATGCCGTCGCACGTTGGCGCAATGAATCTGCCCAACGCCGGGGCCAAACGCCTCCTATCCCCGAAAATGTTTTTACAAAGCCGCCCAGCGCAGAGTTGGCACCTGGCCAAGAAGACGAAAAAAGCTTGGGTATCGATTACCCGACGCTCGATATTCTTTTAAGCGCCCTACTTGATCAGGGGAAATCCCCTCAAGAACTGCTTGCTGCCGGCTACAGCAGCAAGCACCTTGCCCGCATAAGCGCCACCATGCAAGCCACCGCCTACAAGCGAGTGCTCGCGCCTCCTTATCCCACCTTGCACTAAACCGAAGCCGAAGCAGAAACCCCGCTCCCGTGATTGTCGCTCGGTTGATGTGAGTGTCCGCAGGCAGATTCTTCCATCTATTTTTTGCCCTTGTCTGTAGCTTCCACAATCGCTTGTCCTACACATAAGCCGAAAGCGGCGGCGCTGGCAAGTCCGCTCAGGTTGCCCTGGGCACACGCTCCGCAGCAATAGATGTTTTGCAGAGGGGCGCCGTTCGCATCAAGCAGCTGGCCGTTTTCGTTGGTCGCCGCGCCGCCGAGCGTTTTGTAGCGCTTTGGAAACTGCTTGATTGCGTAATAAGGGGCACCCAGCGATCGCAGGTGGTGCGTGCGTCCCTGGTCGTCTTTACCCTTAGCAACAACCTGGTCATAGGCAGAAAATGTGGCCTTAAGCGTTGCGGGTTCCACGTGCAGGGCGCCGGCCAAAGCGTCAAGGTTGTCGAAGGGACCCACTTTGCGTGCGGCGCTTTTCTGAAGGGTTTTTGCCAGATTGCTGGCTTGGGTGCCTTCCAAAAGTTGCTTGTCAAACACGGTCCACCAATAGCCCAGCGCATTGCTGTGGCAGCGGTTGGCCGCCGCAGTTTTATCATCTTCGGGTGCGAAGCGCGTCCCTTGCGGGTCAAGCTGCACCACCGGCCCAAAAAGCCCCCATGTGCACGCCGCAGCAACGTCGCCAATCAAATCAGCCGCGCGATCCATGCCTGTCAGCTGCCCGCCCACATCCTTGAACAGCAGCAAGCCATCGCCCGAGGAATGCGTGGTCAAGCAGCCCACTTCGGTCTGGTCGGGCACGTTGGCAGCAATCAGTTCCTGGTTGCAGGCAAACCCGCCGGTGGCTACAACTATTTTGTCCGCCCGCACATCCAGATAATCACCCGTTTTTTCCGATTTCAACCGCATGCCAATGATGCTGGTGTTTCCGTCGGTTATAAAAGCGATGGCACGCATGCCCAGCTTTGTGGCAAGCCCTTTATCGGCCAGGCTATCGCGCAGCGGTACCAAGACGGTTTCCATATCTCCAATGCCGCCTTCGGGCAGCAAAATATCGGGGGGAGCCCCCTGGGTAACCGCCGCCTTCGGGTCGGCAAATTTTGCACCATAGTGGGCGCTTACGCGATTTACCCACTGCGTTTGCAGCGCAAAAAGCTTCTTTTGTAGCCCTAATCCTTCCGCGCCCACCTGCTTTTTTACGGCAGCTTCGCGGGTGGCCCAGGCATCATCGACTGAAGTTGTTATGCCCGCCTTATGTTGAATGTCGGTGCCTTCCACCGTAAAAAGCCCATTTGACCCATAGCTTTCCCCGCCAAGAAGTTCTTGCTTATCAACCAGCAACACGGTCATGGATGCTTCCAAAGGGTCGATGGCAGCCGAAAACCCCGCGATGCCGCTGCCAATAATCAGCACATCGAAGTGGGAAGAAAAGTTGACGGCGGGCGTTCCAAAAAGCGCATCACCCGCATCGGTTTCGCCGGCAGTTTTGGCCACTGTGGTGGTAACAGCCTGCTTCACCGAGCACCCGGAAAGGGCGGCGTTGGCCACAACAACCGAGGCACCTAAGGTGCAGGCTTTAAGAAAATCTCGACGCTCCATAGCTGACTCACCACCCTTCGTTTTCATCCCTTATATCCTGTGCTGCGATAATAACAGGAAAGCCCGCAGGAAGGGAGATGCTTCCTGCGGGCTTAACAAAAACAAGGGATTTCTTACGCTTTCAGTGCTGCCACGACTGCTTTACCGGTGATCAGGCCGGATGCGGCGTTCGGGGAAAGATCGCTGCCGCTATCGGCCACGGTCGATCCGCAGCAATACACGTTGGGGATGGGGGTGCCCTCTTTGTCGGTCAGTTGGCTTTCGGTGGTTATCTTCATACCGCCATGGGTCTTGTAGCGATAGGCGAAATGTTTCATGGCATAGAAGGGGGCAGACAGCGATTGCAAGAACAGTTTCTTCTTGAATTCGGTATCTTCGCCCGCGGCGACCATGGCATCATAGCTTGCAAACGTTTCCTTGAGCGTATCGGCCGGAACATCCATGGCAAGGGCAAGTTCGTCAAGCGAAGCGCACGGCCCCACCAGGCGGTCGGCATTGCTCTTCATGTTCATGGCAACGTTCCATTTTTGGCTGCCGTTTATCAGTTGATTGTCAAATATGGTCCACCAGAAGCCCAGGCCTTTTTCCTTTACCACATCGGGCGAATCGTGGCTATTGTCCTCTTTGATGAAGCGACGACCCTGAGGGGTAACCTGTACATTCGGGCCGAAGTAGCCCCAAACGGTAACCTGGGCCAGGTCGCTCATAAGATTGGCTTCCATATCCATGCGCATATATTGGCCGCCGATGGCTTTGCACATCTGATGGCCTTCTCCCATGGAATTGACCGTCAAAGGTCCCATGCGCGATTGGGAGGGCATATAGGCTGAAATCATTTCCTGATTGCAGGAAAAACCGCCGGTTGCAACGATGATTTTCTTAGCCTTAAAATCAACCGTGCCACCCTTTTTCTCGTCGTTGAAGCGCACGCCGATGGGGGTGCCCTTGTCGTCGACGATGAAGTTTGTGGCGCGCAGGTTCAGTTTGAAATTCGCTCCCTTTGCCTCAAGGCCTTTTTGCAGCGGGGTTAGTACGGTGGTCATGTCGCCGATGCCGTTTTTCGGAAGCAGCATGGAAGTGAGCGCGCCCGTATTCATGTAATCGGTGATCGGCTGAAATTCAGCACCATAATCGGCGGCCACGCGGTCTGCCCACTCGGTTTGGTTAACGTAGACCTGATGCTTGTATTCCATGTCGTCGGTTTCGCCAGCTTTTTCAAGCACGGGCTGAAACTTCTTCCATTTTTCTTCGGGGTCGCCTTGGATACCCGCATCCTTTTGCATCTTTGATCCACTGACGTTCATAACGCCGCAGGCGATGAAGCTTTCGCCGCCAATGCGTTCCAGCTTGTCGACCAGCACCACTTTGTTGCCAGCTTCCACCGGATCCATGGCGGCCGACATGCCGGCGATACCGGTGCCCAAAATGAGCACTTCGGTTTCTTCAGTAAAGTTGACCGGCACATAGCCAACCAACGCTTCGGCAGCTGTATTTTTCGATCCGCTGCCTGAGCCTGCTGCGCAACCGGCAAGTGCGCCGCCCGCAACAACGACAGCAGCGCCCGCGCCTGCCATCTTCAAAAAGTCTCGACGTCCTAAATTCGCTTCCATGTAATTCCTCCCCTTCGATAATCTTCCCGTTCGTGCCTTCCTGTGGCGCAAACCGGCGTGCCTCACCGTATGCGGTGTGCATCTGGGAATCAGTGTAGAATTTGCAAGAAAAAGTGTCACGGTCAGTTTTGGACTGTTTTTCGTTGTGCCTGGTCTTTCCTATGATGCGTGCTACCGGGCTGAGAGTTCGCCTCGCCTCCATCCTGCCACCAGCACCCCGCCTCCGGTTCACGCCCTACCCCGCCTACTTGCTTGTGCGCACGCTAGGAAGATATTGATAACGAAAGCCTCTGTTTTTCAGCTATGATGAACACATGGGGAATTGGGGAGAAAAAAGCGCGGCGCCACGGCGTCTTGCGGGGTTGCCCTTAACCACAGGGTTGATTCTGATTGCCGGCTTCGGCTTGTTTCGTGGTGTCAACTCCAGCAGCTATCTTTCGGCCATAGGGTCGGTTGACGCAGCGTTTTTATTCGTGCCCAACATAGCATTCAACGTATCGGTTGCCATTGTGGTAATCACGCTTTCTCTTGTGGTTGTGGTTGCCGCGCAGATGGGTCGCCTTCCTGCGTTTTCGATGCCCTATCGCATCCCCATCGCTCTTCTCTGCTTTGTGCACCTGTTGGGTATGACGGGCATTCCTTCGGCGCTTCCCCCGCTGCTTGTTTTGGCGATTTCTGCGTTTTGCTTCGGTTCGTGTTCGGTGGCGTTGTCTCTTATATGGATCGAGTTTTTCGTGATGGAAAAACCCTCGATGATTATTGGGCAAATTGCTTGCGGGATGCTGCTTTCGGTGGTGTGCTCGTGGGCACTTGGTCAGTTGCCCCTGGTGGTGCAGTCGGTGCTATCGTGCACAATCTTGGGCTTTGTGGGGTGGGCAATCTTTTACCTGCGCGGGCATTTGGCTGCGGTTTTGGCGAAAGAAGGTGTGTGCCAGCCAGCACCTGCGAATGCGCCTGCTGCTGTTGACGCAACGCTTGTGCCTACAGACCAACCCACCCTTGCTGCATCGCGACACGGGTTTTGGGAAGCCCTCGATGAATTAAGCGATTCTCTGATTGCCTTTTTCGTGCTTGAAGCGGTCATCGGCTTGGTGAATAGCTACATGCTTGCCGGAGAGCGCATTTTCGTGGGTGCAGGTTCGGTTTCAAGCATTGCGATGGCGTTGGCTATTGTGCTGTTTTGGGTGCTGGTTGTGATGACGCAGCGCATGCCAAAAGTGTCAACGGTGTTTCGCATCGCTGCGCCACCCATCGCGGCGATGCTGGTGTTGGTGCCCTTTTTAAGCGATGCTTACAGTATGTTTTT
Source organism: Raoultibacter sp. (assembly GCA_036655915.1). Taxonomy (GTDB): domain Bacteria; phylum Actinomycetota; class Coriobacteriia; order Coriobacteriales; family Eggerthellaceae; genus JAVWGW01. Next base: position 12,567 of record JAVVPE010000030.1, read on the forward strand.
CACGGTAGCTTTGCTTGCCAGCTACGATTTTATTGCTGTGCTGGTTACCTATCAGGTGCCTGCCGTGTGCCACGCCCGTCGTGTGGCAAGCTATGCCGTTATGGCGATGGCGCTGGGTGGCGCGCGAATATGTCTGCTTGTTGCTCTTTTGGCGGGTACGGCTGTGGGGTCTGCTCAAGGCGGTTACTTCGGCGATAACGAACAGTCACTCCGTTTTTTGGTGATTGTGGTAGCGGTGATCTATGCGCTTACGATAGCCCTGGTGTTTTTCTCGCGCGACCGCAAACGCCGCCGCCGGGCACAGGAAGGCAATGGGGATGTTGCCCCACAAGCGCGTCCCGGCGAACAGCTTCTGGAAGAAGCATGCACACAGCTTTCCTTGCAGCATGGCCTCACCGAACGCGAAGCCGAGGTGCTGGTGTATCTGGCACGCGGACGTTCCTGCTCCCATGTTGCCAATGAACTGGTGGTATCCACCAATACGATACGTGGTCACGTGCGCAACATCTACGCAAAAATCGGCGTTCACAAGCGCCAAGAACTTATCGATTTGGTGGAAGCCTCCTTGCGCTAGGGGAGTGCGACCAAGCCAATCAAACAACAGAGGTACTTAGGGGCAAGCCGCAGATTCCAACACCTGTATCTGCGTGTGCGGCTTGAAACCTGAGAAGTGTTGGCGAAGTTTGACCAGTACTCGTTGGCAAGTACAAAACTAGTGTTCGGTGGTTTGCAAAGTCCCTATTTTTGGCCAAATTCTGGGTTGCAAAGTCGCATTTTCGGGGCGATTTCTGGGTTGCAAAGTCGCATACGGGAGGTGGAGCGTGCTTTAAAGAGTTTATACTTGGATGTGCCCCATTGCCGCCGCCGGGGCGCTTGGCGCGTCAATTATTCGCACCCTTGCGTGTTTGGCGCTATCCGATAGTACCTTTCGCGCGTATGACCGGCGGTTCTTTGTTTTGGCTGGTATGCTGCTATAACGAAGCTTTTTCATCGGATAAAGGGAGTTATCATGTTTGACGAAACACAGCTTGCCCCGCAAAACGGCACAAGCGCAACCATTACAATCAAGGAATGGTTGTTGCTTGATTGTGTAAGCTTGCTCAATCTTATCCCCATCCTTGGGTCGATTGCTTGCATCGTTATTTATGCCATAATCGCGTTTGGCTCATCAACGGCTATCTCGATGAAAAATCGCGTGCTGGCCAGCCTAGTTTGGTTCGCCATCTGGTTTGTTATCGCACTGATTTTTCTGTTCGCCCTGGGTGGCCTTGGCATGTTCGCCAGCATGATGTCTTAGTGCGCTAACCAATACCGAGGGCGCAAAGCGCGCGCCCATGCGCTAGCAAAGAGAGCCTGCCACATGTCCAAAAGACCTGGCAGGCTCGTTGTATATAACGGCGGCAAAGCATACGTACAGTGCGTTAATCGAGCCAGACGAAGATTCTATAGACCTATTGCCAAGTTATGTTAATGTTGGTTAAGGAAGAATACTGCATGTGCGTTATGCTCGCGTCGGTTTTGGCGGGCCATTCTCAAATAGCAAAAAACTGGGCGGCAGTCTGATCCTGCTTTCTGGTAAAAAGAGAGCATTATATTTGCGTGAACTGGTGGAACGGATTAGCTCCTTGATTTTTCGCAGCACCATTATGTTATAGTAAGATACTGAGTTCTTAATCCCCAACAAAGAGAAGTCCATGAACGCTCACCTGCATCTCGACAGGAAAACCCTGATTCTTATCGCCCTGGCATCAGCTGGATTCGGTCTCCTTCAGAGCGCCCGTCTCTTTGATCTGAACTCCGGTCCCTATAGCTCGCATCCTTACGCGCTTGTGGGGCTGACGGTAGAAGGGCTTGTCTTTGTAGTTGTGGCTATGCTGTCCTACTTTGGGCGTATTGACAAGGCCGATTTGCTTTTTCGCATAGCCGCTGGCGTTGGTGTGGGGTATGTCTTGCTTGCTGCGGCAGGCAGCAGCCATCCGGCCGTTCTTATATGTATGCAAATTACCGCTGGAGCTAGTTGGTCGCTTGCTATTTTGTGTTGGATGGAAGTGTTTACGAGTTACAAGCCTGTCTACTCGCTGCCCATGATTGCGTTTTCGTTTGTTATTAACACGGTGGTGCCACCGCTCGCTCGCATGCTCTTTCCTGGCGGGCAGCTAGTCATGCTTGTGGGAATGCTTGCGCTGTCGATGGCTGCACTGTTCTATTGCTTGCGCAGCAACGAATATGTTGCTGGTATCATGAAAGAAGATGTCGTTCCGCTTACCTCGATGGCGGAGGCTCTTTCCCGTACGAAACGAGCTGTGGCAGGTGCGTGTGTATTTTCGCTTGTGTGTGGCTTTGTGCTTGAGATTGATATTTTTAGTGGGTTGCAATATGCGCAGACCAATCTCACAGGTTTTTTTACTATCTTTATTTCTGTTTTGCTACTAGTCGTGTTGTTGGTGTTGCGTCCTCGCAAGGCAAACGTGGATTATATAAGTCCTATTGTTGTATTGTGCCTCGTTTCTATTTTACTGCAGCGAAGTTTTGGTATGGGGAATCCACATGCAGCCGGATCGCTTATGGTGTCCTTTCTTATAACATTTTATGTACTGCTGTGGCTTATGTTTATTAGTGAGGCACACGAGCGCAAGCTGCCGGCATTCTTCTTGCTCGGCTTGGCGCTAGGCGTGGCTCGTCTTTCGGTAGCGTTGGGGCGTTTTGCGGCACAAACTTTGCTGGAACATATGGCTCTTGACGTGCGTGCGGCACTGCTTGGAGGCGTGTGGGTGCTGGTCTTGGCGTTGTCTTTCATATTTTGTAGCTACTTGCGCTACGTTGCAAAGCTGCATACTCCCTTACCTGATGATACGCCCGAGCAGCCTTTCCATGAAACCTGGGATCATCCGGCGGAAGCGGCCTGGCAGCACGTATCGCATGTCTTTCACCTAACAAAACGAGAGTGCGAAATAACCAGGGAGTTTGCAGCTGGCCGCAGTGCACGACACATCGCAAGTCAGCTCGTACTGTCTGAGCATACGATAAAAACGCATTTGCGACATGCTTATGCAAAAATGGACGTCCACTCGCGCCAGGAGTTGCTCGATCTTATGGAGGGACTTTCGGGTCGTACGCGCGTGGAATTGTTTGAAGGTGAACGCGCTGAATCGCGCGAGCCAGGAAACAACCCGGCTCGCGTTGAATAAATTAAAGTTATTGTTTTGCCAAGGCCGCACCCGTAAGACGACCCATGGTAAGTGAGCTAGAGTTAGAGCAATGACGCACAAAGTTACGGTTATACATGAAGCGATGTGTCGTTTCGCCCACGGCATACAAACCTGCTATGGTTGAGCCGTCTTCACGGATAACCTGACAATCGACATTGGTTTTAATGCCACCCATGGTGGCCACGAATGACGGCACGAATGTTACCGCATAGTACGGACCCACACCGTAGGGCATCAACTTTTCTGCCTTTTTATTGAAAGTGGCATCCAGACCGTCTTTAGCAGCTTGCTGGTATGTCTCGAATGTGGGCACAAGCTGGGGTGCATCTATCTGAGCAGCTAATAGTGCTATATCGTCAGCCTTTGCCACATTATTCGTAGAAATACCTTTTTCCAATAACGCTGCCACTGCAGCATTCGAGCTATCGAAGAGCACATAATAAGGGCCGTTATTTTTGTCAATCATGGCAGTGGACAAAGCGATGACTGGGCTAGCCTCATTTACGAAACGCTCACCCGCCGCATTAACAAGTAGCTTTGATGATGTGGCTGCGCCTTCCATGCCGTTCTCGCATAATTTTTGGAAGCCCGTATCTGCTTTTGTTAGTGCACGCGCCGGCATAATGGCACCCGCAATGATATCTGCGCCCTCATAGACTGCCGCACCTAGGGCGGTGGCCATAGTCATGCTATCGCCCGTATTCATGGTATTCCCTAAGAATTGCAACCCCATTTCATTTATGATGGGGACCAGTTCATCGCAGTATGCCTGACTACCACCAAAGCCGCCTGTTGCCAACACAACTGCTTTGGCACGCAATTCCTGGTCACCTTCTTTGCTCTTTACCTTTACGCCCACAACCGTGCCTTCTTCATGGATGAGCTCCAAGGCTTCGGTGCTAACCATGGACTGTACGCCAAGACGGTCGAGTTCTTTTGCGAAGCCCTCGGCTACCCAGGCACCGCCCTCTTTCGAGGGGTCGGCATTTACCTCTGGTTTCACCGTGTCGGTTCCTACCATTTCTTTGGTAAATGACTTATTGAAGGCAATCCCTGTGCGCTCTTCAACCCACGCGATCGTGGCACAACTTTCTACCATCATGTGGCGCATGCGGTCGTAGTCGGGATAGGGCACATTCACCTTGCCTAGTTCGGTTTGCTTGCGGTACCGCTTCTCGAACTCGTCTATTGTGTCGGGTGCTTCTGTATCAAATTGCCAAGCCTCCTTATTCTCGGGCACTTGGGCTATTGACACGTTACCCTTGGATGTAAGAAATGTTGACGTAAGAAAGGGCGCCTTGTCTACAAGGATGACGCTCGAGCCATTTTCTGCAGCCGACACCGCACAGGCAAGACCCGACAGACCAGACCCTACTACCACTATGTCGGCTTGCTTACCCGATACGGCTTCAGTTTGTTTTGTTTTTTGTGGGCTTGCACAGCCACCAAGGGCGAGTGTGCCGCCCAATACCGCCGCACCTGCCACGACCTGTCTTCTCGTAAAATTCATCTGCATGAGAACCCCTTTTCGCTTTTGTCTTATGGCGGCAATCCGCCTTCCGATGCGAAGTACTATAGGCTGCTTGCGTTATTCGGCATCGCACGAAAGAGCGTAACTTTACTTCACACGAAAAGAATGAGCCATCGTTTACCAGGTGGTATGGTGGCAATAGCGGTCGCAGCTAACTTGGTAGCTGTCGTTTAAAAAATGTGATCACACTGCTGAGGCAGGTCTATTCATTAGTTTTTCAGTGGATCGCTTTTTAGCGCGTGATACTGGTATCATAGAGATTCACTGAAGAAACCCAAGGAAGCTTGGCGGGGAGGGCTATGCCGGACACTTTGCACACTCGTAATGCAGCGTTTGGTCCAGGAAGATTTCTCAAAGAGTATCTTCCTCATTTTTCATTTTCCTTTCTTGGCACGGCGTTTGTGCTTGTTTGGATTCAGTGCATCCTCTATGCGCGCTATATTTGGGTCGATTCTGGGTTCACCACTATCGCAATCAACTTTTCTCGCTGTGCGTTCATCATAATTCTTGCGGCGTTTGCGTTGCGTTCTGCTTTTTCGCCTCGTGCTGAAAGGATGCTCAGTTGGATTTCAATCACGTTGATGACGATTGCGAGTTTGTTGTTCTACTTGCAGGCAGCTTACGGTGTGACGCTGTTTGTTCCGGCAAGCATCTGCGCTGGTGTGGGGCTTACCTGGGGCGGTGGAGCTTGGATTAAGTTCTATATGCGCCTCGGCATTCGTGAAGCGCTCTTTTGCGCTTTTAGCTCTCTGGCGCTCTCGACGTTGGTTGGGGTATTTATCGGTTTAGTTCCTCAAGATATAGCTTACTTTATTAGCATTCTTCTTCCCGTGATGACTTTCGTTATGTATTTGCAGGCTCAAAAAACACTCGATGGACGCGAGCAGACTGCAGGCCCGCTCCCTTCGAAAGCGGTCGATAACGTATATGCGTCGGAGCCTATTTCGACGGTAATCCGCCTTGCTGCGGGTCTTGCGTTTTTCAGTTTTGTGCTTGGGCTGTCGCGTGGTTTTCCTTACGGACCTTCCATCGAGCTTCCGCCGCTGTTCCAAATTATGCAACATCTGGGCGTGGCCGGCATTGGGTGTTTTATTATTTGGTGGGTCTTGATTCGAGGTCGTGGCTTGAAGTTTGGTGCTTTGTGGCAGGCTCAGCTTGCTGCGCTTGCCGTTGGAGTGGTTTTGCTTGCGACGCTTCAAAGCACGGCATCCCTTTTCGGTGCTACCCTCATCGCGATTACGAATTTGTTCCAGGTAGGGTTTCTCTGGTTTCTTGCCTATGATGCCGCGCGCCACTATGATGTTCCGGCCTATTTAGTGGTGGGCTTCTTCTGGGTATTGCACTTGTTTTTTCGCGAAGCAGGGCGCTTGACCATGTTGGCCATTGGTGGATCGTCCATTGAGCAAATGCTTATCATCGCTGCCATGATTTGCCTTATCGTCATAAGCGTTGCCTTCCTTTTAACCGACAACATTCCTCACACTCGCCCCTTTTTCAGCGAACTTTGTTGCCCGAAAGCGCGGCTAGGGCTGGGCGTCTTTGATAGCCCGCAAGCGGAAGAGAGGGCAAGCGATAGTGCGGATGAAAATCCTGGAGATGCGCAAGCACAGTATGTGCGTCACCATTACAATCTGACCAAACGTGAAGCGGAAGTGGTTCACTATCTTTCCGAAGGGCGCAGTACAAGCTATATTGCGAACACCTTATATCTTTCCGACAACACGGTGAAAAGTTACGTGAAGAACATTTACGCCAAGATGGATGTTCATTCCAAGCAGGATCTTATCGATCTTATGCAGAGCCTTGAGGTGACGCAGTAAAGCGTCATTTTTGCAGTTCAAATCAGCTCACCTTCCTAAAAAAATACAAATACCACCCCTTTCGGGGGGTTAAAACTGCGCGTTTAGGGTGTGCTGGTGCGCTCTGTTTGTGCGGTATGGTCAGTGCGCGACTTGCGAGAAAACAATCGAATGTACTTTATTTGCGGTGGGTCGCTCATGGGGCAGATAAAGGAGAGGGAGGACATTATGAATAACCGAGCGGAAGAAAAGTCTTTGCAGCAGGCGGAATTAACCAGTAGGCGTTCGTTTGTTAAGGGAGCGGGCACTGCCTTGGTGGGAGCTGCGGCACTTGGTCTGATGGGCGGCTGTGCGCCGCAGGGCAAATCGGGTGCAGCCGCTTCTTCTGGCGCAAGTGCTGGCAACGTGAAGTGGGATGAAGAATACGACGTTATCGCCGTTGGGGCTGGCGCCGCCGGCATGGCCGCCGCCATCACGGTCGCAACCGAGGGCGAGGGCGCGACTTGCCTTTTGGCTGAAAAAGGGAAGACGCCGAACGGCAACACACCCTACGCCAAGGGCACTATTGTCTACACCGACAACGTGGATGCCTTTGCGTCGTATATGAAAGAAATGCGTGGCGAAGGTTCGACCCCTGATGATGTGCTTGAGGCTTACGCAAAGGGCGCGGGCGAGAATTTCGATTGGGTGTTCGGGCTTGGGGCAACAAAGGAAGAAGCGGAAATCAAGGCGCCCTCCACTGTTGATGATCCCCTGAAAAACAATCCTGAATTCTCAGAGTTCGAGCATTGTTATGCTTTGGGCACCTTTACGGTTGGTAAGGCTTCGAAGGTTGAAATCAAGGGAGCGAAGCACATATCGATCTTTCTTGAAAGTGTAATTAAGGACCATTCCGATTCGGTAACCTACCGCACGGATGCCGCAATGACCGAACTTATTCAAGATCCCGCCACAAAACGGATTGAAGGAGCCGTTGTCGGTGGCAAAAATATCAAGGCAAAAAAAGGTGTCATTATGACGTGCGGCGGGTTTGAAAACGACCCGGTTATGATGCAGAATTTTATCGGACAAGGCGCTGCGCGTCCCGCTGCTGGCGTGCTCAACACTGGCGATGGTCATCGCGCTTGCATGAAAATCGGTGCCGACTTCTGGCATATGGAGCACGTGGCTGGTTTTTGGATGGCAGGGC
>JAVVPE010000031.1:0-5492 GCA_036655915.1 Raoultibacter sp.
CTTCGCAAATAGTTATGGAGAGAAGTTCCATGGCTGACTTCGCGATTCAACCCGGTTCAACCAATTCAAGCTCATTCAAGCTAGGGCAGTTCAGGTCCAGCTACGCCCTGGCCGTTAAAGGCGGGGATGAAGCTTTCCTCGGCAGCTCCGCCCTCTTGCCAGTAGTAATCTTGCACACCCAGATCATCGGCGAAATCAAGCAGCGCTTCGTAATCGGCAGCGGGCACACGAGCGTTAAGCTCGGGATAGGCGGGCAGCGGGCACACGGGCGTGTACTGATTCATCAGGCTTAAACGCAGCGCCGCGCCGTAACGCTTGTGCAGCAAGGCCACAATCGCCTTTGAATCATCCAGGCATCCCGGCAGCATCAGGTGGCGCACGATAACGCCGCGCAACAACCTGGCTGGCTGCCCATCGTCCTGCTCATCATCCTGCCCATCACCCAAAGCCGCCTGCTCAAACACGCACTCACCCACCTGCGCTACCATCGCATCAAGGGCGGCGATGGCCACGGTGGGGTAATCGGGTGCAGAAGAATAGCGCGCGGCTAGCGCGGTATCGGCGTATTTGAAATCGGTCAGATACACGTCAACCACCCCCGCAAGAAGGGCAAGGGTCTTGACGCTCTCATAACCCGACGTGTTATACACCACAGGCAGCGTAAGACCCGCCGCGCGTGCCAGCGCCAGCGATGCAATAATCTGCGGCACGTAATGGGTGGGAGTAACCAGGTTGATGTTGTGCGCGCCCTGATCAGCAAGTTCCAGGTAGATCTGGGCCAAACGCTCCACCGAAATCTTAATGCCCGCATCCCCTGCCGCAATGGCGTGGTTTTGGCAATAGACGCAGTGCAGGGGGCAGTAGCTAAAAAACACCGTGCCGCTGCCCACGTTTGCGCTGATGCAGGGCTCTTCCCACGCATGCAAGGCAGCACGCGCCACCCGCACGCAGTCGGTTGCCCCGCACACTCCGACCTGCCCCGCGCTGCGATCAACACCGCATAAGCGCGGGCACAACTGGCAATTTTCTAACATCATGAAAGTCAAACCATCCGCATGATCAGTTGGCCGAATACCCGCCAAAGCCACGGGGAAATTCGCCTTCGCCCGCCTCGTCGTCGTGGTTGCAGCCACAATCGCAATCATCGTCTTCGCAATCGCAATCGCATCCTTGCGCATAGGCTTCTTCGGCGCGCGTCCAATCAAGACCGTGCTTGGCGCATTCAGTTTCTTCGGCATACACCAAGCTTAATGCGGCCGGATTCATGTCTCCCCCGCCGATCATTGCCAACAGATCGATAAGGTGCACGGCAGCTTCGGCCTGGGGCAAAATCAAATCGACATCATCGGCAGCAGAAAGCGCGGCCACCAGTTCGGCCATGAACATGTGCAGGGTATACCCACCCGAAAAATTTCGCTGCGCCACCGCTTCGTAGAGCGCCACACTACGCGGCGCAAGTGCGCCATCTGTGCGCGCGGCCGCAAACACAGCCGCAACATCACAAGCGCTTTCGCGGCATAGGGCATAAGCCTCTACCAGGGAAAGTACCTCGGCCGTATTCTGCAGCGACAACAGCGCCTTAGCCATCTGACCTGCACCGGCCTGGCCACAGTACACCACCGAACTCGCCAGAGCTTCCAAAAGCGCCTTGAGCGCATCAAAGTCGTCGCGTTGCCCACCCACAAACATGCTCAGGTTGGCGCGGCGGGCAAAAGCATCCGGCACCACAATGTCGTTTACGTAAAGCGGCGCATCGATAGCATGCAGGTCGTTAACAAGTGCCACCGCAATAAGCTCCTTGGCAAGCGTCGGGCTTGTCGCCCCCAAATCTATCAGGTAAGCGTTCTTTTTAGCCTGCTGGATCAAACCACCCGTTTCAAAGTAAACGTCTTCAGTCTCGCTCTGCGATGCGCAAAACGTTAAAATCACATCGGCCGCAGCCACATCTGGTGCCGCTTCAAACCCCGCTTCAACAAGGTTGATCGCCAGGGCTTGGCCCACAGCAGTATCCCCCACAAACACAAATGACTTCACCATGCCGACCCCTTCGCCCTCTTGACGCAGCTGCGTCCGATTCTTTGAGTGCTGCCCACGCTATTCTCTTCCCTTGACTTTTTTGGCAATTTTGTCCGCAACAGAAAGATCCTCACGGCGGTCGTTGCCCCAAAATACCAGCGCGATCATACCGGGTCCCACATGGCTTCCGATAACCGGACCTATATTGCTTTCCAAAAACAGGGTGCTTTCATCTATTTTTGCAATCATATCCTTTAAGCGTTCGGCATCCTTGGGACAATCGGCGTGACCGATGACGACACACTGACCCGGGGTGGTGGGCGCCACGTGCTTAGCGTAATAATCCGCCAGCGCCTTTATCCCCTTCTTGCGCCCGCGCGCCACGCCAATCAAGGAAAGCTTGCCTTCCAAGTCGATGGTAAGCATCGGCTTCACATCCAATTTAGCCCCCGCATACGCGATGGAGGAAGGGATGCGTCCCCCACGCCGCAGCGCTTCCAAATCTTCCACCATGAACTCGGCGCCGATGAAGTTGCGTGCTTCATCTGCCCAGGCCACAAGCTCTTTTGCTGTCATACCCTTATCGCGCTGACGGATGGCTTCATACACCAGCAGCGCTTCGGCGATGGAAGCCATCTTGGTATCGACTATATACAGCTCGGCTTCGGGGTGCTGCGCCTTTACCTGTTCGCTCACCATAACTGCCACGTCAAAGCTGCCCGAAAGTGCGCTTGAAAAGCTCATGAATACCGTCGGCACACCACTGGCTGCAGCACGGCCGAACACTTCTTGCAGCACAGGCACAGAAAGCTGGGCGGTGGAGGGTTCTTCCCCCTCGCGCATGGCCTGGAAAAAATCATGCGCCGACATGCTACGGTACAAATCGTCTGAATGTTCGCCATCGCTCATGATGAAGGGAAATTCAATAAGCTCGACGCCTTCGCGATCAACCACTTCAAAGGGCAGGTCACAGCATGAATCTATAATAAGGTTGCAGCGTGTTTGCATAAACAAAATCACTCCCAAGGTTGCATGGTTACCAATTTAGTCAACGCGACCTCTGGCCGCTGGTGCTTTAATGCGTGCAGACCAAGGTCTGCGGAGAAACCGTCAACTTGCCCACCAGGGGCTGACAACATTCGTAGGCGATGCCGATGGCTGGGCCCACGTGCATGCCAATTACCGGGCTAACCGGCAAAACGCGCACAGCATAGCCCAGATAGGGTTCGATTACCTTGCGCGCCCAATCCACAGCGGGCGTCTTATCTCCAATATAGTGCACGACGATACGCTTGAGGCCGAAGGCTTCAACATCAGCCTTCAAGTCGGCTAGAATTTTCTCTAAAGCCTTTTTGCGCGTGTGCACTTTGGCCGACGTCGTGGCACAACCGTCTATTACCGTCAGCACAGGCGCCATATGAATCATGTTGCCCAGCAGCGCCGCCGCGCCGCCGATGCGGCCACCCCGCTGCAAAAATGTCAGGGTTTCCGGAGTAAATAGAAAGCGCGACGACCGAATGGCATCTAAGGCCACCTGGGTGCACTGTTCAAGATTTTTGCCCGCAGCTACCGCCTCGATCGCATCGAGCACCGCCGGTGCTTCGTCAAAGCCGCAGGATGCAGAATCAATGAGGGAAAAATTGAAGCCGACGTTGCGCGATTTCACGCTGCGCGCCGCCCGCGTGGCGCCTTCATAGGTGCCCGAAAGCCCCGAAGAAATAAAAATTCCCAGCACTTCGTCGCCCGCCTGGGCACAGGCCTCAAACGATTTGATCAAGGTAGCCTGCGAAGGCTGACTTGACGTGGGAAGATCATCAACCATGTCGTAGATATCCGCATAGAAGGCGTCGCGATCCATGGTGGCATCGGCATATTCCACGCCATCGCGATTGATAAACAGCGTGATAACCTCAACGCCAGTTCCTTCCAGCATCTCATGGGGAATCGAGGTGACCGAATCGGTGATAATCTTAATCATAACTTCCTTCCTTGTTCCAAAGCGCATCCCAGCGAACAAGGGCTCTTCGCTGCGAGCTGCATCCTTCTACCTTATTGGATGCCGCGCAGGTGTGCAACCAAGTTGCGCCGCCGCTCGAAAAGACCATATTCTAAACCGACGGGATAGGTGTGCGGGTTAAGCATGCGCTTTTGAGAAGTATCCAGCGTCTCAAGGTTGGCCTGCACCCGGCCACGCGCAGCCATTGCATCGCGCGCCTGAGCTGGCAACACCACACGTCCCGCCCGTGCCAAAGGCTGCAAAAGCGTTTCAAAAGAGCAGCCACTCAAACATTTTTGACGCAAACTGTCAGCGGGGTCAACGATGGTTTCGCCTTCAACACACGGGGCGTTTACATCAAATACCATATCGCCCGCAATGAGCCCGTCGGCACAATAATAGCGCCGCACATCAAGCACGCCCGGCGTGGTCAGTTTGTTGGATTGCTCAGAAATCTTCAAGCAATCGCGCCAACGTGTGGCACCAGCCGGCATCGTTGCGGAAAGCTTGTAGACGCCGCCCAATGTGGGCTGGTCATAAGCTGTAGCAAGCTTGGTGCCCACACCCCACGACGCCACTTGAGCACCTTGGTCGCGAATGGATTGGATGGTGAATTCATCCAAATCGTTAGAAAGCACGATGCCGGTATCGGCCAGACCCGCTTCATCAAGCCGTGTGCGCGCACGGCACGCCAGCCATGCCAAATCGCCCGAATCGATGCGTATGCCCGCCAAATGATTGCCTTGCTGCTTCATTTCCAGGCCGACAGTGATGGCATTTTCCAGGCCGCTGTGCACATCATAGGTGTCGATAAGCAAGACGCAGTTGTGGGGCATGACGCGTGCATATGCGCGAAACGCTTCCAGCTCGCTGTCAAATGCCATCACCCACGAATGCGCGTGCGTGCCCGAAACGGGCAGGTTGAACAGCTTACCCGCCAACACATTAGAAGTGGAAGCACACCCGCCCACCACCGCAGCGCGCGATGCCCACAGGCCACCCGATGCCCCCTGGGCGCGACGCAAGCCAAATTCGGCCACGGGCGCCTGGGCAGCAAGACAAACGCGCGCCGCCTTCGTGGCGATCAGCGTTTCAAAGTTGATGCAGTTGAGCAGTGCTGTTTCCAGCAGCTGGCAATCCATGATTGGCCCACACACGCGCACCAACGGTTCGTTGGGAAACACAACGGTGCCTTCCACCACTGCATCCACATCGACATTCAACTTAAACTGTGCCAGATAGTCAAGAAATTCCCGCTTGAAAAGCGCGCCGCCAGCAGGTGCTGGCAAATCGGCAAGGTAGGCGATATCCTCGGCTGAAAAAGCGAATTCTTCGATAATTTCGGCCAGTTGCGCCATACCGCACGCCACCGCGAAACCACCCTTGAAAGGGTTTTCGCGAAAGTACATATGAAAACACGCCTGTTCATCGGTCTTGCCGACTTCCCAATAACCCTGCGCCATCGTCAGCTGATATAAAT
>JAVVPE010000031.1:5592-19680 GCA_036655915.1 Raoultibacter sp.
TCATCGGTCTTGCCGACTTCCCAATAACCCTGCGCCATCGTCAGCTGATATAAATCGGTCAGCAGCGCATACTCAAGCTTCACCGCCCTCGCCTCCCGTCTTGCGTGTGCGACGACGCGCACGGCGATGCCCTTCAGGCCTTGGTGATGTGGCAGAAGAACCTTCCTGCGCAGGTGAGGCTTCCCGCGCGGGGCGACCCCGGCGCTGCGAAGGCGCGTTGCGCAGACCTGACGAGTTTTGCCCGGGACGCACGCCCTGCTTAGCTGTGCTTCCCTGCCGGGGTGCCGCCTCCGGCTTAGCTGCGCTTCCTTGCGCGCGCGCTGCATCCTTGCTTTGGCTCCCCGTGTTTTTGCTGTTGCGACGGCGCCGCGGTTTGCGCGCCTCGCGCGCAGGCTGTTCGCCCTTGCCCCTATCCTGTTGCCCGCCTTCCGCAGGGCGCTGCGTGCGTGGCTTGGATGTGCGTGCACCCCCCTCGGCCAACTTGTCGGTCCCCGTGAAGTTGGGCGTGCTAAACAGCATCGCTGCGCCCTCGCCTATCATGCCCGTTTCGGCCGTGATGCGCTCGTAGGCTTCATCGCCCACCGCACAGGGACGGTTGACGCCCGCGGGCGGCGGATCCATTTCGGCTAAGGGCACCTTGACGATTTTTGCGTCTTCCATCTTAAGGGATATGATTTCGCGGGGCACATTGAGGCTGACAACCTTTGCTTCCCCTGCCGGTGTCTCAATTTTTGCACCCACTTTGGGCGCGCGCCCTTTGAAATCTTTATACGCATCAAATTCGTAGCGCAGGCAGCACATCAAGCGCCCGCATACCCCCGATATTTTTTGGGGATTAAGCGATAAATCCTGTTCCTTGGCCATGCGAATGGAAACGGGGCAAAATTCGCCACCCAAACGCTTGCAGCACAGCTCTTGGCCGCAGTGACCCAGCCCGCCCACGATGCGCGCTTCATCACGCACACCAATCTGACGCATATCGACGCGCACGTGAAACTGTGCCGCCAATTTGCGCACCAGTTCACGGAAATCAACGCGCTCTTCAGCCGAGAAGTAAAAGATAGCCTTATCGCCATCGAACAGGTATTCCACCATAACGGGGTGCATATCGCTGCCCGATTGCGCAACCAGTTCACGAAAAACCGGCAAGGCTGCACGCGCTTTTTCATCCAACTGCGCCGCTTGGGCAGCATCTTCTTCGGTGGCCAGGCGCACCACCGGCTTCAAGGCTGATTTTAGTTTCTTGATGGCTGCCTCATCAACTTCCATGATGTCGTCAGCCGCATGGCCATACTCGGTGCCACGTTCTGTTTTCACCACAACGGCATCGCCCTTGCAGATTTCTAAGCCATTCGGGTCGAACCAGAGGGTTCGCGGATTATACTGCAAGCCTATCGGCGCTATCCGTACCATATAAAGCCTCTCTTATCTCAAATAGCATCACGTCTATGCAGGTCTCAGGAGACACATTATACGTGATGGCGGTATGGGCACACTCGACAGCTGCCAAAGCGCGCGCCGTGCGGGGAGCATCGGTAGCGGCAGCGGCATCGTTTATCGAGGAAATAACATCAACATTGATAATGAGTTCGGGGGCACCAGCGCACACCATCATCACATCGCGCAACCACGACCGGATGATAGCACCCAGCTGATTGAGCGATTCGACGCTGTGGGCGGTCAATGCGCGCTTGTTGCGCAACTCGATTTGCCGCAAAGCCGATTTTGCAAGGAAATCTGCTGATGCAGCCAGTTCCTCTTCCTGGGCAGCGCGCACCACATCAAGCGGCGCTTTTGCCCCCAACAAAAGCTCGTTGGCATAGCCGAGCACATCGCCATCATCGGCCACAAAAAGCGCGGCCATAATTTCTAGAATGCGACTGCGAAACACCTTGCGCTCCGTTGATTTTGCGAAATCTATCGCGCGCGTAATTGAGCCATTGCACGCCTGGATGGCAATTTTCGCCTGCGGCAGTGTCGCGCCGGTGTTTTGCGCCAGAATGCCTGCGGCCTCACTTGCAGGAATATGGCGAAACGGCACAACTTGGCAGCGCGAAACGATGGTGGGCAACACGCTTTCGCGCGTGCGCCCCAACAAAATTAGCACCACATCTGCCGGCGGTTCTTCGAGCGTTTTCAGAAATGCGTTGGCCGCCTGCACACCCAGCAGGTCAACGCGGTCAATCAGGTACACTTTTTTGTGGGCACGAATGGGAGTCAAGGCTGTTTCCGACACGATTTCGCGAATTTGTTCCACCAGGTAACCACTTGCTCCTGCCGGCGCAAAATAGTGCACATCGGGATGTTTGCGGCGTGCGGTGCGCAAACAGTCGTCACAGCTGCCACATCCGTGCTGGCGACACACGATGGTCTGGGCAAACGCATAGGCTGCGGCTGTCTTGTTCGATCCGCAGGGGCCGGTGAACAAGTAGGCGTGCGACACTTTATCGCCCGCAACGGCGGCGCGCAAAAACTGCCGCACCTGAGGCTGCCCAAAAATGCCTTCAAACACATCAGCCACAGCTCACCTATGCTCCCGCTGCGATGCTGGCCTTTGAGCTTTCAGGCTTTTTTGCATCAAGAATTTCAAAGGTTTCCAAAGCAAAAAGCGCCCCGTTTATATCCCAATCAAACACATCGGCAAGTTCGGTAAAAATCGCGCGTGCGGTCTGTGACTTTTTATCGGCTGACACAACAACACGAATACGCTCCGAGGAATCAGCGGCCATTTTCAAGAAGCCCTCATTGACCCGTGTGTGAAAATCGGCGCCAGCAGCTTCCATGCGGTCGGCATCGCCGTGGTGGGTGGCGCGTTTTAGGCCCGTTTCAGCACAGGCGCCCGTGGTCAACAAGATGGTGCGACAGGGATGCACACCTTGGCAGGCCATGCAGTTAGCTTGACGCACAAACGATTCGGGCAAACCGCGTCCGTACACCTGATAGGCCAGCGTCGAATCATAGAAACGATCGCACAAAATAACGGCACCGCGTGCCAATGCGGGCGAAATAACTTCGCTGACAATCTGGGCACGTGCCGCTTCATAGATGAACAATTCTGCGGTATCGCACAAGCTATCGTTGTTTACATCGAGCACAACTTGGCGCAGGCTTTCGCCGACGGCGGTACCACCCGGTTCACGCAGGCAGAGCACTTCGTGGCCCTGTTCGCGCAACACACTTGCAAGAAAGTTGATATGCGTGGTTTTCCCGGCACCTTCGCCGCCTTCAAACGTTATGAATATACCCGGCCCTGTGCCGGATTGATGAGTGCAATCCACGATAGATGTGCGTCCTTTTCCTTGGCCGTCCTAGAGCGAATAGAGGTCATTTCCCCGCGTATCAACGCCCACAAAAACAGGGAAATCGATCACTTCGATGCGGCGCAGAGCTTCTGTACCTAGCTCATCATACGCTAAGGTTTGCGAACTTTCTATGCACTTCGCAAGAAACGCAGCGGCACCGCCCACGGCCACAAAATAGACGCATCCACAGCTTTTGCACGCCTCTATCACCGCGGACCCGCGCTGCCCCTTACCTATCGTGGCAACGATGCCCGCAGCGTGCAGGGCAGGTGTGGCGAAATCCATGCGCGAAGCGGTGGTGGGACCGATGGCGCCGAAGGGGCGTGCAGCGGCGGCGGGCGTGGGCCCGGCATAGAAAAGAGTGTGCCCGGACAGGTTGTAAGGAAGCGCATCACTGCTTGCCAGTTCATCAAGCAAACGCAGGTGCCCCGCATCACGCAGCGTAAACAGGGGCCCGGAAAGCAGGCAGGCATCACCTGCACACAGCGTGGAAAGCTGCGCGCGATCGAAGGGAAGCGTGAGCGATTTAGGCGAGGTCAAGGCTTATCCTCCTCATGGCTGAACAGCCCATGTTGATGGCCAGCGGCAGCGCTGCTATATGGCAGGGTGCCGTGTTCACCTTCACGCCCAAAGCGGTCGTGGTGCCCCCCAACGCACCCGGCCCTATGCCGGTGGCGTTTATGGCCGCAAGCAGCTGTTCTTCTAGCTGCGTGGTGCGCTCGTTTGCAGCCGGGGCGTCAAGCGGGCGCAGCAACGCGCGTTTTGCCAGGCCAGCCACCTTATCAAAGGTGGCACCGATGCCGATGCCCACCACCAAAGGCGGGCAGGCGTTGGCCGCTTTTTGGCGCACGCAGGCAATCACTTCATCGAAGATGGCCGAGGCACCGGCACCGGGAGTAAGCATGACCACGCGGCTTGCGTTGTCGGATCCACCCCCCTTAAGCATAAGGTGCAAACGTGCGGTACCCGGAGTATTCACAGGATGCACTTCACAAAAGGCCGGCGTGTTGTTGCCTGTGTTCGTGCGGTCGAAAAACGCATCGCGCACAAGCGAATGGCGCAGGTGGGCCTCTTTATAGGCCGCCGCCACTGCCGCATCGACACCGGAAAATACCGCGCCACTTACGCTAACATCAGGACCAATATCCAAGCACACCCACACCGTGCCCGTATCTTGACACAGCGGCACGCGATCACAGGTGGCAATGCCTGCGTTTTCAACCAGCTGACGCAACACTTCGCGGGCGCGATCGCCTGTTTCAAGCGCGCGCGCCCCGCTCAATCCCGCCACGATATCGGCCGGTAAATCGCAGGCCAAAGACGGGATCGCCTCATACACCGCACGAGCAACTTCTTGTGATGTGATTAGCTTTGTCATAGATCAGCTTAGGCCTGCGGCAAGTTTTCAAGCCCTTTGGCCACGCTTGCAGCAGATGCTTGCAAGGCGCTCAGCTCTTCGGGGGTCAGGTCAAATTCCACAATTTCCTCCACGCCGCTACGCCCTAAGCGCGTGGGAATGTTCATGTAGATGTCATTGATGCCATAGGCGCCATCAATGAACGAACAGACGCTTAACACCTTGTGCGAATCGGTCAAAATGGCCTCGCACATTTCGGCGATGGAAGCGCCCGGCGCGTAATAGGCCGAACCCGTTTTAAGATGCGCCACCACTTCGGCACCGCCCTTAACGGTGCGTTGCACCACTTCAGCCACTTCTTCGGGGGTGAGCAGTTCGGTGATGGGCGTGCCCGCCACCGTAGTGTAGCGCGGCCAGCACACCATGCCTTCGCCGTGCGCACCCAGCGCCCAGGCGCACACATCGGCCGGATCGCAGCCCAGTTTTTCGCATACGGCAAATGAAAGGCGCGCCGAATCAAGCACGCCGCCCATACCGATTAAACGCTTGGTGGGCAGCCCCGATTTTTGGTAGGCAAGATAGGTCATCACATCAAGGGGATTGGTCACGCAGATGAAGATGGCCTTGGGCGAAGCTGCCGTGGCCGCATCGATTACCGATGCCATAATGCCCGCATTGACACCCAGCAAATCTTCGCGCGTCATGCCGGGCTTGCGCGCGATGCCCGCCGTGATAACCACGATGTCGGAATCTGCGCTGGCTGCATAATCGTTGCTGCCCGTAACAGACACGGTGAAGCCTTCGACCGAACGCATGTGCATCATATCGAGCGCTTTGCCCTGGGGTAAGCCTTCGGCCACATCGATCAACACCACGTCGGCCAAATTCTTGGCAGCTATGATATGCGCGGCGGTGGCCCCGACGTTTCCTGCTCCGACTATCGTTACTTTAGGCATCTTGATTTCCTTCCTTACCCTGAACGGGTGTTTTTGCGGCGGTTGTTTTCGTGGCAGCTGTTTTTGCAGCCGTCTTTTTTGCTGCGGGCTTGCGCGCCGCTGCCTTCTTTTTGGCCGGCGTTTTTGCTGCGGCCTTAGCTGCGGGCTTCGCGGCAGATTTACCCGCGGTGCGCCCTTTAAGCTTCTCTTCCTTTTTCGCCTGGGCTTCGGCCTTGGCGGGGCAATCAAAATTGGGGCACAGCTTCCAAGGGCCGCGCGCGGTGGTGACGATCACCATCGGTGCGCCGCAGGATTCGCACACGTCTTCGGTGGCGGTGAGCTGGCCGTATTGCGGCAGCGGATAGCCCACGCCACAATCGTCGTAATTTTCGCAGCGAATGAAGCGCTTGAGCGTACGCGGATTTTTCTGCGCAATCAGCTTGGCTTCAATCCCCTTTTCCTTACACACGGGGCAGTGCCCCACTTCAACATTGGGCTCGTAATTGGTGGCACAATGCGGGTCGATGCACAGCGTACGCGGTTTAGCGCGGAAGGCCGTCACTTTAATCTGGGGCATGCCGCAAGTGGGACACGGATCGCTCAGTGCTTCAACCTTACCCTTGGGCAGCGGATAGGTCACATCGCAATCGGGCCATCCGGCACAGCCAATAAACATGGAGCGCGTTTTTTGGGAAGCGCGCAGCTGCAAATCCTTGCCGCATTTTGGGCAGGGACCCACATAGGCGTCGGCTGCCACCGCATCGGCTAAGGCGGCGGATACCTCTTCGGAATGCGGGATGAGGCTTTCAAGCTGGCCGGCCAAAAGCTTGCGGCTATGATCGACCACGGCCGTTTTCGATGTGGCACCTGTGGAAATGTTATCCATTTCGCTTTCAAGCTCGGCGGTCATATTCGGGCTGGTCACGTGCGGCGCAAACTTATCGAGCGCATCGCACACCGCCATGCCCAGCGCCGAAGGTTCAATCGGGTCGTTTTGCACGTACTTCACCGCATACAAACGCTCGATAATGGCATGGCGCGTGGATTTTGTACCCAGGCCCAGCTTTTCCATTTCCTGAATCAGTTTGCCCTGGGAATAGCGGGCGGTGGGTTCGGTCTGCTTCTGGGTCAGCGTCGCGCCATCGAAGCGCACCTGGTCGCCCTCGCTCAAAGCGGGCAGCAGTTCGTCGCGCTTTAAGCCATAAGGATAAATGCCGCGGAAGCCCGGCTCTTGCAAGATGTCGCCTTTGGCAACAAAGGTTTCAGAGCCTACCGCCAAGCTCACCTTCGTGCCTTCGATGACGGCTTCAGTGGAAAGAGTTGCCAAAAAACGGCGCGCCACCAGGTTATATAGCTTGTATTCAGCGGCGGGTAGATCATCGGGAGTGGCGGCACTTGTGGGATAGATGGGCGGATGGTCCGTCGTTTCCTTCTTGCCGCGCGTGGCCACCAAAGGTCCACTTTTAAGCAGCGCCTGGCAAAAGGGCGCATAGGCCGGATTTCCCGCAACCTTTTTTACGGTATCTTCCAAATCGAGCGAGGCGGGATACACCGTGTTATCCACGCGAGGGTAACTTATGTAGCCATCCATATACAGGCTTTCGGCCAAACGCATCGTGCGACCGGGCGAAATGCCCTCGGATGCCGCAGCAGCCATCAGGGATGTGGTGTTGAAGGGCACGGGCGGTGCCACCTTGCGCGTCTTCTTTTCGATAGACGCCACCGTTGCAACTTTTTCGGGTTCCACATTGGCCATGGCCGCTGTGGCCAGCGCTTCTAATTTGAAACGCGCTGTGGCGTGGGGGGCTTCAAAGGCGGTCACTTCACCGGATTCATCGGTGAAAGCACCTTTGATAACCCAATAATCTTCCGGAATGAAAGCCAGGCGCTCGCGTTCGCGCGCCACGATAAGCGCAAGCGTGGGCGTTTGCACGCGGCCGGCCGAGCGCACATTGCCGTAGCCCGCAAATTTCACCAGCGTTAAATAGCGCGTGAGCACAGCGCCCCAAATAAGGTCGATATCCTGGCGCGATGCCCCGGCCGAAGCCAAGTCGACGTCGAGTTCTACCAGGTGAGTGAACGCGTGCGTGATTTCTTCTTGCGTGATGGCCGAATAGCGGGCGCGCGTAATGGGCGCCGTCGTGTTGACTTGCTTGATGCACGAAAGCGCATCGGAGCCAATCAGCTCGCCTTCGCGGTCGAAGTCTGTTGCGATCACAATAGAATCAGCCTTTTTCGCCAAATTTTTCAGGCTGCGAATAAGCTCTTTTTCCTTGGGAAGTTTTTCGATGGGCGCATACACCAAATAAGGCAGCGCCTCCATTTTCCAAGCGCCCAGTTCCACGCCATCGACCGTGAACGGCTTTTTCTTTTTAAAGGGTGGCTTGTTTAGCGTGTCGGGGATGAAGGCTTCAAGCACTTCACCTTCCAGCGTCACGCCCTGCCAACCGTGCTTTTTGTCGTACACCACTGCGGGCGCGAAATCGGGTTCCAGGATGTGACCGCGCAAACCAATCGTCACCCACTCTTCGCCGTCGCGCTCAAAACGATACACCGGCGTCGAATAGACCTTGTCCGTTTTCGGCTTCGTTTTACCCAACAGGTCGGCGATTTTTTCTGCAGCGATATTTTTTTCCGTCACAATCAGTTTCACACGATGCCCCTTTCCTATTGATTTAACGTGCGAGGGGATAAACAGCTACAAAGCATATACGAAAACGGCGCACTTGTCGCGTAATCTTTACTCGAATCGCACATTTTGCGCTTTTGATGCCGCCGCACAGGGATATTTGGAAGGTTTTGGTAAAAACAAAGCTTGCATACCCCCGGCAGGTGTCAGGCGGTATGCAAGCCGTTTTCTTCTTAGCGCGTGTGCGACTAGTTGCTGCGAGCACGCTTTAACTTGCGTTGGTAGGCGCGCACGATTTGGGAAAGTGCGAAGCAGACTATGAAGTACATCAGCGCCATGATGCCGAAGATGGCGAAAATCTGCTCCGTCGAGTTGTAGCTGTTCATCAAAATCATGCCGCGGCCCATCAGTTCTTGCAAGGCCATGGCCCCCCACAAAAAGCTCGTGTCTTTGATGGTGGTGACAAACTGCGAAAGCAGCGCGGGAATCATGTTGCGCAAGGCCTGCGGCAAAATGATAAGCAGGTAGGTTTGCACAACGGACATACCCTGGCTTTTGGCCGCTTCGTATTGGCCGTGGGCCACACTTGCCAGGCCACCGCGTACAATTTCGGCAACGCTTGCGCTGGTAAACAGCGTAAACGCCAACACGGCCGCACCGATGGGAGGCAACTGCGCCACAAAAAACGTGAACATGATCCACAGCAGCAAGGGGGTGTTCTTAAATATTTCAATGTACACCGTTGCCACGCCACGCAGCACCTTTTTGTCGCTGGTGCGCATGATCGAAATGATGGTGCCCAACACGATGGAACACACGATAGAAATGGCGGAAATAAACAGGGTCATTCCCAGGCCTTGCAGAAGAAAGCGGAAGTTTATCCAGGTGAAGAGTTCAGCCATGACTACTTCGCCCCCTTCCCGTTATCGTTGGTGGGTGGTGTGGCAGCCGCCACCTTGGCCGCATCGGCCGCTTCGGTTTCTGTTGGCAGGCATTCGTCTTCCAGGATGCTTATGCCAGGGGCTTCCTCGACGCGCGCGGGCGCACGCCCAAGGTGTTTCGCACCTGTGCGACCCGCCTTGGTGCGACGACGGCGCCCTGCGCGCTCTTCTTCGATGACCTGCTGGTTTTCCTTGCCGATTTCATCGGCAATCGTTGCCGCACGAATACCGGTTTTGGGATATTCGGCACCGGATGCAGCGGGGTTTTCAGGGTCGACCAGCGTATGCAGCGGATGGCGGGGCGAAGGAGCAGCCGGCGCCGGTGCGATGTTCACGGTATCTTGCATGGTCTGCAGGCCCGCAGCCAGCGAATCGGCGGCGGCACGCCCTGTGATGTCGTGGGTGCCCGGGGTGGTTTCCGTCACATCGACCCGCAGGTTTTCAGAAAGGTTGCCCGTGGCGATATGCTTGTTGGAACGCGTACGGGTTTCCAGGTAAAGCGCCAGGCGCGAAAGCGGGAAGCAGATGATGAAGTACAGCACGATGGCCACCACATACACCGGGCCATAATAGCTGGTAGAACCCGCAAACGAATTGGAGAAATACATGAGTTCGCCGCCGGCGATCAGCGCCAACACCGAAGTGTTCTTAATAAGGTTAGCGGCCTGCACAGCCAAAGGCGGCATAATAATGCGCACGGCCTGGGGCAAAATAATGTTGAACATCGATTGCCAATAGCTAAAACCCTGGCTTTTCGCCGCTTCAAATTGTCCGTGGTGAATGGAGCCGATGCCGCTGCGCACCACTTCGGAAATATACCCGCCGTGATAGATGCCGATAGCAAACACGCCGATGAAAAATGAGGTGATATTAATGCCAAGCAGCGGAAAAATCGCGTAGAACACAAACACTTGCAGCAGCAGGGGAATATTTTGCACCACTTCAACATACACGCGGGTGATGCCGCGCAAAACGGCTGAGCGCGACACGGAAAGCACGCCGAAAATGACGCCCAAAATAAGAGCGATGATCAGCGCCAACACCGAAATAGCAACCGTGACACCAAAGGCCCACAGTATATCGGGCCAGCGCGCAAACAGCGCTTCCCACTTAAACGGAGCAAATATCTCAAACATTGGCCAAGCCCCATTTCTCTTTGAGGGCGGCAAGGCTGCCGTCTTCTATCATATTGGCAAGCGCCGCATCAATCTGCGCCGCAAGTTCAGTATTCGTCTTCTTGGAAGCAACGCCGTATTCCTGCGGGGCAAATTCGGTATCGAGCAGTTTGGTGGAATCATCCAGATAGCCCTTAAGGATGGAACGATCGACCGAAAACGCATCGACGCGGCCAGTGACCAGCGCAATCTTGATTTCTGGATACGTGGCGTATTCCGAAAAGTTCATCTTGATGCCTATTTCGTCGCCCGCCTTGGTCAGCTTGTCGCGCGTCGTGGCCGAAAGAGCCACGCCAATCATTTTGCCGTTAAGATCTTCCAGCGTATCAATACCCGATTTTTTCTTTACCAGCACGCCGATGTGGTCGGTGTAATAGGGCTGCGAAAAGTTGTAGCTTTTCTTGCGCGCTTCGGTGATGGTGAAGGTGGCAAGCGCTGCATCGAGGGTATTGTTGTCAAGCATGGCTCCCCGCGTGGTCACATTTACGCCAGTGACCTGCAATTTATCAGGACTGCCCATAATGCGCTGTGCCAAACCGTGAGCAATATCAACCTCAAAACCTTCAATGGTGCCCGTGGCAGGGTTTTGGAAGCCAAAGCCCGGCACATCTATCTTAGTGCCCACGCGCAGCACATCGGCGGGGGCGCAACCGGCAAGGCCACCGCCCAGCGCTGTGGCACCCAAGGCGATCGCTGAAAGCTGGGTGAATTGTCGTCTCGTTAGCATAATCCTCACCTACAAAATCTTGGAAAGGAAGTTCTGGATACGCTCGTTGTGAGCTTCATCGAAGATATAGCTTGGCGTTCCTTGATCGATAACCAGGCCGTTTTCCATGAAAACCACCTTGTCGGCCGCTTCGCGCGCCAGACCCATTTCATGCGTGACCATAACGATGGTCATATTGGTTTCGGCAAGCGATTTGATAACATCAAGCACTTCTTGCACCATTTCGGGGTCAAGCGCGCTGGTGGGTTCATCAAGTAGCATGATTTTAGGATGCATGTTCAGCGCGCGCGCGATGGCCACGCGCTGCTGTTGGCCGCCGGAAAGCTGATCGGGATACTTATCAAGCTTGTCGGATAAGCCCACGCGATCCAAGTAAGCACGTCCGGTATCTTCGGCTTCTTGCTTATCAACTTTAAGCACCTTGACCGGCGCAAGCGTCACGTTTTCCAGCACGGTTTTGTGCGGGTAGAGGTTGTAGCTTTGAAACACCATGGCCACATCGCGGGCGATGGCGCGCGCATTGACCTTTTTGTCGGCCAAATTCATATCGTCGACAATAACCTCTCCCGAATCAGGCACTTCAAGGCCGTTGATGCAACGGATAAGCACGCTTTTTCCCGAACCGGATGGTCCGATAATAACAACTTTTTCGCCTTCAGTAACTTCAAGCGAAACGCCTTTCAAGGCTTCCACTTTACCGAAATGCTTGACTATATTTCTTACAGAAATCATAGGATCCCCAATTCACTCGCCGTTTTTCTTGTTTGCAAACCATGCTGGATATGTGCAAAAGTGCACGAAAAGATGGAGCTATTCTAGCACGCGGCACCTGAGCGTTTGCAAAGGGTTTCTAATCTGTCACTACGCGGGGGTGGCCGCCAAGGTGTCGGCGGCAGGCTTGGGCGCGTCGGCGGCCAAAGCTGCGGCGTCCGCTTCATGCTGTTCGCGTTCAAGCACGCGCTGCATGGCGGCAATGGCGCACTCTATCTGGCCATCATCGGGTTCGTTCGTGGTTAAATACTGCATCTGCATACCGGGCCACAGCACCATTTTCACCAGGGGATTTTCGGGGTGGCTGCCCGCCCAGCGCACGGTGATTTCATAGGAAATACCTGCGATAAGGGGCATCAGCGCGATGCGCACTAAAATAACCAGCAGCAACTTCGGCGCGCCGTCGGGCACACCCCAAGCGGCGATAAGCGCGTTGAGCGGCGTGATCGTGTAGATAAATATGGCAATAACCATCACCATAATAAGAAAGGCCGTGCCGCAGCGCACGTGGAGGCGCGGGAAGCTGCGCGCATTTTCGGGCGTCAGCGGCAAACCGTGTTCGTAACAGTGGATGGTTTTGTGCTCGGCACCGTGATAGCCAAACATGCGCTTAATATCTTTCATACGGCCGATAAGCCAAATGTAGAACACGAACACCACCACGCGCAAAAGACCATCGACGATGTTCCACAGCAGGGTATTGCTGTCGTATTCGCCCACGATAAGGTTGGTGATCAACGCCGGTGCCACAATAAACAGCCCCACGCCCAACACCAGGCCTAACACCATGGAAATCGCCATTTCCTTTTTGCCAAATTCGACTTCTTTATCCATAAAGGATTCTTTGGGCGCAGTGGTTTGCGGCACATCAGTTTGTGGGGCACCGTCGTGCGGACTAGCGGCCTGCGGCTCTTCCTCTTCCGCTTCGTCGGCAAAAGCATGCAGCGCCGCAATCTCTAGGGCCTTGTAGCCCAAAATGAGCGATTCCACCAGCGCGCGGCAGCCGCGAATAAGGGGCCAATACATCCAGCTGTTCTTCTTGCGGCCCGAAGATAAGTCGTGTTCTTCAAGGTAGATGCTGCCAGAAGGCTCGCGCACAGCCACAGCCCAGTTATATTTGCCGCGCATCATAATGCCTTCGATAAGCGCCTGCCCACCCACGTGAGTTTTTTTGGCACCGTCTTCGGAAAAAGCGCGGGAAAGATCGGTTTTCTGCTTTGCCATATTAGTTGCGCGTCACTTTCGGGTAGGGATTTCCGCAGGTCATCTTGCCTTCGGGGCAGCCGCCACGGATGCAGGGGGCACCTGCGTCCAAAAATATGAAGGGGGCGGTGGGGCGTGCCAATTCCAGCATGCGCTGTGCCATGGCGCGGATTTCCCATTGGGCGCGCTTACAGCAACGCAGTTCAAAGAAGTGCAACAGTTCGCGCACGTTCATCGTGATGACGATTTTGGTTTCGGCGGCGTTGGGCAACAGATAGCGCGCGTCTTCGGCAGGCACGCCTAAATCGAGCAGCTGTTTGTAGGCGGCAACACTGGCGGCAAGCGCTTCGTCGAAAACCGCTTTGCGCGCGGGGTCATTGCCAATCGTTGGCGGCGTAACGCAGGCCACATCGGCGGTAAACTTCACGTAGCGCTGGCTTTGCTGGTTGAAGCTGGCAATGCGATGGCGTACCAGCTGATGGGTCAGCGCACGTGAAACGCCATCGACGGCAAAGGTGTAGCTGGCGTGTTCAAGTGTGGACGAATGCCCACTTTCCATAATGGTGGAAAGCACGCTGGCCACGCGCTGGTCGGGCATGGTTTCCATCAGTTCGGAAGCACCCACAGGCGCATAGCACAGGCGCGCCGCCGTAGCGATGGCGCGCTGGGGTTCGGGGGTATGGTAGAGCAATTCAACTTGCATGATAGGCTTGCACGCTCCTTGGGCTAAAGGTAAACAAAGGTTGGGCAAATGCTGGCAGACAGCGTTTCTTTTTTCCGTTACTATAGTACTAAATGTGCACCCGGAAAAAGACTGCAGGGGTGGCAACCGGAACAATAAGGACAGAAAGGCCATCATGAACGACACTATGCCCGTCGAAGAAGTAAACCCCGTGCCCGCGCGCGAAAATCTCTTGCACGCTTCCCTGCTTTTGTCGAAGGATTGGAACGCCGAATGGCAAACACTCCAAACGCTGCTGCGTAAATCCGACGACCCGTCTTTAGGATTTAGCACCACAATTCTTTAGTGAACTCCCCCATGTAAAAC
>JAVVPE010000032.1:0-19551 GCA_036655915.1 Raoultibacter sp.
AAACAGGCCACGGGCGGGATGCCGGTGGCCTGTAATAATTAAGTGGTGGTCGGAGGGGGACTTGAACCCTCGGCACGCGGATTTTCAATCCGCTGCTCTACCAACTGAGCTACCCGACCATGTGCGTATAAATCAAACGCGAGTGGTTATTCTACCGATGTCTGCCCCGCGCGTCAAGCATTAGTTTTTGCGACCACCCAACCTGCCAGCAACCCGCCGCCCGCCACACCCCCGGGAGCGGTGGCCTACTTCGCGGCCAGGCAGTAGCCATCTTTGCCCAATTCTTTTGCGCGATAAAGGGCGCTATCGGCGCGGCGGAACAAATCGTAGAACTGGGCACCGTCTTCGGGGAAGCACGCCACGCCCACACTGACGCTCAGGTCGTATTTTTCTCCCTCCAGGAAAAACGGCTCGTGCAATTTTTTAACCATTTCGGCAGCCTTGGCCGTAACGCCGTCTGCCAATCCATCGTAGGAAATACAGGCTATAAATTCATCGCCGCCGGCACGCCCCACCAAATCGCTCGCACGGAAGAGCGATTTTAGCCGGCGCGCAATCTCTCGAATAACTTTGTCGCCGCTAATGTGTCCCATCCTATCGTTGACCTGCTTGAAGTTATCAATATCCACCACAAACAAGGCGAAGCGCTGGTCGCCTTCCGCCCGGTCAAGCAAGGCGCGAATCTTTCTTTCTGCCGTACCTTTATTAAACAAATCTGTCATGGCATCTTTTTCCGTCTGCGAAACCAGGTCATCGCGTTCCTTGCGTTCCTCGTCGATGTCGCTCATCTTCCCAATGGCCGAAACAGGCACATCCCCAAATCGTTCGGGCAGCGTGAAACGCAGCGCGTACCAGCGGAAATCCGCATTCTTCGTTAGCAGGCGCACCTCGACGGGATCGGGCTGCGTGCCCCGGCGAGCGGTTTCAAAGGTGGTATACAGCAGTGCAACATCATCTTCGTGCACAAAGTTGAGCTCATCTTGCACGGTGGTTTGGCAGTTGCGCCCAAACACACTTTTGAAATTGTCGGAAAACGAAAGCACTCCGCTGCGGAAATCGTATTCAAACAAAATATCGCCCCACTGCTGCACCGCCAGCTGGTAGCGATTGCTGGTGCTGGGAGGCTGCAGTTCGGGCTCTTTAACAAGGCTGTCAGAAATATCAATCACGCTTGAATACGCACGCTGAATGCCATCATCGTCGGGCGGGCACAGCCGCGAAACCGTTTCCACCCAAATAAGTTTGCCACTTTTACACACGGACCGATAACGCATGGTCACCACATTGCTCACTTTAAGCTGTTCCAAAATATCGTTGGTTACCACTTTAATATCTTCCGGATAAATCATGTTGATATATTTATCGTCGAACAGTGTGCGCACTTCTTCGCGGGTATAACCCAAGATGGAAAGGAAGCTGGGCGAAATATAATCGATGGTGAAGTTAACGTCGAAACGCACACACTTCACCCCGGTTGTAATGTTGGAAAGAATGTTGTCGTGGAAGGCCGCTTCCTTTTCGGTGGCCAAATTCTTCGTTTTGATGCGGTTGTTGTCGATGATCACCACAACAAGGCTGGGGTTGCCACGGCGGCTTTTCACCACGTTGCCCGTGCCCAAAATCCAAATCGGGTCCCCGTTGGCCTTCACCACGCGAAACTCAATGGTAACCGTGTCGCCCAAATTGAGCTGGCGGCGAATTTCTTCGTTCACGTATTCCATGTCGTCAGGGTGCACAAACCCCAGCGCCTGATTCTTGAACTTTTCTTCCATCTGGCGCGCCGTGTAACCCAGCATGCGCCTATATCCTTCGTTGCAGGTGAGGAAGGTGAATTCATGATCCATGCCCACTTGGAAAATACCCGCATGAGCGTTGTCGACAATTTCGTTCATGCTCATAGGCTGAGCTGGCCTAAACGGGGCATACGCCATGCTCTGTTGATGCTCGGGCGCCACCACGGGAAGTGCCGCCGCCTGCTCGGCAGGGTGCTTCCCCCCATAAAAGCCCTCGAAATCTTTTAGCGCCATGGGTGTGTTGAAGTAATAGCCCTGCATCAGTTCGGGGCCCAACTGGCGCACAACCGATTCAATTTCGGGGCTTTCAATACCCTCAACGCACACCGTCATATTCATGCTGTGGCACAAATTAACAATCTGGGCGATAATTTTTTGATCGGTCACATCGTAGGAAAGCCGCTCCAAAAAAGAACGATCGATCTTCAGCTGGTCGGCGCTCAGCACGCGAAACAGCTCAAAGGAAGCGTAGCCCGTGCCAAAATCATCCAGCGCAATCTTGATGCCCTGCCCGCGCAGAAAATCGAAGACGTGGCTCATTTCTTCTGTATCGGTAATCTGGCCGCTTTCGGTCAGCTCAAGGGTTATTTTTGCGGGATCAATATGGTGTTCGGTCACCTTGCTTACCACAAAAAACTTGAAATCAGGGTCTTCAAACTGCTTGCTGGAAACATTGATGTTCATTTGGAAATCGGGCACCAAACGCGCCAAACGCTCGTATTGCTGCAAGGCAGTTTCAAAAACCCAACGCCCCACTTCAAGAATAAGGCCGCTTTCTTCAAGCGCCGGAATAAATTCATAGGGTGTCACTTCTTGGGGAAAATCGCTATGCGTCCAGCGCAAAAGCACCTCGCAGCCATACAGTTCGCCATTTTGCGCACGCACCAGCGGCTGGTAGCGCAAGGAAAATCCTTTGAAGCCCTTCTTCACGCAATCACGAAGATTGTTCAGAAGCTTCATTTTGAACTGTTCCTTTTTCAAAATTTCATCGGAATACACCACCAGCTGGTCCCTGCCGCCCAATTTCGCGGTGCGCAGCGCCATGCGGGCGTTGCGATACAGCAGTTCACCGCTATCGCCATCGGTGGGGTAGCCGCTGATACCGGCAGAAGCCGTGAGGGAAATTTTGTTGCCATCCACTTCTAAAGGTGTGGCCAGGCGCTCTTTGAACGCGACATAAAACTCCAACGCCATCTTCTTTGAGGGGAAAATAAGGCCAAAGCCATCGCCATCAAGACGATACAGCGCCGTCTGATTGCAAAACACGGCAGCAATCTGCTCAGAAAATTCCTTGAGCACCTGATCGCCAAAAGAATAGGAATAAAAGTCGTTGATGCTTTTGAACTCATCGATGCCCAATATAAGAACGGCCCAACTTTTTTCTGATGTGCACAACGATTCCAATGCGGTGCGAAAATCGTAATTGCCCATCAAATGGGTAACGGGGTCCAAGCCGCCGCCCCCAGAGCCAAGCGCGCCACAGCCGCCTGCGGCAGGCGACTGCCCTTCCCACATATGCGCCGTTAAACACCTTTTTGACATGGCTCCCCTTCCTTCTAGCAGATTGAGAAAGGCTACCACTTTTCTATGCTTGAGTCAGCAATTTGTCATGAACAGCAAATCCAGCGACATGAACAGCAAATCCAACGACATGAACAGCAAAATTCCCCGCAAAAACAGGGGAATTTTAGGGTAAACAGCTGTTTTGGTTTTTTATTTTTGAGTGGCCTTAGGGGTGGTTGTGGCCGTGGGCACCGTGGTGCTTGCGCTCGCGCTCGCGGGTGCTTTTTCCACCAGGCCGCTCAAGTTGGTAGAGCCGGTTGTGGTTTCAAAATACGTCAGCGTCAGCGTGGCCGCCACGCTGCTTACGCCCCCATCTGTTTTCAGGGAATTCGTCAGCGAGAAATCTAAGATCTCACAGGCGTATGTGCCATTTTGCAGTTCCTTCATCACAGCTATGGCCGCTTCGGTTGTGGGCACCGTATAGCTTACGCTTACCGCACGGCGCACCAGCGTACCATCAAGTTCGGGCTGCCCAAAGCTTAAGTTGCTGGTGGAAGCACCCGCAAGCGCCGCATTCAGTTCGTTAATCTCGTTGCGCACGTTATCATAAACAGCCACTGCGGGAAGCTGTTCGGTGGGACCTAGTTCCTCTAAGGCCTTCACCATCTGCGAACGCGCCAGCAAAAGCGACTGCTGCGCATCAATCTGCATCTGCACTTCTTCTAGTTGTGCGGCGTTGTTGTCCTTCATGTCGGCCACATTCTTCACCACAAGCAGGTAATAGCACGCGCCTATAAGCAAAACACTCAGCACAAGCAACAACACTTTTTCACGCGCTGAAAAAGCACGCGTCATCAGTCTATTTGCCATTAGTCTCACCCGCTTTCGTGCCCGCGGGCGCGCCCGTCACGCCAGCACCCCCGGATGACCCTGCTGCGGGCGCAGCACCTTTCGCGCCCGTGGCCGCGCCCGCTTGATTGGCGCCGCGCAAAACCATCTGAATCGTTGCCGAAGATTGGCTCTTGTCGGAAGCTTCCGTGGTAGAAACGGTTACATACGCCACGCGCTCATCGTCTTCCAAGCTTTCTACCAGGCGTGATACCTCGGGCAAGGCCAAGCCCAAACAGGTAAGGGTAACGGTGTTGCCGCTTACCTTAACCGATTGCAAATGAGCCGCACCCGCAATTTTTGTGCCAATCAAATCAAACAGCTGGTTGCGGTCGGCAAGGTTTTGTTCCGCTTCGGTTTTGCCCACCACCACATAGCGCTCGTGTTCGGCCGAAACCTGCGAAAAGTCGGCCGCTTCTTCCTTCAATTGCGTCAGCTGCGCCTGAGCTTCCTGCAGCTGTGCCGTGCTTTGCGCCGCCGATGCCAAGGGATCGGCAACCAAGAATTTTGCAAAAATGGCAATCGCTATCAACACGGCCACAAACAGCAAGATTTCCACCGTACGGTTTACTTTCGGCGTAGCCTGCTCGATCAAATTGACCGTGCGCTTCGTGGGATAGACCGGCTTTTTGTTGCCCAAACTGATGTTTTTTTTCATATCCATGGCTTTCCTATCCCCTTATCGTTGCGCCAACGGCACCGGAACACCGGGTGCGCAACGCCGCATCGCAAGAAGCTGTGGGCATAATGGTGGAAACATCAACAAGCGGAATTTCAAGATGACGCGCCACAGTGGGAACCAATGAAGAAAGCGCCACGCCACCGCCACTGTAATAGGCCATTTCAATGGGCGCATCGGGGTTGTTGAAATCGTAGAAATTAAGTGCGCGGCCAATTTCCACCGCCAGGCTCTCGCACACGTTTAACACGGCTTCGCTTGATTGCGCGCCTGCGTAATCGCTTTCCTTGTGAATCGCCGCCGTGTGTTCATCTATGCCCAGCACATCGGCAATGGCGCGGTCGATCGCTTCGCCGCCCATATCTAGCGCCCGGGTAACATCGTAGGTTCCCGCCGAAAAAAAGTATAGGTTCGTGGTTTCGTTGCCAAAATCGATAATGCAGCAGTTGTCCGCAGCGGGCTGGGCGCCCTTGGTGCCACTGGCCTGCACCAGATTTTGCAGCGCGGCCGCATAAGAAAGCGCCGTGCGCACCTTTAGCCCCGCACGCCGACACATCCGCATGTAATCCTCCAGCGTATCCTTGCGCGTTGCCACCGCTAACAGATCAAGCGTGCCACCTGGTGCGGGGGTGTTTTTAGCAGAAACTGCCGCGTCCACCGCCAGCGGAACCGTTACGTGCACGGTGTTGAGCACGGCGTAATCGTACACATAGTGATCTTTGCCATCGGTGATAAAGTCGCGAAATTCATAAGGCAGGTTCAAATCCAGTTCGGCCTGCGTCATCATCGGCAGGCTAAGGCGACGCGTGAGGCTCATGGTGTTGGGCAACAACAAGGCCGCATCTTTATCCACACCGCCGTGCGCCGAAATCGTGCGTTTAATAAAATCGGCCATGGCATCATAGCTGGTGATTTTGTTATCGCGCACCAAGCCCTCCGGCACCGGTTCGATAATCATTTTCTTTATGGAATCCCCGTTGCACACCGCCAGCTTCAAAAAGCTGCTGCCCATGTCAATTCCTGTATATGTTTTCGCCATGCCGTATCCTCTACTACAAAAAAAGACTAAGGTACCATTCTAAAACGTTCGGCCCAACCAGCAGGGTAACAAGTGTTGCCGCTGCAATAGCTGGCCCGAACGGAAAAGCGCCCGCCTCCATTATTGTAAGCGTTTCTTCGTCGTGCAAGCCCAGATTCTTCGCTTCATGTGGAATAACAGGGGAAGATACCGGGGTGTCGGGGGTGCTACTGTCATCTTGAGCGTGGTCGAGGGATGGGGGGTTTTCTCTTTTCACCCATTGCTTGCTGGCGGTGGCAAACACAAGACCCAGCAGGCAGGAAACAAGCAGGTTGAATACGCTTAAGGCAGCGCCTAAAAACAAGCCCACCATAAACAACAGCTTGATGTCGCCGCCACCCAAGGATTGCTTGCCTAACACGCGGTCAAACACCAGCGAAGCCGCCAGCATAAAGCCGCCCACGCCCAGAGCACCTGCCAGGCCATCGGCCACGACCGCCAACCAACCGCCGCCCAACCAGCCGGCAAACAGGCTGCCCACCGAAAACGCCGCAGCTTGGGTGGGCACCCACCACGCGCTTGCCGCCCACACAATAATGCCCGCAACCACAAAGCCGTTAGGGATAGTCATGGTGTCTAAATCGACCAGCGCCACCGCCAGCAGCAAACAAGCTAAGACACAATACACCAGCGCCTGCACGCTTATGCCATAGACCACAACTAAGCAGATAAACACCGCGCCGCACACCAGCTCTGTAGCCGGGTAACGCGCTGAAATCTTTTCACCGCAATAGCGGCAGCGGCCGCGCAACAACAGCCACGACAGCACGGGCACCAAATCAAGCACGCCCAGCGTATGATTGCAGGTGGCACAGTGGCTGCGCCCGCGCCACACGTTTTCGCCGTGCACGATGCGCCACGCGAAGCAGTTGATGAAGCTGCCCATGCACGCACCCAACAGGCCAAGCAACCCCGTAAGGTAGATGCCGCCCCAAAAACCAAACATGCTTAGCTGCATAACGCATAAACCAATCGTCCGATAGAAAAACTGGCCGCCTTAAGGCTTTGGAGTATACCGATCAACCCAAACAAAAAGTGAACCATCGGGGTTTTTCCCAACCTCTGCCCAATAAGCATACTCTGTACCCGCAGGAATCTTCTTGGTGTCCATTCCTACATCAATTAAATTGTTATCATTATCCACGTAATAATAGGTAAACGAATCTTCATTGCCCGTTCGTAGGGATTCGGCAAAGGCCGTGCTTTTTACCGAACGCGCATTTGCTTTATCGACGGCATCTTTCGCCTGATTCAGCGACCCGCTAAAAAGAGGAATTGCGATGGCTACCAATACCAAAATGATAGCCACCACAATCAACAGTTCAGCCAGCGTAAACCCGCCCGACCTCCCCCGCGCACGCCGGGAGGGTTTTATGCTGGTGCTGTTATTCGCTGCGCATGTGCCCATGTAATCATCTGCTTACCTAGTGTGAAATGTATAGGCACCAAGTATAACAGGCTAGATCATAATTTCATCCCAACGAATCGGCAACAACTAGCAGCAGGCCGTGTAGAGTGGGGCAAAGCCCCGCCCTACAGAAACCGGCCGCCTGTAAAGCGGTGGCGCCGCAGTTGCCTGGCTTACGGCGTAACCGTCTCGCTGCCGCCAGTGACCTTGTTGCCCTCAACCTTAACCGTCACGATCATGCCTGTTTTAGCTTTCACGGCATCCAGAACCGCCTGATAGGGAGTAATGTCTGTAGCCACAGTTTCTCTCGCTATCGTCACATCACCATCTTTCGAAATGGTGGCCGAGTAGAGACCATCCCCATTGCCCGGTTTCATTGACAGAGCGAGGGCTTCCGATTTTGCCACGCGGATGTCGGCGGAGGCAACCGCTTTATTCGCGCTTTCGGTGGCACTGGTAAACAAGGGAATAGCAATAGCTACCAGCACCAAGATGATGGCTACTACAATCAGCAATTCCGCTAAGGTGAAGCCCTTTTTATCGCCGCGCACCTTCTTAATCATTTCATTCATAGCGTTCCCTTTCTCGTTTTCGCCGTGAACTAGCAATTCTTATAGTCCCCGCGCTCGGCCTATTACGCAGGGGTCGGAGCACCAGAGACCTTGCCTGATGCATCAACTAAAACCGTCACCTTCACGCCATTTTTAGCTTTCACGGCCTTCACAACATCGTCGTAGGAAGTAAAAGCTGTAGCCGCCGTAGCGTCTTTCACCATCGTCACATCGCCATCCTTCGAAATGGTGGCCGTGTAGGAGCCTTCCCCGCCATTTTTCTGCATTGACATAGCGAGGGCTTCCGATTTTGCCACGCGGATGTCGGCGGAGGCAACCGCTTTATTCGCGCTTTCGGTGGCACTGGTAAACAAGGGAATAGCAATAGCTACCAGCACCAAGATGATGGCTACTACGATCAGCAGTTCCGCTAAGGTGAAGCCTTTTTTGTCTCCGCGCACCTTCTTAATCATTTCATTCATAGTGTTTCCTTTCTTCCCCCCACAGCTCTTCACCGCAGGAATTCTTCTTGTCTATACGCACAGCGCTTGGCCATCGGGCAAAACGCTAATTACTTCCTTCGTTGTCATAATTATACCTACATCATGGTGCCGTACATGGTGAACATGGGCAAGTATAATGCAATCACGATAAATCCTGCAAAAATAGCCATACAAACCAACAAAGTCGGCTCCATAAGCGAAAGGGCGCGGTCGGTGACGCGCTGGGTTTCTTCGTCGTAGAACGTGCCCATGGTTTCCAGGGTTTCTTCCAGTTCGCCCGTCTGTTCGCCCACGGCGCACATTTCCACCAGGGAACGGGGGAAATACGTGCACACGCCAATGCAATCGGCCAGGCTTTTGCCTTCTTCAAGCCCGGCTTCCACAAGCCCTACCTGGTGCGCCACCACATAATTGTCCAGCACGCGCGCCGTGGTGCGAATGGCCTTGGTGGAAGGCAGGCCCGAAGCCAGCAGCGTAGACATAGTATTGGCAAACTGCGCCGCACACGAATAGACGCTCACCTTGCCCAACACGGGAATGCGCAGCTTGGCGGTGGCAAAAAACACCTTGCCGCGTTCGGTGCGCGCGAACATTTTGGTGGCGATGGCCAGCGCAATAAGGGCCACAAACAGCCACATATAATTTTGCGCCATCCAGCCGGAAACATCGATTAAAAACTGCGTGATGGCTGGGGTTTCGGTGCCCATCGAAGTGATCATGCCCGTCATGGCCGGGATGACCAAAATCATCATCAGGGTAACAACAACTACGGCAATAACCAGCACAAATACAGGATAGGTTAAGGCCGAAGCCACCTTGCCCGCCACCTTGGCGCGCTTGTTGAAATACATATGCAGGCGTTCAAAGGCTTCGGGCAAATGCCCGCTTTCTTCGCCGGCGCGAATGGTTTCTATAAACACGCGCGGCAGATAGGGGCCCTTGTTTTCCAGGCTGTCGGCCACGCCATGCCCGGCGGATACATCTTCGGTGGCTGCAAGCAGCACCTTTTTCAGATACTTATCTCCCACCTGATCAGACACAAGATCCATCGCGCGCGCAACGGGCAGGCCGGCCTTTAAGATGGTGGCAAACTGCGAACACATGATGGCCAAGCGCTTCGGCTTCACCTTGGGTTTTGAAAGCTCGCGCGTCAGCAGCCCCTGGCGTTCTTGCACCGGTTGCACTTCTTGGACGATGCGGCAAAATGCGCGCGCGGATTCCATCGCTTCAATTTCGTCGTAGGCTTCAATAACGCCGCTGATGGGGGTGTCGTCAAGCGTTATGCCCTTATAGGTAAACGTAGCCATCAGTGCACATTCTTTCTAATGTAGTCGCCGTCAAAGGCCGCATCCCATGCCGTTTGCGCCGAAATGCTGCGCGCACGCCACAGCGCGATAAGCGCGTTATCCATGGTGATGGACCCTACGCTTGCCGAAGTTGCCAGCGCACTGGCAATCTGGGGCGTTTTGCCTTCGCGGATAAGGTTGCGAATGGCCGGCGTCACCATCATCAATTCGCAGGCCAGCGTGCGCCCCGCGCCATCGGCGGTAGGCAGCAGCTGCTGGGATACCACCGCCTGCAAGCAGGTGGAAAGCTGCATGCGAATTTGGCGCTGCAAGCCTTCGGGGAACACATCAACCATGCGGTCGATGGAATCGGCGGCAGATTTCGTGTGCAGCGTGGCCAACACCAGGTGGCCGGTTTCGGCGGCGGTCAGCGCCGTTTGAATGGTGTCCAAATCGCGCATTTCGCCGATAAGAATAATGTCGGGATCTTCGCGCAGCACAGCCCGCAGCGCATTGTGGTAACTTTCGGTGTCACCGCCAATTTCGCGCTGGCTGATGATGGATTTATCGGGCGTGTACACATATTCGATGGGGTCTTCCATCGTGATAATGTTTTCGGCACGCGTATGGTTTATGGCATCGATCAAAGCTGCCAGCGTGGTCGATTTGCCGGACCCTGTTTCGCCCGTAACCACCACAATACCGCGTTGCAGCTGGGGAAACTTCAACACTTCCGGCGGCAAGCCCAGCGATGTAAGTTCGGGGATCACATCGGATAGCAGGCGCAGGGCCGCGTTGACGTGCCCGCTGGCGCGAAACAGGTTGATACGCACGCGCACAACGCCGAAGCTGCGCGCCAAATCAAGCTCGCCTATTTTTTTGATGCGGCCGTAATCGTCGCCCGCCAATTCGGCGGCGTAACATTCGCAATCCGCATGGGTCAGCGGCGGCATATCGGCAGAAATCAGCTGCCCGTTCACGCGAAACTTCGGCGGCAGGCCGCACACCAGATGCACATCGGATGCATGCTGTTCGTGCGCTTGCGCTATGAGTGTTTCAACATTCACCGCTGCCCCTATTCCATCGAGATGATCGTTTTTTTGGCTTCATCGGCCGTAGTGATGCCCTCTAATACCAGCTGACGGCAGCTTTCTTCGATGCTTTCAAAGGTGCCTGCTTTCACAATGGCGCGTTGCAATGTTTCGCGCGTGGCGCCCTGGGCAATTTGAGAACGCAACATGCGGTTTAATACCAGCACTTCAAACACGCCGGTGCGCCCGCGGTATCCCGCATTAAAGCACAGGGGGCAGCCCTTCCCGCGGAAAAACGTCACCGGTTTGCCCTGCGCATCGGTGGCGGGTATGCCCAGCACTTCCAAATCTTCGGCGGTGGGCGTGTATTCTTCGCGGCAATGCGGGCAAATGCGCCGCACTAATCGTTGCGAAATAATGCCGCGCACGCCGCTGGCAATAAGGTAGGGTTCCACGCCCACATCGATCAAGCGGTCGATGGTGGAAGTGGCGTCAAAAGTGTGCACCGTGGAAAGCACCAGGTGGCCGGTGATGGCGGCACGAATGGCAATTTCGGCCGTTTCGCCGTCGCGGATTTCGCCCACGCCCACAATATCGGGGTCTTGGCGCAGCACGGCGCGCAGGCCGCTGGCAAAGGTCATGCCCACCTTTTCGTTTATCTGCACCTGGTTAACGCCGGGAATGTTGTATTCCACCGGGTCTTCTAAGGTGATCAGGTTAACGGTGTCGTCGTTGAGGCCGCGTATCATGGTGGACATGGTGGAACTTTTGCCGCTGCCCGTGGGGCCCACGATCAAAATCATGCCGCTGTTGGCCGCAAGCAGCTTGTTATAGCTGGCCAAGGCGGTGCCGCGCAGGCCGATATGTTCCACATCAAACAGCTGCGAATCTTTATCAAGCAAGCGTATAACCACGCTTTCGCCGTAAATGGTGGGCAGCGTAGAAATACGCAAATCGATATCTTGTTGCTTCAGGCGCACGTTGGAACGACCATCCTGCGGCACGCGGCGCTCGCTGACATCAAGGCTGCCCATAATTTTCAGGCGGGCGATGACGCTTTTTTGCAGGTTGGCCGGGATGGTTAAAATCGTGCGCAGCACGCCGTCGATGCGCATGCGCACATGCAGTTCATCTTCGCGCGGTTCGATGTGAATATCGCTGGCGCGTTCGGTAACCGCGCGTTCCACAATGCTGTTTACCAGGCGGATAGTGGGGGCAGATTGCGCGTCGCCTTCTTCACCCAACTGGGAAGTGGTGAAGGTTGCAGCCTCATCGGTGTTGCGCGCATCGCGCTTCATGTCTTCAATGGCGCGTGCGGCACCTTCGTTGCCATACAGCGTCATGATGGCGCGCGTGATAGCGTTTTCGGTGCCCAGCACCGGCACCACGTGCTTGCGCGTGGCGTTTTTTACCGCTTCCACCGCCATGAAGTTCAGCGGGTCAACCATGGCAAGATACACTTCGTCGCCGGTTTCCTTGATGGGAACCACGTTGTAGGTGCGCGCGATGTTCTTGCTGACCACGCGGCTCATTTCAGGCGGAATGTTGTAGGCGGAAAGATCCACAAATTCGATGCCCAACTGCATCTGCAGCGCTTCGATAAGCCCCGTTTCGGTAATGAACCCTTCGTGGATTAAAATATCGCCCAAGCGACGGTTGCTGTCTTTTTGCATGGCAAGCGCCTGCTGCAGCTGCTCTTCAGAAATGAGCCCTGCATCCAGCAAAAGATCGCCTAATCGTTTATACGCCATATCAGTTTCCTATCCGTAAGCAGCTTACGTCGGTAGTTTGAACAGCAGGACCCCATTGCCCGGGTTCACATTTCAGGACCACAAGCTGGTAGCTCCATAGCTTTGTGGCAGGGTCATAGTGTATGCCGCCGTCCGCCAATAGCGGCACATGCAGACCCGACCTTGCCGCCAGCGTCTCAATCGTTTTAACCTGGCCTGCCGGCATTTTTTCTTGCAACACAATGCCCTGGGGGGTGTTACTCCCCATAGGGCCATAGTCGGTCCTCATGCGCACCGCACCCCTGTTTGCGCTGGTGAAATGCCATTCTTGCAGGCTGTCATCCCACACGGGGTCCTGCGCAAACTGCAGTTCGGCATTGATGCGAGCAATGGCATCGTCGGTGACCGCTTGGCAGGTGGCCGCTTGGGTAATGGCAGTATAGTTGCTCATCGCAGCACCGGTGCCCGCAGCCACCACCAGGCACAGCATCCCCAAAAAAACGATGCTTATCAGCTGTTCGCCCAGCATGAAGCCGCGGGTGTCGCTCAAACGCTTGGCCGCCGCACAACGCAAACGTGTCAGAAGCTGTCCCATCAGGCACCGCCCGGATTCGCCGCGTATATAAGCAACTGGCCTTCGGCATCACAATAGCCCGTTATGGGCACAGGCACCACCGAAACAACGCCCGGCAAGCTTATGTTCGCAGATCCCTTAAGCGGGCCTACGACCTGCGCCGATGTGCCCGCGCCCGCCACGGCTTGCGCAAGGCCTGATTCAAGCTGATGGGCTGTGTTCATATCGGCGGAACTCTGATCGATCAGCTTCACAGCCGTTGCAAGCATCGTCATCAAAACCAAGGTGGCCAAGGCCGCAACCAAAACGGCGCCCAGGGTTTCAACCAAGGCATCCCCCGCCTGATCGCGCAGCTTCTTCCGCAGGCAATTCATCGCTTATCACCGCTTTTCGTGATAAGGGGTGCTTCCCACTGCATCCGAACCAAGTGCCCTGAGTTATCGTAGGTGGGGATGCTGTGCAATTTCACCGTTTCGTTGTAGGCCGCTGGCCCCCCAGGCTTTGTGGCGAAGGTGGAAGCATTAAGGGAAAGCTGCACCGTAAGCGAAAAATCGCTTTCCACCGTAAGCGCTGCATACACCTTGGGTGTTGAAGCGGGTGCCGGCAGGGAAGGCGTCACAACAATGTGATCCTTTTCTTCGTTGCCGATGCCCAGGGTGAAGGGTTTAGAAGCCACCAAATGTTCCCACACCTGCGCCGGGTAGGGGCTGCTTGCGCCATAGAAAGCTTCGAGCAGCTTTGAACCGGAGGCCACCTGCTGAGTGGGCATATAACCGTTGGTGACCGAGCCCGCCTTGTGCGGATCGCCCGGCTTTTCTGCGGCGGCCTTTGCGTCGTAGGCGAAGTCGATGCGCCCGCCTTGCAGCTGGGCACCCACCACGCGCGCGGCGCTGGAAACCGCATAGTTGGCCTGCGCCGATTGCTTCTGCGTTGCCACCTGCTGCGCGCTTACCGAAGCCGCCGTTAGCACGATAGACCCCACAATGGCGCACACAAGGAAAAACGTCAGCGCGATAATCATCGAAGCACCCTGCTGGTCGCGCAGCTTCGCCACAACCGGCATACGGCGTGCAGCACAAAAGCTCTGTTGCCTGGTCACCCTCATGGCTGGTCGCTCCCCGAAATTTTGGTGACCACGCTCAGCGGCTTAGGACCTTGATTTTTCGCAACGTTAAACGTGATGGCGTTGATGTTTTGAAGCGTGGGATCCTTTTTGACAGCGTCAAGGCTGGCAGTTCTGGGGAACGCAAATGCTCCACTGGTGGGGCCGGGCGGCAGCTC
The DNA here is from genome assembly GCA_036655915.1 of Raoultibacter sp. Lineage (GTDB taxonomy): Bacteria > Actinomycetota > Coriobacteriia > Coriobacteriales > Eggerthellaceae > JAVWGW01. The sequence continues at coordinate 14,306 of JAVVPE010000032.1, forward strand.
AAATTCGCTAATTTTCGCATTCCCAATGTGCTGCCCCACCAAGCCACCAATATAGGAGTATTGGGCAAGGTCTTGCGGCCAATTTTTCTTATCATCCGGCACGATAAGCAGCATTTTATCAATCGAAAGTGGGGAAGCTGAATTTCTCGACCGGGTCTGAACAATGGTCGCGTGATCTCCGCCGCCGTCGCCCTGCAAAACCCCCACTAAACCACCAATGGCTATAGATTTAGGTGCAAGTTTTCCCTTGGCCTGTTCGAGGTTTAGCACAAGGGGACCTACCACAACGGGTGGGAAAGGCCAATCATACATTAAAGAACAATTTCTAGATTCGCCCACAATGCCCCCGAAGGAAAGAGCATCCGTAGGAAAAGCTGAATTGGGCGCAGGCACCAGACTGAACCCTACCCCACTGACACCACCACCTTGGATAGAATCAGCTGAAACACTGGCGCTTACAGCGCGGCCGACCAAGCCACCTATGGCCACATTCGCATTGGTGGTTGAAAGAGAGTAAAGGTTTTTTTCTTCGTTTGGGTTGCCTTTTGCCCAACACCGCGTTATTTGGCAGTTTATTGCATTATCCACCAACAGGCCAAACGCATCACAGCTAGACTGCACGGGCGCGGGATAACCATTCTTGGTATAGCGCACAATATCCACTAAGTTTATATCGGTAAGTGTTGCCCCGTCCACCTGCGGGAAAAGCCCAAACCCTCGCGTTTTTTTACCCGTAACAGGATCAGTGCAAGCAACGGCACCCGTCATGAAATTGCTTATTTTTAGGCCTCGTCCGTTATAGTTGCCCTTAAAAGCTACATGCAGCGATGCCTTGCCCGGGTTAGCGGCCGTATTCCAATCAATATCGTGAGTTTGATTGAAAAAGGTGGTACTGCTCGTGCCATACACTGTTTTAGCCTCTGTGCTTTTGAGGTTCATAATCAGCTGATCGGCGTGACGCACCTGCCAGGGCGAATCTGCGGTTCCCCATGTGGCGGCCTTGCTATCCCGACCGATAGCCACTGCTGCGGCAAAGTTGAGGTTGACGGTGTAGGTGGCTCCAGCTTCCAACGACACACCAGCAGGAGCAAACTGCAGCGTCTGCATCGATTCATAGGCAGAGGTATATTTGGGCACTAATGGATATAAATCATAATCACTGCCCTGCAAGGTATAGGGGCCAAGCCTATAGGGCGCCTGATAGTCGCTGGGACACGTGGGAGCACCTTCCCCTGGCTTAGTTGCCAGACAATATCCCCACGACAAAAAGCCATTGTCGGCAGGAAGCAGGGCTGCATCGCTTCCGTTTTTCACTATCGTTTCCCCATCAAGCGAACCGTAGTAACCGGTAACAGCCCCCTGCGGCACCGGCGCCCAGGGCAGGAAAGACTGGCTGAATTCAACATACAGCAATCCGACCGTGGCATACCGCGCATACAGCGACACCACACCTAAGGGGAGCGATCCGCTTGCGCTCGCCTCGACAATGCTCGCACCCGCCTTAAAAGAAGCGCCCGATCCATTCTGCGCCACATTCCATGAAGTGAACTTATCCTTCTTGAGGGGTTCAACAAACGTAGTCCCATTTTTCGGCTCATTGCTTTTTACGTCCCGCGCAAACAGGGGCACCCATTGCTGCTGCTGGATAACCCTGTCATCATTTTTTTCGTAATACTTCACATAGCGAAAATACAGCTGATTGGTTGCCGGATAATTGGGGGGATCCATATTCGGATCATCAAGCGGAATCAGAAAATCGAGGGGTTTCTCATTCATAAAATTCTGCGGCGCAACAATTTGCGCCCGCAAAACTTCTTGGCCCTGCAGTTGCGGTACCGATGTGACATTTTGCGCAAAAGCTGGTGCTTGGTTATTTCTAGCAAAATCTTTAGGGTTAGCTTGCCAGGCGCTAGGATTGGTAGAAGCATAGCGCCATAAAACGGCGCAGGTCAAATCATTATGTTGCCCCTTGGCCGCCGGCTTAGCTGCGGGGCGCAGGGGCGTGGGCGCGTAATAAAGGTACAAATCCTTCCAGTCAAATCCGCTCACAGATGATTCAAGCTTTTTGCGCGTTACCGTCCACAGCGCCACCGAAGAAGTGCAGCCAAACTCTTCCTTAAAAGCAGCTTGGGCCTGCGTGGATTGCCCATCCACCCCACGCGCGGTTACGTTGCCGTTACAGATGGCCGCCCTAAAACTGTTGTTTTGATCGAAATAGTCTTGCGCATCACGCAAAGAAGGCGCCGTGCGCACATACACATCGTAGCCCCCCACTTCGTTGCGCAGGCTGCTGATCGCGTTAAGTTTGGGCGCGCTGATAAAAACTGCGGTTGGGGGCGCGCTTATCTGGGTGCCTGCCGCAAACGTGAAACATTCGGGCAGCGTGACCAAGGCGGGGTCGGGGTTCCACACCCAGGTGCCTTCCGGACCATACGATCCGGCAAGGGTGTTGCCCACCCAGATTTCGTAAATTTGATAGCTGTGCTTGGTTTTATTGGCATTGGTGTAGGCACCCGCCTGCGCGCTTACCGTGGCCTTGCCATCTGGCGTGGCCTCTACGGCAGTTTGCAGGTTCATTTTGGCGCCCGTATACACCTGGCGCGCAGATTCTGCATCTTTGTTGACAACCGCGCCAAACTTGATTTCTTCCTTATCTTTGGTAAGGGGCACCGCTGCGGGCAACTTCCCTTCAATAGAAACCTGCGGGGTTGTATATCCCTTGTCCTTTGCGGGATCCTTCGCAATTTCGCCATCAATGCTGGGATTTGTTACCAGCACGCGCAGCTGCGCCACAGGGCCTGGCCAGGGGGTATTGGCAAGAGCCGTCGCGGGAACGCAGGGCACCCCCACCGTTACCGACGCTTCAACCCTCATCAAATCGCCAATATTGAAAGCGGCCAGGGCGCGCTTCAGGTCATCGTTTTTTGAGGCCGCTTCCATAGCCTTTTTAAGCTGGTTAAGATCGATTTGATATATATCTTTGTTGTTGGAAACATCATCAGCCGCAGAAACAAGTTGGAATATCTTGTTGGTATCTGCGTTGGTAAAGGTTTCCGTGGTGGCCGTATTCGTTTTGATTGTGTAGGTGGTGGCACTTTGCTGCAAGCCCATCAGTGTAAACGTAGTTTTGCCATTGGGGGCAGTAAGCGTTAGCTGCAAGGCAGCCGCATCGTAGGGCGCCGTTTTTTTGCGCAGGTTGGCATCCTGAACGCACAGCTGGCCTTCGCTATCCACCCAGATGACGGGCTTTGCCAAGGCGATGCCTTCGGTGGCACCCGCAGCACGGCCGCCAAAATACCCTATCATGGGGTCGGCATCTCTGCGCTTCGCTTCATCACGCTTGTTGGGGGATTGCGAAGCTTGGTAATAGGTCTGCGCGGCCGTGCCCGTAGCCTTACCCGAAGAAAGCCAGCCGCCTTTATTGTCGGAATAAAACACACCACACACCACGGCGGTTGTTGCGTCGTATTCAAGCACATAATCGCTTTCGCGCACGCTTGAATCGATGCCCGCCGGGGGAAGCAGATTGTTGTTGCGCACCTGGTCCGCATTGAGATAATAAATGTTGGCTTCGTTTTTGATGTCTGCCGCCACAAGACCAGTGGCTTTTTGCGCCTTGGCGTTGGGCACCGCATCGATTTTTTCCAGCCATGTGCCCGAAACTTTGTCGGCTGTCATCTGGGTTTGCACGGCTGTGGCCACCTGATTGGCGGCGTTGTTTAGTTCAAGCATGTGCATGTTTTTCTGGGTGGAAACAACGGTGGGCAGGGCAATAAGCACAAGAATAAAGATGATGGCGATGCTCATCAATAATTCGGCCAAAGTGAACCCGTGCGTATCGTTTTTCGCCTTCAGCATAAATCCTTCCTGCGCTTGCCGCAACAGCAGCCCCCACAAAATTGTGTACCCTACATTTTAACCCAACCGCGCAGAAAAAACCCCTTTTCCTCATTCATATACTACCTGCTAGAACCGATAAACCGCAATTGTCACACAAATGCGACTAATTAAGCGCCAATTGCAGGGTCTGAATCCCTTATCCATTTTTTTGCTTCAACAGACCATGAGCTCGACAAAACACTTCCGGAAAGCACGGGGTCAAGGAACGCGCACACTAATTTTTCAGCAGCATGAAAATCACAGTAAGCAACATCCACCCCGGATTGCGCGCAAATACAGCAAAGGGCTTTATCCAGCTCTTCGGAGCATGAAAACAAACAGGTCTCCGAGATCTTGCTTGATTAGCGCCGTGAACCCACGAAGAACATTGTCGACGGATTCTCGCTGCCCGTCTCGCAGTGCAAGGTCTATGTCGCGAGTTGCCCGTGCATCGGGGATACGCGCGAGCATACCGCTACCCCCTTTTAGTACGTACCGACCTGCGCCACCTGCAAAAATTCGTGAAAGCAGTCGGTCACGCAGGAACTGGCGGTAGGTGTCTCCTGGTTCACGACCAGATTTCTGAATAGCCTTCCTAATGGCTCGTTCCACTTCTTCAGGGTTAGAGTATGGGCTCATCCCTTGCTTCCTCCCTCAATCAAATTAAGGAGTGCTTTGCCCTGATTGTTTACCAATCCGTATCGCCTGGCGTAAGGGGCAAGGTTGTCGATAAGCCTTTTGTTGTCGATGGGTATATGGTGCCTTCGTGCATCGGCGAGAACATCACCAATAAGGCTTAGATCTTCTCTTTCAGCTGCCAAGTCACAAATAATTCGCTCTAGCTTCGCCACGGGAAGCCCTTCTACAAGCTCGATTTCATCCGCATTAACTGGTGCCTTGATAAGACGCACGCCCAGTCGTGTGGTTTGCCTTCGAACGTTACAAACAAAAGTTAAAGGCTCGGGGTTAAGATCACCGACGTCCCACAGATAAGCGCCCGCAGCACCAGTGATAACGTATTCCTTTGGCAGGTTGGCCACGCGCTCGAATTGTCTTCTTTCGGGAAGGAAGGAAAGCCAGGTCGATCTTATCAAATCGTAGCGCGAGGCCGGTACCGCAGCATCTTTGTAGACACCCTGCTGGAAGCGCGACAAGTATCCCTCCTTGGCAAGACGCGAAAGAATAATGCGTTCGACTCCCTGTTTCTGCATCTGCGCCGTAGTGACAAAGCCCCATTGATAAGAGGCCGTGGCTTTGATGATGCGCAATGCGGCGAGTGTCTTCATGATGCAATTGTAACACTTTAAATGTTACAATTGCATCATGGAATTGTCTGAATATTTAGCCCCTGCCACATCAGATATTAA
>JAVVPE010000033.1:0-15327 GCA_036655915.1 Raoultibacter sp.
TGGTTGCGAACACGCGCCGCTGTCGTGTATCAGTTAGTGTATCACTTGCGTATCAGTTAGTGTATCACTTGCGTATCACTTTCGTAACTGATACGCAAGTGATACGCAAGTGATACACTGCCGCGCGAGAAAATGGAGCCGAAGCCGTCTGCATCTACACCAGGCGGGCGGATATGGAATCCGCCCCTACGGTTCTGAACGGCAGACAAATAGGTGCGCGGGGCAACGCCGTCCGCATCTTTCGTGGGGGCGGATTCTATATCCGCCCGCGTTTCCGCCCCTACACCAGGCGGGGCGTCAGGTTAAAGGGCGTAGGGCGGCTGCTAACAGAGGTGTGATAACGGCTTCGTCAAGCTGCGCCATGGGGATAACGGGAGTGGGTGGGGTGTCGAATGAGCCGATTGATTTTTGGTATATCAGCACATCGTGCCAGGCGCCGCACTTGTAGCCTGCGCGCCGCTGCACGCCCACCTGTTCAAAGCCGAATGCCGCATGAAGGCGCTTGCTGTTTTCGTTGGGCATACCCACGATGCCAAACACGTTGTGCACGCCCTGCGCTTCCAAAATGGCAAGCAGCGCGGTATACAAAATGCGGCCGCAGCCCTTCCCGCAGCACCCCTGCGTAACGTAAATGGAAAGTTCCACATCCCACTGGTAAGCGGCGCGCTGCTTGTAAAGGCTTGCGTAGGCATAGGCCAGCGCTTGGCCTTCCTCTTCCAAAATAAGATAGGGGTAGCGGGTGTAACGATCCGCTATGCGCGTGCGAAATTCTTCCACGCTGGGCACGTCGTATTCAAAGGTGACCGCCTGGGCGATGTAGGGCGCATAGATCGCTTGCAGGGCTTGCGCATCTGCGGGGGTCGCCAAACGCAGGTGCAGGGCACCCGATTCATGTTCTGTATTCACGTGCGTCCGTTCCTAAAAGTTCCGATAAAAGCAGGTGGTATGCCCGGTGTGGCAGGCGGGGCCTTGGGGGTTGACCAGGGCAAGCAGCGTGTCGCCATCGCAATCGTAGCGCAATTGAACAAGCGCTTGGGTGTTGCCCGATTGTTCGCCTTTGTGCCACAGCTTCTGGCGGCTGCGCGACCAAAACCAGGTGGTGCCCTGTGCCAGGGTAAGGCGCAGCGATTCGGCATTCATCCACGCCATCATTAACACGGCGCGCGTGGAAGCATCCTGCACGATGCAGGGAATCAAACCGTCTGCGTTATAGCGCAAATTTTCCAGGGTTAAAACCCCTTCTTCACATGGCGCTTGTTTTTCCACCGCATACCCCTTCTGATAAACATCGGCATATCCTAGCGCATCTTGCTAAAACTGCGGCGAACAATTGCCTATTTGTTACCCGTTTTACGTTTTTACTACAGCATCAACAAACACGCGCGTTGGGGCGGTGGCCTACAGCCTGACGGGGATGCCTTGGGCGCGCATATATTCTTTAACCTGACGGATGGTGAACTGGCCGAAATGGAATACCGAAGCCGCCAAAACCGCATCGGCCTCCCCTTCGATGATGCCCTGGGCAAAGTGTTCTAGCGTGCCCACGCCACCCGAAGCGATAACGGGAATGTGCACGGCACGGGCCACCGCGCGCGTTAAGGCCACGTCGAAGCCATCTTTGCTGCCATCGCGGTCCATGCTGGTCAGCAATATTTCGCCGGCACCCCGCGCTGCCGCTTCGGCCGCCCATGCAAGGGCGTCGATGCCGGTGGCGCGGCGGCCGCCCTGCACATACACTTCCCATTTGTTGGCATTGCCCGCCACCTGCTTGGCGTCGATGGCGCATACGATGGCCTGGGTGCCAAAGGCGGCTGCCGCAGCGGTGATGATGGAAGAATCGGCAAGGGCGGCTGAATTGATGGAAACCTTATCGGCACCTGCGGCAATCATGGCGCGCATATCGGCCACGCTGCGAAAGCCACCGCCCACGCAATAGGGCAGGTGCAGCTGTTCGCTGGCATGGCTGGCCATTTCGATGGTGGTTTTGCGGCCATCGCTTGTGGCGGTTATATCAAGAAAGATCACTTCATCGGCGCGCTGCTGGTCGTATTTTTGGGCGAGTTCGATGGGGTCGCCCGCATCGCGCAAGTTGACGAAGTTGACACCCTTCACCACGCGACCTTCTTTGACATCCATGCAGGGGATAACCCGTTTTGTAAGCACTAGGCACACCCCCCGCAGGGCGATTCATTGATGGCATCCAGCTGTATTTGGCGGGTTGCCGCGACACACGCCGCCACGCCTTCTTCGACGCTAAGCGTGTGTTCGTAGATGGCGCGCCCGGCGATGACGCCTTCGATGCAGCCCGCGACCTTGCCCAAGTTGCGCACATCTTGAATGCCCGCCACGCCGCCGGAAGCCGTGACGGGGTGGCCAAACACCTGCGCCATGTGCTGGTAGGCCGCCACATCGATGCCGGTTTGCATGCCGTCGCGCGCAATATCGGTGTACACCAGGTGCTTAAAACCCAGCTGCGCCACCTGCGCGACCAGTTGATCGGCCGCGACGCCGGCGCCTTCGCGCCAGCCCGCCACGGCCACTTCGCCGCCTTTGGCATCGATGCCGGCAGCAAGCAGGCCTTTGAAGCGCGTGATGGCCGCGGCGGCAAAATCGGGATCGGCCACCAACGCGGTGCCCAGCACGACGCGATCGACCCCGGCATCGTAGAGGCGCTGGATGGTTTCTAGGCTGCGCACGCCGCCGCCCACTTCAACTTTAAGCAGCGTTTTGGCCATGATGGCTTCGATGATGTTGATGTTTTCGGGCTGGCCCGAGCGCGCACCGTTCAGATCGACCACATGCATCCAGGTGGCGCCGGCTTCTTCAAACAGCTGCGCCTGGGCAACGGGGTCTTCGTTATAGATGGTCACCGCGTTGTAATCGCCTTTTGCCAGGCGCACGGCGCGACCATCCAAGATGTCGATTGCGGGAAGCAGATACATTACAGTGCTCCTAGCTTGAGGAAGTTTTTCAAAAGGCGCGCGCCGGCATCCGATGATTTTTCCGGATGAAACTGCACGCCAAACGCCGTATCACGGTAAGTGACCACGCTGGGAAACGTGATGGAATGCGTTGTTGTCGCGCGGGTGTGTGCAGAAGCGGGCGCAACATAGCTGTGCGTGAAATAGAAGAATTCCCCCGGCGCGATGCCGGCAAGCAGGGGGCAGGCGTCCGCTTCGTCAAATTCAAGGGAATTCCACCCCACATGCGGCACCTTGCAAATGTTGCCCGCCGCATCGCTGCGCGGCAGCGCGCCCACCACCCCGGGCAACACCGCCAAGCCCTGGGCATTGGACGTGTGCGCATTTGCGCGATCGCTGCCTTCGACACCTTCTTCAAACAGCAGGTGCATACCTAAGCAAATGCCCAAAAACGGCACGCCTGCCGCAAGGCGCTTTTGGATGGCCTGCATCTGGCCGGTGCGCCACATGGTTTCGGCGGCATCGGCAAACGACCCCACCCCCGGCAACACGATGGCATCGGCCGCAGCAATGTGCGCTGGATCAGCGGTAATGCGCGCGTCGCCGCCCGCTGCGATAAGGCCGCGTTCGACGCTGCGCAGGTTGCCCTTGCAATAATCGACAACCGCAATCACAGCGAGCCTTTCGTGGAAGGAAGCACGCCGGCAATGCGCGGGTCAAGCGTGGTGGCCTGGCACAGCGCGCGGCCACAGGCTTTGAACACCGCTTCGATTATGTGGTGTGAATTTTCGCCGCAGATGCTGCGAATGTGCAGCGTGATGCCCGCATTGCTGGCAAAGGCGATCATAAATTCTTTGGCCAGCGTGGTGTCAAAGCTGCCGATAATTTCTATGGGCAGGTCCACCGCGTAGTGCAGCTGCCCGCGCCCCGAAATATCGCAGGCCGCCAGCACCAGCGTTTCATCCATGGGCACATAGGCCGACCCAAAACGTGTGATGCCCCGCTTGCTGCCCATAGCTTCGGCAAAGGCTTGACCCAGCACAATGCCCACATCTTCGACCGTGTGGTGGGCATCCACCGCAATGTCGCCTGTGGCACGCACGCTTATATCGAAGAGGCCATGGCGCCCAAAGGCATCGAGCATGTGGTCGAAAAACGGCACGCCGGTTTCGATGGCGGTTTTGCCCGTGCCATCCAAATTGAGGCTTAGGCAGATGTCGGTTTCCTTCGTTGTGCGGGTGATTTCTGCTGTGCGCAGCGTGGTTTTTGTGGCGCTTGTTTGCATGGCCTATCCCCTTTCTGGCAGCAATGCCTGCTTAAGAGCACGCAAAAACAGTTGATTTTCTTCCGCAGTGCCAATGGTGACGCGCAGGCATCCTTCAAGCCCGGGCGCCTGCGAAAAATCGCGCACCAAAACGCCTTGGTCGTATATTTTTTGCCACACCGCCGACGCCTGCTTCACTTTGAACAAGATGTAGTTAGCATCGCTGGGATATACCTTCACCCCCGGCGTGGTGCGCAGCGCTTCAAACAGCACGCGGCGCTGTTCGATGATGTCGAGGATGCCGTGTTCAAAACTGTTGCGGTTTTCAAACACGCAGCAGGCCACCAGCTGCGCCAAGGCGTCGACGGAATAGGGCTGGCGCACCTTGATAAATTCGGTGATGACGGCGCTATCCCCCAAAATATAGCCCATGCGCACGCCCGCCATGCTAAAGGCCTTGGAAAAGGTGCGCAGCAAAAGCAGGTTTTTGTGTTGCGCCAGATAGGGGCGCATCGTCGTGCGCGAAAACTCGAAGTAGGCTTCGTCGACAATCACCAGCGCATCGGTGGCTTCAAGCAGCCGCAGCAAGAAACTTTCATCGGCCAACTTGCCGGTGGGGTTGTTGGGGCTGGCGATGATTATGTAGTCGATATCGCCTTTGGCCATGCGGTCCAGCACGGCTTCTTCATCGATTTCATAGTTGGCATCACGTTCAATGTTTACCACGGCCGTGCCCGTAAGGCGCGCGTTGTTTTCGTACACCGAAAAGGTCGGGGGAATATTGAGGAAGCTGCGCCCCGGCCCGCCCCAGGCAAGTGCTGCGTTAAACAGCAGTTCATCGCCCCCGTTTCCGATAAGCACGTTTTCTGTTTCCAGGCCGTTTGCTTCGGCTATCATGGCGCGCAAATCGGTGGCCAAGGGGTCGGGGTAGCGGTTTAGGGAAAGCTTTTTGGCGCGGCGCACAATTTCGCGGCGCACTTCTTCAGACACATTGTGCGGGTTTTCGTTGGCGGAAAGATAGGCTTTTGCCGGCAGGTATTTCGGATCATACACCGTTAAATTTTCAAGCAGGGGGGCAGAAGCGCGCACGCTATTCATGGGCTTCACCGCCGTAGATGCTGCCCGTTTTCATAAGGTTGCAGCGCATTTCGACGCTTTTTGCATGCGCCCACAGCCCTTCGTGGCCGGCGATGGTCATGATGGCTTCGGCATCGTTTGCCAAAGAGGCCGCGCTGTATTGGATAACGCTGGATTTTTTAACGAATTCATCGACGGACAAGGGCGAAGAAAAACGCGCCGTGCCGCCCGTGGGCAGGGTGTGGTTGGGGCCGGCGACGTAATCGCCCACCGCTTCGGGGGTCCAGGCACCCAGGAAAATGGCACCGGCGTTGCGGATGGAACCCAGCAGGTCCATCGCGTGGTCCATGTGCACTTCCAAGTGTTCGGGGGCGATGATGTTCACGGCATCTAGCGCGGTGGGCACATCGGGGCACACAACGATGAGCCCCTGTTCAACCAGGGATGCCGTGGTGATTTCGGCGCGGGTGGAATGCTGGGTGTGCTGGGCGATAAAGTGTTCCACTTCATCGGCGTAGGCTTCGCTAAACGTGACCAAATAGCAGGTGGCCAGCGGGTCGTGTTCGGCCTGCGCCATCAAATCGATGGCCACAAGCGCCGGGTCGGCCGAAGCATCGGCCACCACGCACACTTCGGAAGGACCGGCCACCATGTCGATGCCCACATCGCCCGAAACGATCTTTTTCGCCGCCGCCACAAAGGCGTTGCCCGGCCCGGTTATCTTGTCCACTTCCGTGATGGATTGCGTGCCGTAGGCCAGCGCCGCCACCGCTTGGGCGCCCCCCACCCTATACACTTCGGTGACGCCCGCCAAACGACAGGCTTCCAAAAGGGCGGGGTCAAGCGTGCCATCTTTTGCCGGCGGTGTAACACACACGATGCGGCTTACCCCCGCCACGGCGGCTGGCAAAGCGTTCATCAGCACGGTTGAAGGGTAAAGCGCGCGCCCGCCGGGCACATAGATGCCCACCGAATCGAGCGGCTGAATTTTGGAACCCACCAGCGCGCCATCTTCGCGGATGGAAAACCAGCTTTGTTGGCGCTGGCGTTCGTGGAAATCGCGAATCTGGGTGGCGGCGTGGCGCAGGGCAGAGGCCACCTTGGGGTCCACGCGCGTGATGGCTTCATCTATTTCAGCTTCACTGACGCGGAAGCTGTCTATGACCACGCCGTCGAAGCGTTCGGTGTAATCGCGCAGGGCTTCGTCGCCGCGCGCCTTGACATCTTCCACAATTTTTGTGGCACTGAGCAGCGCTTCGGCATTAAAGGCGCCCGTGCGGGAAAGGTGTTGCTTACGAAAGCTTTCTCCTGCTTTTAGGTTAACGCGTCGCATGATTACTCCTTCGTCAGTTTTTGCAAAGATTGCGCCAGGCTGCCAATGCGCTTATCAAGTCGAAATGCGCAGGTGTTGGCGAAAAAGCGCGCGGTTGAGGCAAGCACCTCATCGACCACAATCAGGTTGTTTTCGCGCAGCGTGGTGCCGGTTGCGGTAATATCGACGATGCGTTCGGCCATGCCGCACAAAGGTGCCAGTTCGATATTGCCATGCAGCTTAACGATTTCAACCTGCACGCCGATGCTGGCATAATACGCTTTTGTGATGCGGGGATATTTGGTCGCCACGCGGATGGAGCCTAACTTGCGGTAATGGGCAGCGGCCACGTGCGCCGCATCGGCGGGTTCTGCCACGATGAACTGGCAGGCGCCGAAACGCAAATCTACCAGTTCAACCACGTCGCACTCCGCTTCCAAAAGCGAATCCTTGCCGCAGATGCCGCAATCGGCGGCGCCCAGCGCCACAAAAACCGGGGCATCGGTGGGGCGCACAATGATGTATTCCACACCGGGATTGCGAATGATCAGCTGGCGGCCCGAATCTTTGAGCCCCGTGGTATCCAAGCCTGCCCGCGCCAGGGCGTCAAGGGTATCTGCGTTGAGCGAACCTTTGGGTACCGCAATGCGCAGCGGCCGTTCCGCCGCCGGGGCAGCGGGGGTCGGGGCGGCGGGGGCGGTGGCGGCCATCACCTGTTCCAGGTAAAAGGCGAAACCTGCCGCCGGGCGATTTTGCCCATAGGCTGCAAGCATGGTGTCGTAGCGCCCGCCGCTGCCCACCGGCGCGCCCAGGCCGGGCACGTAGGCTTCGATGACAATTCCCGTGTAATAATCAAAGGAACTCATAACGGAAAAATCGACAAGGATGCAGCTGGCCAAACCCTCTTGCACCAGGTAATCGTAGGTTTTTTCAAAGGCATCAAGCCCGTCGGCACAACCCAAGGGGGCAACCAGAGCACGGGCAGCTTCAATGGCCGCCCTATCCCCGCGAATACGCGGCAGTGCTTTTATGGCAGCCGAAAATTGCGGGGGAACGGTGGTGGTGGCCACCAAGGCATCAAGCTCGACGAAGTTTGATGCGTGATAGGCTTTTAACACCGCACGCTTCCAGGAAGACGGCGCCTGGCATTTTTCTAGCAACGCACGCAGCACGCTTACGGTGCCCAGCGCCAGCGTGAAGTTTTCCACCTTGCAGGTGTTGAGGGCTTCGGCAAACAATCCCACCAGTTCAGCATCGCTTGCAGGACCTGATTCACCGATGGATTCTATGCCAATTTGCGTCAGTTCGCGCGCACTTGCCTGCGTGTCGGTTTCGCGGAACACGCGCTGCGTATAGCGAAACTTGAAGGGACCCGCTTCGTCTTTTAGGCGCGTCGCACACATGCGCGCAACCTGCAGCGTCACATCGGGACGCATGGCCAACAAGTCGCCCTGTGCATCGAAAAGCTTGAAGGGCGCACCGGGAATGCGGCCGCCCGCTTCCATCACATCCATCACTTCAAGCGTCGGCGTTTCGATGGGCATATAGCCGCGACGGGCAAAACCCATCTGCACGCTGTGGCCCATTTCTTCGCGCAGGCACGCTTCTTCGGCCAACACGTCACGAAAACCCGCCGGAGTCACAAAATTCATGTCAGTCGCTTCTTTCACTCGTGTCTTAGTGCCGATACTTTACCACGCTATAGTGATAAAGTATAGAGGAAATTGCTATAACAACGACATCTGCAAAGGCTCGAAGGAATAGGAAGGGATCACTTCATCAAGAAAAAGCTCCACTTCGTGGGATTCCCAGCCCTTAAGGGGCACAGCAAAATAGACGGCGCTTTGCTCAAACACCAAAACGGACCCTATCATGCCGATACAGCGGCCGCCGCACAGGCCTTCAAATTCATCGCCGGGAAGTTGCACTTCATCGCTGGTGGGCTGCGCCCCCGCAAAATAATACGGCGTCAAATCAAGGCAGGCTTCATCGGGGTTGAGCCCCAAGCCTTCGGCTTTGGCCTGCAAAATCACTTGTGCTTCGGCAAAATCGTAGCGTTCTTCGGTAAACAGCTCCACCTTTTTTGCCGCCCGCATGGTTTCATAGATTCCCGGTTGCGCACACAGGCGCGCTTCCAACACACGCGCTTCTTCGGCGCTTTCAAAGCGTCCCACAACAAGCGCCGCGCGCGCCCCCTGGTCAAGCAGGCGTTTGATGCCGCGTGTTTCTGAAGAAATGCCCACCTTCACATACTGGGGCGAAAAATAGGCCATGTAAACGTAGTGCGGCGTTAAATTGTAGGCGCGCTGTTGCGCCGAAAGCGACGCCGCGTTGTAAAACGCCGGATTAAACCCGGTCACTTTTTGGCAGGCGGGACACGAATTATCTTTTGCTTCGGGCAACAGGGTGGCGGCCTGTGGGCACACCTGCCCCTGGTGGGTTGCTAAATCGATCGACCCCACACAGCGCCGCTGCGCCAAAAGGCGCAACGAAAACGTTTTTCCTTGCACAGAAAACTGCGTTTGCGAACCCGCTTCAAGATCGTTGAAGCTAAGGTAGGGACCGGCCGCGTCAAAGCCGATGCCGGCCAAAACAATCGTATGATTTTCGCCAAAGCGTACCATAGTATCACCTGCGCCTATCCCAGCGCGGCAACGGTTGCCTGCATTTGCAGCACAAGCGCCACACACACCAATACGAACACGACCGCTGCCAATTTCGCGGGCAAAATCCAGTCGCTCTTCCACGCCAACACAAGCCCGACCGGCCAAAACACGATCAGCAGCACGATAATCCAAAAGGTTTGCTGGTGCCATTTTTTCGGATTGGGGTCTTCGAGCAATTCGTAGGATTCCCGTTGGCGGCGCCACGGTTTTATCGGTTTGTCATCTTCAAGCATACTGCGTCCCTTCTTAAGGCTTGCGGGTGCTAAAAAGCACCCGCCTTAATTCCCGGCCCTACTGCGCTGCGCGCGCACTTCCCTTGTGCAGGTACAGCATAGCGCTAAAGTGCGTGCTGTGCTTCAAGCTTGCGATCGTTTTCGGCAAGCTCTTCCGCCGTTTCGTGCCAGCACTGCGTGGGCGGCAGGCCAGGGATGCTATCGGCATAAAATACGGGATCCTTGCCCGCTTTGCGCTGCGCGGTGTAATCGTCGAGCGCCCGAAACGCCCACTTGCCCAACAACACGATGGCAACAATGTTCACAAACGCCATGGCACCCATCACGATGTCGGCGATATTCCATGCCAAATCGAAGTTGGATTGCGCCCCCATAAAGATGGCGACCAGGCACGATATACGAAATACGAACAGTACCACCTTGTTGTTCTTGATGAACTTGATGTTGCTTTCCGCATAAAAATAGTTGCCGATCAAACTTGAGAACGCGAAGGCAAAAATGGAGAAGGTAACAAAGTGAATGCCCATTTCGCCCACCGAAGAATTGATGGCCTGCTGCACCAGGGGCATACCATTTAAAGTGCCCGGATCGCCGTTGACGAAGAACACCAAAATCATCATGGCCGTGCAGGTGCAGATGACAATGGTGTCGATGAATACGGAAAGCACCTGCACCAAACCCTGTTTGCAGGGGTGGGAAACCGATGCCGAAGCCGCTGCGTTAGGCGCCGAACCCATGCCGGCTTCGTTGGAAAACAGCCCGCGCTTGATGCCTGTCACCACGACCGAGCCGGCGAACCCGCCAAATATCGATTGGAAGTTAAACGCCGAATCGAAAATGAGGGTGAACACGGCCGGTATATCGCCCAGATGCGTGAGCGTCACCCAAAGGGCCAGCGCGATGTAGGCGATTGCCATGACCGGCACAATGATCGACGTCATGAAGCTGATGCGGTGCGCGCCCCCGAAGATGACGAACGCCGTGCACACCACCAACACGATGGCCAGGGCAAACGGTGCCTTGGAATCGGAATAGCCGGGAATGTAGTATTCCAGCGATGAACTCATGTTGAAGGATTGCAGCGCGTTGAACCCGTAGGCGAAGCAGATGATCAGCAGAATAGAAAACACGATGCCCAGCCAGCGTTTGCCCAGCGCCTGTTCGATGTAATAGGCCGGGCCGCCGCGAAATTCCCCATCTTGCCCGCGCACCTTAAATATCTGCGCCAGCGTGGATTCGATGAACGCCGAAGCGCCGCCGATAAGCGCCATAAGCCACATCCAAAACACCGCACCCGGGCCGCCGGTGGCGATTGCTGTGGCTATACCGGCGATATTTCCCGTGCCCACGCGGCTGGCGGTGGACACCATAAGCGCCTGAAACGACGAAACACTTTTGGCACCCGGCACATGCTTTTGTTCAGTTAATACCGTGAACATATCCTTGATGTAGCGAAATTGCACGCCTTTGGTGCGGATGGTGAAATACACACCGGCCCCGACCAGCATGAACACCAGCAAATAGGTGTACATAACCCCACTTATTTGCCCCGTGATGTCAATAAGAAAATCCATTCCCCTACCCTAACTTCTGCACAAGCAGCTCGTTGATTATTTTCGGATTGCCCTGGCCCTGCATTTCCTTCATGCATTGCCCGACAAAAAAGCCCATCAGGCCCGTTTTGCCCCCCTGATATTGCTGCACCTTATCGGGGTTTGCCGCGCACACCGCAGCAACCACCGCCTCGATGGCGCCGGTATCAGAAACCTGCTTCATGCCGCGCGCTTCCACGATGGCTTCGGGGGATTTCCCTTCTTCCATAATGGCCGCAAACACTTGCTTGCCCTGCTTGGACGAAATCGCGCCCGTGGCAACCAGCTTCGTTAGCTCAAGGGCAAAAGCGGGCGTTAAGTTGGTGTCGCCCAGCGAAACGGCAGCATCGGCGGCGTTTAAGTAGGCGCTCACATCGTTGATCAGCAGGTTGGCAACGCCTTTGGCCACCGGCTGCGACGCGTCTTGCGCCATACAGGCTTCAAAGAAGGCTGCAATTTCAACATCGTCGGAAACCTGGCGGGCATCGTAGGAAGAAAGGCCGAATTGTTCTTGGTAGCGGTCGCGTTTTTGCGCAGGCAGTTCGGGCAACTTGGCGCGCACGCAGGCAATAAACTCGTCGGAAAGATCGTAGGGCGCCAAATCGGGTTCGGGGAACAAGCGGTAATCATCGGCTGTTTCCTTCACGCGCATAACGATCGTGCGCTTGGCGGAAGGATCCCAGTGGCGGGTTTCTTGGTAGATGGTGCCGCCGCTTTCAAGCACTTCGGCCTGACGGCAGATTTCGTAGGCCAAGCCGTCGTGCAGGTTTTTGAAGCTGTTCATGTTTTTCAGTTCGGTCTTGGTGCCCAGCTTCGTTTCGCCGTAGCGGCGCAGGCTGACGTTGCCATCGCAGCGCATCGAGCCTTCTTCCATCGAGCAATCAGAAATGCCCAGCGCAAGGTATATTTGGCGCAGCTTCTGCATGAACAGGCGCGCTTCTTCGGGCGTGCGCAAATCAGGGTCGGTCACCAGTTCGATCAGCGGCGTGCCGCAGCGGTTGTAATCGACCAGCGAATGCGTGGCGCCGGCAATGCGGCCTTCCGAACCGCCGATGTGATTCATTTTGCCCGCATCTTCTTCCATATGGATGCGTTCGATGCCGATGTTGGCGGTGTATTCGCCCTGCGCACCGGGGCGTTCCTTGGCCGCCGGACCATCCACGATCAAATCGAGCTTGCCGCGCATACAAAAAGCGATTGCGCCTTGTGTGGTTTGGAAGTTCTTGGACATATCGGGATAGAAATAGTTTTTGCGATAGAACATCGAGCGCTTTTCGATGGCGCAATTGGTGGCCAGGCCGGCCAGCACGATTGATTCGATGGCGGCTTTGTTTGGCACTGGCAGCGCGCCGGGCAACCCCAGGCATACCGGACAGGTATGCGTGTTGGGGTCGGCGCCAAATTCCAACTTGCACCCGCAGAACATTTTTGTTTCAAGCGTGGTCAATTCGGCGTGCACTTCCAGGCCGATGACCGCTTCCCAATCTTGCAAAACTTCGCTGAGCTGCTTCATTTAGGCACCCACCTTTCCCTTGGCGAAAGCGGGCGCGACCGCAGTTGCCTGATAGATGGATTCCAAAGTAGCAGCCACGCGCAGCATGTTTTCATCTTTGAACGCCGGGGAAATAAGCTGCACGCCGATGGGCAGCTGCGTCTGTTCGCCCAGGCCAACGGGCACACTCATGCCGCCGTTGCCCGCAATGTTGATGGAAATAGTGAACATATCGGAAAGATACATCGAAGTCGGGTCGGCGATTTCGCCAAATTCAAACGCCGTGCGCGGCGAAACGGGGGTCAAAATGCAATCAACCTGTTCGTAGGCGCGATTGTAATCTTGCGTGATCAGCGTGCGCACCTGCTGGGCAGGGTAATAATACTTGTCGTAGACGCCGGCCGAAAGAAGGTAGCTGCCCAACATCATGCGGCGGCGCGCTTCGATGCCAAAGCCCGCGCCGCGGCTGGCTTCATATTGCGTGCCCAAATCTTTGTGGCCGGGCGCGCAATAGCCATAGCGCACCGAATCGAAACGGGAAAGGTTGCTAAACGCTTCGCAGGGGCCTAGCACGTAATACGCGCTCATGGCGGCCTGGGCGTTGGGCAGGTCGACTTCGACCAATGTGGCACCCAAAGCTTCCAACTTCGCCGCAGCTTCCTGCGTTTTTGCCTTCACTTCGGGCTCCAAGCCCTGCGCTTCCATAAACGCCGGCACAATGCCGATACGCATGCCGGCAACGCCCTGGCCTAAGTTGGCGGTGAAATCGGTGGTGATATCTTGGCTGGTGCAATCGAGCGGATCGCGGCCGGACAAGGCATTGAGCGCGTGCGCCGCATCCTCAACCGTGCGAGCAAACGGTCCCACCTGGTCAAGCGATGAACCAAACGCGACCACGCCGTAGCGCGACACCACGCCGTAGGTGGGCTTGATGGCCACGACGCCGCAGAAGCTTCCCGGCTGGCGGATGGATCCGCCCGTGTCGCTGCCCAGTGTGATGGTAGCCATGCCCGCAGCCACCGCCGCAGCCGAGCCGCCCGAAGACCCACCAGGGACGCGTGCGGTGTCCCACGGGTTCAAGGTCGGCCCAAAGGCGGAGGTTTCTGTGGAAGAGCCGAACGCAAATTCGTCCATGTTCAGCTTGCCCAGCGGAATGCCGCCCGCTTCGATGGTTTTTGTCACGCAAGTTGCCGTATAGGGCGAGCGATAGTTTTCCAACATGCGCGATGAACAGGTGGTGTGCGTGCCCAACTGGTTCATGTTGTCTTTGAAGGCAACAGGAACGCCCGCCAAAGGGCCACACGCCGCCAAATTGCCCGCTGCGATAGCGGCGTCAACGCTTGCCGCCTGGGCAAAAGCCGCTTCTTCGGTCAACTCAAGAAAGGCGTGGATAGTGGGGTCGACCGCTGCGATGCGCGCAAAGCAATCCTTGGCCACTTCCTGTGCAGAAAAGGTCTTGGCCGCCAAACCCGCTTGGATTTCGCGCACGTTCATGCAGGCAAAATCGTTCATTATTGATCGCCTCCGCCCAAAATTGCAGGGATCAAAAAACAACCGTCCTGCTGGTGTGGCGCATTTTCAAGCGCCTCTTGCTGCGTGAAGCTGGGGGTGCACTCATCTTCGCGCATAACGTTGGAAAGGCTGCCGATAGGGTGAAACGTCGGTTCGACCCCTTCCAAATTGTATTGGGTGATGGGTGCAAGGCTATCGATGATGGCGTTTAAATCCTTCGTCATCTGCGATAATTCGTCATCGGAAAGCCCGATGCGCGTGTACGTTGCGATGGTGGCCACATCTTTTTCGCTTACATGTTCAGTCATGGTGATCCTTTGCGCCCTGGTGGTGTCAGGGGATAAATCGGCTTCAAAAACACATACCGACCATAATAACAAAAGTAAGCCCCCTTACCGGGGCGCGAAGGCCGATAGTCACAGAGTTTTGACACTGCCCTACTGTGTGGCGCGATACTCGGCTATTTTTTCCAGGAAGGTTTCGCCGTAGCGTTCAAGCTTGGTAGCGCCCACGCCGGAAACGGCCAAAAACTCATCGGGGGTCGTGGGCAGCTTGGCGCACATATCGCGCAGTGTGGCATCGGAAAACACGATGTAGGGAGGAATCTGGCCCGCATCGGCGATGTGTTTGCGCGCAGTGCGCAGCAGCTCGAAAAGTTCGGGGCGCAGCGATTCAACGGCCCCGCGAGCAGCTCGATTGCGCTTTGTGGCTGAGCGTTTTTCTTCTGCCTGCTTGACTATTTTCTTCATGGAAAGCGTGAAATCTGCTTCGAGAACTTCCTCGATGCGCGCCCCTTGGCCCACAACGGGATAGGATCCTTCAGAAATGCTCAGGTATCCCCCGGCACACAGCAGCTCAATCACTTCTTTGACCTGCGACATCGAAGATTCCACGCTGCCGTAAGCCGCCAACTTGTCCAGGTCCGCTTCGATAAGCTTGGCCGCCTTTGAACCCCGCACCACATCGGCGATCATGCCCTTGCCATAGCTCCATCGCATTTCCTTCACGCACGAAACGCAGGCGCGCGCAACAGGCGTCACGTCGATGGCCTCAAATTCACCTTTGCAGTTTGAACAGTGAGCGCAGCCCGCTTCCCGCATATCTGTTTGCGGGGCTAGGTCATAGCTGGCTTGGCCGTCGCTGCCTGCGGCCGGCTGACTGCCCGTGGCCGGTTCGCTGCCGAAGTAATCCAGAATGTAGGCACGCAAACAGCCGGTGGTGTGGCAATACCCTATCATGCCCTCAAGCAGCCTGCGCT
>JAVVPE010000033.1:15427-17511 GCA_036655915.1 Raoultibacter sp.
CGCAAACAGCCGGTGGTGTGGCAATACCCTATCATGCCCTCAAGCAGCCTGCGCTGTGTGGCGCGCACGATATCAAGTTCTTCGGCGGAAAGCTCTTCGTTTGTGGAATCCCGTTCGATAAAGTAACGGCAGGTGGCAATGTCGCTGTCGCTCCACAGCAACACGCATTCGGAAGGTTCGCCATCGCGGCCCGCGCGGCCCGCTTCCTGATAGTAAGATTCGATGCTGCCCGGCATGTTGTGGTGCACAACGTAGCGCACATTCGACTTATCAATACCCATGCCGAATGCATTGGTGGCCACCATGACGGCGGCATCGTCGTCGATAAAGCTGCGCTGGCTTTCGGTGCGTTCGGGCGATTTCATGCCGGCATGATAGCGGGCGGCGCGCACCCCTGCGGCGGTCAACTGTTCGCACAGCGCATCGACATCCTTGCGCGTCGAACAATAGATAATGCCCGAATCAGCTGCATGATCAGCCACATAGCCTTGCAGCCACGCCCGCTTTTCCTTCGGCGTCTTGCGCTGCACACCAAAAAACAGGTTGGGGCGATCAAAGCCCGTCACCACTTCGGCAGGCGTGCGCAAGGCCAGCAACTTCGTGATGTCGCGACGCACCCTTTCGGTAGCCGTCGCGGTAAACGCCGCCACAACGGGGCGCATGGGCAAGGCATCGATGAAAGCGGCAATGCCCAGATACGAAGGCCTGAAATCTTGCCCCCACTGCGACACGCAATGCGCTTCATCAACGGCGACCAGCGGGATGGAAATCTTGCGCGTGAAATCGAGAAACACGGGGTCACTTAAGCGTTCGGGTGCCACATACATAATCTTGTAGGTGCCTTCAAGTGCGCGTCCCAACACCGTGCGCTGCTGACCCGGCGTCAACGACGAATTGAGGAAGGCACCGCGCACACCCGCATCGACCAGCGCACGCACCTGATCGCCCATCAGCGACACCAAGGGCGACACAACAAGGGTAAGCCCCTCCATCACGATGCCCGGCACCTGATAGCAGATGGATTTTCCCGCGCCGGTGGGCATGACGCCCAAGGCATCGCGCCCCGACAAAATGGCTTCGACCAAGGTCTGCTGCCCCGGCCGAAACCCTTCATAACCAAAATAATCAACAAGCGCGCCATGCGCCTTCGCAACATTGCTCACAGAAACCTTCATTCTTCGCGCTTAACACGCAGTGCCCTTCAAGCCGACAATACCACTCACGCGTAGCGCCGTACTTTTCTTAGCACCCATGGTATCGCCGAGCGCGTTGCCCAGGGGCCTCCGACACTATTCCACCGAAAACCCATCATCGGCCACCTCAAGCGGAGCCATATCAAGCCGCAGTGCTTGCTCGACGATTTTCATGAGAGATTCATCGCTGATTGCAGGATTTATTTTCACGACCCCGACCAGCCCGAATATAACCACGCAGAACATTTCATACACCAGGTCGATTTCAATATGATGATAGGCGGCGTATTCGGTCACCACCCCTTCGTTGATGCAATCCACCGTTTCGCGCACGGCGCGCACATCGAAGGCATCCCGCACACCAAGCTCTTCCAACACGCCGATCATGGGGCGCGGCCCGCACGAATCGTAGAGTGCATGGCGAAACGTGGCGATACAAGCGCGCAGCGAACCCCGCGTATCGCCAAAGGTACGCGTTTCGTTCCACACGACAACGCTTTCAACCAAATCTTCAACGTAGTCGTCTAACACCGCGTCGATAATCGCCTGTTTGTTTTGGAAGTAGTAATACACAAGTTCGCGGGTTAGCCCCGTCGCCTCGGCTATCGCCTTGATGGTCGTTTTCGCAACTCCGTGCGCTTCAAAAAGCTCGCGTGCCGCAAGCATGATGTCGCCCGCGTGGCCGCCCAAGCGCTCGCGTTCGGAAAGCGACCGCCCACATTCCCAGCGAATGGGCTCATACCTGGTCTGACGATTGCCAAGTCGCATCCTGTTTTCCTTTTCACCCAAACCAACGGTGGCCGCCCTTTTGCCCGGCGCGCCGATTACCTTATTATACGGCAGTGAAAAACGGGGCATGCCTGCAACCTTCCCTTCAAGAAATACGGCGAG
>JAVVPE010000034.1:0-16687 GCA_036655915.1 Raoultibacter sp.
AACACCATAAAACCTTTGGTGAAAAAAATCTGCAATTTGTCATGAACAGTAAATCTAGCGACATGAACGACAACAAAATGGCATCCCCAGGGTACTATTTGCCCAAAATCATGCTTTAAAGGGCGGGGAACTTGGTGGCGTCAAGTTCTTTGAAGCTGTGGATGGCTATGTCGGCTGTTGCGGCAAGTTGTTCGTAGCTGCCGGCATCGTCGCTGTCGAATACGCCCACGCTGCGATATCCGCCTGCGCGCAGCGTGTGGATCGCGTAGAGGGAATCCTCGAAACCCCAGGTGGTTGCGGGGTCTGCGCCCATCAAATCGCGTGCGCGATCAAACACTGCCGGCTGGCGCTTCGACACACCCACATCATCCACCGACACAATGGCATCCAGGCAGTCAGTAAAACCGGCGCGCCGCAAGCCCGCTTGCAAAAAGTGCTGAGGGCTCGATGAAGCCACGCTACACGGAACGCCACGTGCGCGCAGCCCCTGTACAAACGCAAGCGCCCCGGGGCGAGCCTTCGCCTGCGTTTGATAATACCCCAGCATCGCTTCATCAATCATGGCCACCACCGCGGCGCCCGATGCGCCAAGCCCGTAGCGCTCATGAAAGAAAACACCCACTTCAGGAATGGTGAGCGTGCAAATTTCCGCAGTTTCTTCCGCAGAAATCACCGCACCCACCTGGTGTGCCAGATCATTTTGCGCCTGCGTCCACGCCCCCGCCGAATCAAGCAGCGTCCCATCACAATCAAATACCGCTCCAGAAATTTTCACAACAACCCTTTCACACGAAGAGGGAACAAAACCCCGCCCGCAAGATTACCACAGCAAAATGCGATAGCCACCTTAAGGTTTTAGGCAGCCAATGGGCAAAACGAATACACCATCTTCGCGGCGGTAGGCTACGGGGGTGCCCGTCAGTATTGCCATAAAAGACGGTTCTTGGCGCACACCGCTGGCTTCTGCGCTTGTGCCCGCAAGCCCTTGCTGAACTTCCTTTTTAAGGGCAAGAAGATGCCTAGCGGCGGCATCGAAGTCGCGCGATCCCATCTTCACTTCAAGAGGCGCCCATCTGCCATCGGCCAATTGCACGATCACATCAGCTTCCAAATCATTTGAATCTCGATAGTGAAAAATCTGACCATCAAGCGACTGTGCGTAAATGCGCAAATCACGGACGCAAAGCGATTCAAACAAAAAACCAAAGGTGTCGAAGTTGTTGGTAAGCAACTGCTCGGGGCTGATGCGTAACGCTGCCGTTGCCAGCGATGGATCGACAAAATG
Source organism: Raoultibacter sp. (assembly GCA_036655915.1). GTDB lineage: Bacteria > Actinomycetota > Coriobacteriia > Coriobacteriales > Eggerthellaceae > JAVWGW01. The sequence goes on from JAVVPE010000034.1 coordinate 1,286, forward strand.
CCTTTTGGGAGCTTTGCGCAGACGGCTTGCCGATCTAAGATGCGGATTCCATGCGGGCACATCTTCGATGATAAATATGCGGCGCAAAGCTTCAAGATAACTATCGAGAGAGGTTCTTGAAAGGGCTGTTTCGTATTCGGCCATATCCTGGCGAAGGTTTGTTGTCTTTGTTGCCGTGGCACAATGGCGCGCAAGCGATCGCAGCAGCGCACGCACCAAATCGGGGTTGCGCGCGATGCCATCAACCCTTGAAATGTCCGCTTCAACAACGGCATCCAGATATTTTCTGCTGACAAGTGTTGCATTTTCATCAGCAACATCCAGGGCATCCGGCCAACCGCCGCGCACAAGCGCATACGCCAAACGCTCAACAGTCAGGTTGCTCATGGCAGAAACGGATTCAAGCCCCTCAAAAAGAGCCTTGAGGGAAACAGATCCGTTGGATTCCTGTGATTCAAAAAGCGACATAGGCCGCATGATAAGGCGCACGATTCTTCCCGTGCCCGTATGGATAACGGGAGCATCGGCGGGCACCGCTGAACCGGTAAGAATGAATTGCCCCTTTTCGCCCCGATCATCTATGGCAGAACGCACGGCATCCCAAAGCTCGGGAGCTTCCTGCCATTCATCGATAAGGCGTGGCGTGGCACCTTCCAGCAAAGCGGCGGGTGCCGTTCTTGCGGCCTGAACAAGCGCGCTTCCGTTCGTGCGGTCGGCAAGAAAAAGGGAGCTGCGCGAAAGATTGCTGCCCGTCCACGTTTTGCCGCACCACTTCGGCCCAACAATAAGCACTCCCCCAAATACGCTCAGAAGCGTTGTGAGTTCATCATCGACAACGCGCGGCAGGTAATGCGCTGCTTTCATGCTTAGCCTTCTTCCTCGTTTTCCTTATTACAGCTGCGGTTTTCCTCTTTATTCCGCTTGCAGTATACCACCAATTGTGAAGAATGCAGAGGTTTTGGTGTGAAGAATGCAGAGGTTTTGGTGTGAACTTTGCAGAATTAGCGGCTCTGATTTGCGGCTACCACGGCTTGGCCGTAGGAAAGGCAGCCGTCGTTGGGGGGCAGCTCTTGGTTGATGGCCACGGTGAAGCCCTGGGCAGAAAGAGCGGCCAAGGCCTGTTCGGTCAGGTAGCGATTCATGAACACGCCGCCACCCAAGGCCACGGTTGTGATGCCGTACGTTGCCTGCACAAGCTGGCACAGCGTCACGATAGCATCCACAAAGGCATCGTGGAAATGCCGCGCGATCACCGCGCTTGAAACCCCTGCCGCCACATCGTCAAGCAGCGCGCCAAACAGGGGTGCAGCATCAAAAAGCACCACGGAAGTATCCAGCGCCGTGCTGTGTTCTGTGGCCGTATTTTTGATAAGGCCGATGGTGTAGCGCTTATCGAAGGCAGTTTTTTCGCCCGCAATAGCCGCCTCAAGCAAAATGGCACCTTCGCCTTCATAGGTGGGTTCGGTGCAAATGCCCAGCAAGGCGCTTGCCGCATCAAACAGGCGACCAACCGATGAAGAAAGCGGCGTGTTGATGCCGCGGTCGATCATTTGCCCGCACAGGGTGGCGGCCTGTTCCAGCGGCGCCAAAGCTTCTTGTGCCGCAGGGTGTTCCAGCAGATCAAACGCCCAAAGCACCCCATAGGCAGCACGCAGGGGATGCTTGATGGCCGCCGCACCGCCCGGCAGCGGAAAATAGGCGAAATTGGCAAAGCGCTCAAAGGTTTGCAGGTTGGCAAGCAGCACTTCCCCACCCCAAAGCGCGCCATCTTCGCCATAGCCCGTGCCATCAAAGGCAATGCCGCACACAGGACCGGTCAGGTTATTTTCTGCCATAACGGCCGCAATATGCGCGTGATGGTGCTGTACGTAAACCAGCTGTTCTTCCTGTTCCGTAGCCCATTTAGTGGCTAAATATTCCGGATGTTTGTCGCAGGCAATAAGGCTTGGCTGCAGCCGGAAAAGATGCTGGTAAAGCTGCGTGGTCGCACGCCAAGAATCGAAAGTTGCCGCGTTTTCCATGTCGCCGATGTGCTGCGAAACGAAGGCTTCGTTGCCGCGCGTAAGACAAAAGGTGTTCTTCTGTTCGGGACCTGTGGCAAGCAGGCAAAGCGCCTGCGCTGCTTGCGCGGTGTCCGCGCCAGCGGCGTCCGCAGCGTTCCCGGAATCCGCAACATCCGCATCATCGCAGGTGGGAAACAAAATTGGCAGGGGCGTGTAGCCGCGTGCCCGACGGATAAACTGCAGCGCTGTGCCCTGGTCGGGCGTGGCAAGCAGGCGCACCACCGAATCATCGTAGCGGCTACGAATGGCGCGGTCGTTGCCCACAAAGGCATCGGCAATGCCGGCCAAAGCCTCGTAGGCCAGCGTATCATCGGTCACAATCGGTTCGTCGTGCAGGTTGCCCGACGTCATAACCAGCGTGCCGCCAAAATCGTGCAGCAACAGATGCTGCAGCGGCGTATAGGGTAACATAAGGCCCAGTTCAACCAGGCCATCGGCAAGGCCGGGGGCAAACGTGGCACCCGCCTTTTTCTTCAGCAGCACGATGGGATGCTGCGCGCCACACAAAAGGGCTTCTTCTTCGGGGCTTATCTGGCACAGCGCACACGCCGCAGCAAGCGAAGGCGCCATCACGGCAAACGCTTTGCCCTCACGCCGCTTACGCCGCCGCAACTGGGCAATGGCCTCAGCATTTTCAGCATCGCAGGCCAGATGAAACCCACCCAAACCTTTAATGGCCACGATGCCCCCCTGGCGCAGCAACGCCACCGCATCGGCCAAAATGGCATCACTTTGAGCGCGCGTATTTCCCCACGCAATTTCGCCGCCACCAACGCGCCAGCTTAGGTGCGGGCCACATTCAAAGCATGCGTCGGGTTGCGCATGAAAGCGCCGGTCAAGCGGGTCGCCGTATTCTTGCGCACAGCGCGTGCACATGGGAAAGGCCGCCATGGACGTGTTTTTGCGATCGTAGGGCAGCTTCTCAATAATGGTGAAGCGCGGCCCGCAATTCGTGCAGTTTATGAAGGGATAGCGATAGCGGCGATCATTGCGGTTGAACAGTTCGCCCACGCAATCGTCGCAGGTGGCCAAATCAGGCGAAACCAGCGTGGTTTTTTCCACCGCAGCCGCATCCGAAAAGCGAATCTCAAACGCTTCGAAACCTTCTAGCGGCACTTCGCGCAGCTCTATTTCTGTCACACGCGCCGCAGCAGGAGGGTTTTCGGAAAGCTCGAGCACAAAGGCATCAAGCAGCTTAGCTTCCGCTTCGGCATGGATGAACACGCCGTCGGCGGCATTGAGCACCCAGCCTGTGATCAGGTATTTTTTTGCCATACGGTACACGAAGGGGCGAAACCCCACCCCTTGCACGATACCTTGCACGTGAATAGAGAGTGCCTCGATCATGAAACCCTACCTTAGTTTGTATGTTGCTGCGCGGCCTGCGTACGCGGCGCCCTAGCGCTTCTCAAGAATTTCGGCCACCACTTGGGCAAGCTGACGCAGCGTTACCGACGAATTGTCGGGCAGATGCAAATGCAGGCAGCGGCGCCCTCTGCTGGCCAATACAAGCAGGTCACCCGATGCTTGCGCCTTGGCAAGAGCCCCCAGGCTTTCGGCCTCTTCCGTCAAAGGAATATCTTTAAGTTCGTCGGCGGAAAGGATCAAAAACACCCCGTTGTTCGGCCCGCCCTTGTGCAGCTGGCCCGTAGAATGCAAGTAACGCGGCCCCACTTCCAAGCACGATACCACGCGACACTTTTCGGCCACACCGTGACGAATCGTCTCTAGCGCTTCGCGGCGTCCTTCGCCCGTGAACGGCAAAAAGGCGTTGAGCGCAAAATAGTCACCCGGTTCGATGCTGTCAAGCAGCGCCGTCAAAGCCACGCGCACATCGGTGATTCCCTTGAAGCATTCCGGCAGGCGCACCTCCACTTCGCCCATGTGAATGTCGTCCAAAAATTCCTGTGTAAAATCGGGCTCGGGCTGGCCTTCGGCAAGAATGTTGAGCACTTCTTTTTTTGCAGAAGACACATCGGGCTGATCAAAGGGACAGATTTTCATCAGATAGCCACACATGGCGATGGCGTATTCCCACAGCACAAAATGCTCGGCCAGTTCGGCCACGCTTTCGATTTTGAAGTTGATGCGCGGAATGGCCACATCGATATAGGCCAGGCTCATCTCGAAGTTTTTGCGTTCATCCCACAGGTCGGTCCACGTTTGGTACATGATAACGCTGCGGTCGCCGGGGTCTTTGTTCAGCAGCAAGGAATCGAGCTCGATGTTGGGCAAAATTCCCTTGCCTTCTTTGCCCAAACTTTCTGCCACCAGTTGTTCTATCCACAAGCCAAGCACGCGGCCACGCTTGGGCGTAAGGAAGGAAAACTTGTTGCGCCCGCCCACGTAATTGTCATACAAAAAGGCCGCCAACCCGATTGCCGGGTTATCGATGGCGTCTTCCGCACAGCTTTGCTCCGCTTCTACGGCGTGCTGCATAAATTCGTTGAGGTTGATGCCTACCAGGGCGGCCGGCAAAAGGCCGAACACAGAAAGCGCCGAAAAGCGCCCCCCCACTGTGGGTTCGCCGCTGAATACTGCCAGCCATCCTTCGCGCTTGGCCTGGGCTTCCAGTTCAGACCCCGGGTCGGTGATAGCCACCAGGTGATCGACGATTTCTTGTTCAGACATTCTGCCCGCAAGTTCGCCGCGCACCGCCCGCAAGGCAAGGCGCGGTTCAATGGTGCCACCACTTTTGGAAGACACGATGAACAGCGTCGTTTCAGGCTTCGCTTCTGCCAAAATCGCCCGCACGCGCACGGGTGAATCGGAATCGAGCGTTTTGAACGACACCATGCTGGAATCGGGCTTGTTGTATTTCGTGATGGTCATGGGTGCCTGCGTCGAGCCACCTTGGCCAATCAGCACCACCGTGCGCAAACCGCGCGCAATAATCATATCGGCAAACGCCTGCATATCTTTGAGCGGCGTGCGCGGATTGCTGGCCAAATCGGTCCAGCCCATATAGTTTTGGGCACAGCGCTGCGCCGCTTCAGAAAAGTCGTAGAGCGTATCATCTTTGGCATGCATGCGACTTGCCACTTTTTCCTTCACCAATATTTTGGTGGAAGGATACAGTTTTTCTGCGTCACCAGCTAACATAGCAACCTTCTTTCCTACACAATTCGTTCGATTTTACCAAACAAACCTGCTTTGAGGGGGGTTTTCACCGTTTCAGCGCGTTCGCCTTGACCTTTAGCGCCCACGTATAAGGAATCCCACGCCAACGCGCGCTTTCCCCCCATGAAAAGTTGTGAAAATTAGGGGTTCCCTTTCTTATTGAAATCAATTATTATTTAGTAATAGTTTTTCTTAAGGGATGTCGAAAGGAAGTTCTATGAAGAAATCTCGCAAGGCACCGCTCGTCTTTTCGTTCGTTCTTGTAGCGGCGTTGGGGGCACTTACCTTAGCCGGATGCGGCGGTGGAGCTTCTTCCGCCGACCCCAAGGCGCTTTATGAAAGCAAATGCGGCACCTGCCACAGCCTTTCAACCGTGGACAATGCAAGTTACACAACAGCTGATCAGTGGTCTACCAACGTCAAAAGAATGCAGGCCATGACAAGCAAGATAAGTGACGACGACGCCACGAAAATTACTGACTACCTTGCCAACCGGTAGGGGTCACATAAGGAATGCTCGACAAGAGTAGGGGTGGGCGCGCGCATGCGGGCACACCACAAAACTGAGGAGGAATAAGTAATGGCAGAATTGACCAGACGTAATTTCATGAGGGGTGCCGCCGTAGGAGCCGCAACTTTGGGCGCAGGAGCTTTGCTTAGCGCCTGCTCAAGCCAGCCGAAGGCCGCAGAGCCCAAAGCTGATGCAGCAGCAAAACCCGAATATGTGGCCGAGGTGCTAAGCCCCACCACCGCACCCGACGCCGCCAAGGCAAGCAACTTCGGTATTGCACCGGAAAGCAAAACGGTCGTGGGTACCACCTATGAAAATCTCATGTCGGCAATCACCGGTGAAACCGGTGCCACCACAAAGTATGAAGCCTTCTCGAAAGCTGCCGAAAAAGAAGGATTTAACCAGCTGAAACGCTTGTTTGACGCTACGGCTGCCGCCGAAAAGATTCACATTGGCCTTGAGTATGATCTGGCCAAGAAGATGAAGCCCGAAACCCAAAAACCCACGCCTCCCGCAGTCGAAGCTCACGCTTCAGGCATCAACCTTATCTTGGGCGCGCAGGGCGAAATCTATGAAACATCGGATATGTATCCTTCGTTTATCAAGAAGGCGCAAGAGGAAGGCGAAACGGAAGCAGTTGCCGTGTTCACGCGTGCCAAGCTGGCCGAAGCCTATCACGCCGAACGCTACATGGATGCCTACAGCACCATCGACACCCCCAGCGATGCAAAATATTACCTGTGTCCCATCTGCGGATACATCCACAAAGGTGAAAACTTCACCGCCTGCCCCATCTGCTTGGCTCCCAAAGATTCCTTCACCGCCTACTAAACCCCTTCCCGTAGGTCAAAAAAGCCCCGGCGCAATGCCGGGGCTTTTTTATTATCAACAACGTCAAAGACAGGCGGTCTGTTAAAGACCCAGTGCTTTTTTAAGCGCTGACACCCGCCGCCGAGACACGGGGATTTTTTCTTCGGATCCATCAAGCGAAAGCAACAACGTGCCGCCGGAAACGGATTCGACTTCTTTTACCATGGAAAGGTTGACCAAGTAGCCACGGTGCACGCGAAAAAACCCGTGCCCATCAAGGCGCTTTTCAAGCTGCGCCAAGCTGACCGTGGAAAAATAACGATCGGTATCGGTTTGCAGGTAGGCGTAATCGTCGCGCGCCATAACGTAGCGAATCTTATCGATGCCGATAAGAATTTTCTTGCCACCCTTTTCAACCGGAATGCGCTCTGATTTTTGCACCTTTGCATGTAAGGCAACATGTTCGCGCACGCGCGAAATGGCCTGCGAAAGACGTTCGGTTTCCACGGGTTTCACCAGGTAATCGATGGCGTTAACCTTGAAAGCCTCCAGGGCAAATTCGCTGTAGGCAGTCACAAAAACAACGGCCGGGGGAAACTTCAGATGCTGCAAAGCTTCGGCCAACTGCAGGCCGGTGGCTTCGGGCATATTAATATCAAGAAACATCACATCACAGGGATATTCCTTGAGTTTTTCGATAGCTTCACGCACGCTAGCCGCCTCACAAGCGACCTCGGTCTGGCCAAGTTCGTCAAGAAGGTATTTCAGCTCTGAACGCGCAGGAGCTTCATCATCAACAATCATTGCTTTCAGCAATTTTGCCTCCAAAGTTGTAATCTGCAAAGCTTAGGTACTCCTTTTATTATAGAGCATTTTAACCGACACCCCACCATAATAGCAGGGCGCCCACGCATGCGCTAGATTTTCTGAAGCAAGAATACCCCATATGTGAGAGCAACACGCTCTCATTTCTCCGAAACCCCTAGTTGTATTCGTGAATGGCGCCGTTTTTAAGGAAAAGAATCACGCGCGTGCCCCGTCCCAATTCGGTATCAATATCCATGTGCGATTCCCGGCCAAAATACCCACGCATGCGGTCGTTAACATTTTTCACCGCAATACCCAAGCCCGTTTCCGATTGCGGATGCAAAATGTTGTCGCGCGCTTCATCGGTCATGCCCACGCCATCATCTTCAATGCATACAAGCACATCATTGCCCTCGCGCTGCCCGCTTACGTGGATGGAAAGCATCCCTTCCGAAGGCATGGCGTGACGCACCGCATTTTCCACCAGGGGTTGCACCATGAAGGCCGGCACCATCATGCCTTCCACATCGGGTTCAATTTCGATGTCCAGACAAAGGCGGTCTTCGCCGAAGCGCGCCACTTCAAAGGTGAAGTAACGCTGTACCTGTTCAAGCTCGCGCGAAAAGACAATCAGATCGCTTGAATCTTCCAGGGTCCGCCGATAGAACACGGCAAATTCACGCAGCAAAATGCGCGCTTTTTCGGGATCGGTGCGTATAAGGGAAGCTATCGTGTTGATGGTGTTGAACAAAAAATGCGGATTGATCTGGCTTTGCAGCGCCTTGAGTTCCATGCTGGTCGCAAGCTTTGTTTGCTGTTCAAGCGCAGATGCCGCCATCTGGGTGGAAAGCAGTTCGCCGAAGCCTTCCGCCACCGAAACTTGGGTTTCGTTGATATTGCGCCGCGTTTTGTAATAAAACTTCAGCGTGCCTTCCGGCTCGCCCGCAACGCTTAAGGGCACGATGATGGCCGCCTTGATGCTGCGCACGCTTGAGGGAAACCCGATTTCTTCCGGCGTCATCATAATGCGGGTTTCGCCATCTGAAAGCGTGGAATGCGTGGCCGCGGTGCGGATAAGCGTGCCACCCTGGTTGTTGTTTTGCTCGACGCCGGCATAGCCTAAAATGCAATCTTTGTCGGTGATGGCCACGGCAACCGCCGGAGATGCGGGCAGCAGCAATTGGCAGATTTTTTGCGCGGATTCGACCGATAGTTCGTCAAGCAGGCAGGCAAGCGTTTGGCTGGCAAGCTGCAAGATGGCATCGGACTGGCGCGCGCGCACGTTATCGGGGTCCATAAGCAGGCGGATAGTCAGCAGCAACGACAAGGTGAACACCGCGCCGGCCACCACCACCAGGCCAATATCAAGGTTGCCCGGCGTTGTAAGCATCCACACCAAGGCCGCCCCCGAAACAAGGGCGAATAAAAACAGGATGATCTCAAGCGCGAAATAGCGGATGCGCTTCGGTATTTCGGTTAGCATACTGCTTCCTTTTCTGTGTCGTTCATGAAGCCCAGCCTATCACAGCACGATGAATTCGTTGACCACTAAAAGGATAGCGACAAAAATAAGGAATCCACCGAACAAAAACCGCAGCGTGCGATCGGGCACGCGCCTCATGAGGGAAGCCCCCAGCAGGGCGCCAGGGATGGATCCAACCGCCATCGCAGCGCCTGCGATAAAGTCCACATTGCCCAGCAACGCCTGGGTGATGGCGCCGGGAATGGCCAAGATGGTAACGGCAATAAGCGACGTGCCCGAAGCGTGGCGCATCGAAATGCCCACGACGCTGATAAACAAGGGCACCATGATAAAGCCGCCGCCCACGCCCACATAGCCCGAAGCCACGCCAGCAGCCAGGCCAATCAGCGCGCCTTTAAACAGCTGAGATTTTGTGAAAGACGCAGCCGAATGCTGCGGGACCGGGGCGGGGGCGGGGGTCGGGGCAGGGGTCGGGGTCGAGGCAGGGGCAGGAGCAGGGGCGGAAGCTGCGAGCGGCACCACCAGCACCGAAGAAACCGAAACGCCCACGCACGCGGCACCCTTTTTCGCCACAGCCTTTTTTTCGGGCTTGGGTAAGGCTCGCGCCTTCTTCAGCATACTGATTGCTGAATACCCGATAATCAACGCCGCAGCCGCCATAATGGCCCATGAAGGAGAAATCGACGCCAACCACACGCCCACAGGCGATGTGCACGCACCGCCCAAGCCGGCCGCCACGCCCAGCGGCACACGACAGGTCTTGTTGCGAATGTGGGTAACGCAGCCCGCAAGCGAGGTGGGAATGATAGTAAACAGCGAGGTGGCAGCCGCTTCGATGGCAGAAAGGCCAAACCCTAGGCGGAAGACAGGCACCATAACCGTGCCGCCGCCAATGCCCAGCAGGCCCGATAAGATGCCCACGACAACACCCACGCAGGCCGCAACAATAAAGGTGAGCACGAAGGTGGCCTGCTATTCCGCTACGTTAAGGCGAATTTCGCTTGTGGAACCCGGGTCGATGCCGGCCGCCGCAAATGCTGCCGCCATGCGCTGCTCATCGTTGCCCGCCTGGCGCTGCGCTGCCGATTGCAAAAGCGCCGTACGCAAAATCTGGTCGGCTTCGATGCGCGCCATCAGTTCAGGCCACACAAATTGGAACTCAAAATATTTCGCGCAATTGCGCTGCGCATACGTGGAAGCTTCGCCCGTGGCCGCCTTGGCAGCACGGCGATAATCCCGCTTGTCGGGTCGCGCTAAGCTGCGCAAAGATGCTGTAAGACGAATACGCCGCTCGATGCCCGCCTCCAAAAACGGACCGGGGTAGGGCTCAAGCGAGGCAGGCTTAACCTGCAACAAATCAATCTGTGTGCGGCTATATTCCATCTTGCGATATTCATAGAGCCAGCGATAAATATCCTGACGAAACCGCACGCCCTCACTGGCGGATTCTGGGGGCAGATGGCGCAGGCTCCACTGGTTATCAAACCAGATGTCTGATCCGTACATGCGCAGGTTAAGCATGTAATCAAGGTCTTCGCCACGCGCGATCCACGGGTCGAAGGAAAGGCGCTTGAAGGCTTCTTTGTGCAGCGCCAGGCAGCCACCGCACACATGGTTTGACCGGGAAAGCCGCGGCCCGCGCATGGCGCGTTCAATCCACGCGTTAAACGCTTTACCCTGCTGCCAAAAATGGTTGTACCACTTGTCTTGGCTCTTCGAGCGATACGAGCCTTCGGAATTAAAATAGAAGCCCGACTTCGCCAAAATGGGAATGCCCTTTTTAGTCAGTTTTCCCAGGCCATACATAGCTTTGCGCAAAAAGTCGGGGTCTTCGATCACTTCGTCATCATCAAGAAACACAACGGAATCGAAGCCAAGCACGTTAGCCACAACCAGCCCCAAGTTGCGCACCGAACCATAACCGGAAAGGCCGATTTCCTTGCTCATTTTACCTGATCCCAGCTGCTCCATGCGCTGCTGGATAAGCAGGTATTCGGAAGCGCCGATAACCACCGTGTTCAAACCGGGGAATTGGCCAACGATTTGCTGGACTTTTTCCGCCGCCTGATTTTCAATAGCTGGCTCGCTGGCAACCAAAATAACTACAAGCCCCAACCCTGCCACCTTCTGCAGCGATTGCAAGCAGCGCGGCAGTTCGCCCGACTGCGTCATGGGCGTCGGGTGGTCATAGGTGGTCAAGACGTTGCCGCCTTCTTTGCGAACGCGCCCCGACATAAATGCGGGAATAATCACAACCGGATTCATAGGCTTCCTTTATAATCTGCAAGTTCGGGTGTGCCCGCGACGCCACACATGCAGCGCACCTAAGCCAAGCCAACCCTGATAGAATACCCCGCTATTGTAGCGGTTTTTGCTCCCCCACGTCATCAATTACACGCAAATTGCGAAGCGCAGCCAACAGCGGCAGGCCCAGCGCGTACACAACAAGAGCTTCCCCCAGCCCCGTGGCAAGCACGCCAAACAGGTACATGAACACATAAGCGCCATCGAGGTTTATGCTGGTGAAGGGAAGGGTATAGAAGCCAAATCCTTGCAGCAAAATAGGCAGGTAAGCAGGCACGATAAGCGCATTGGCTATAACGGGACCCAGCAGCGCCAGCTTGGGTTTCTTGCGGAATTTGCGACACCACAAAGCACCCAAACAGGTGGCCAGGCTGCCGAAAATAACATCGAGCAGCCCCAGCGCACCCGTGCCGTTTATAACCAGCGCGATCACGTTGGCAATGATGCAACCGATGGTCAGGCCGGGCACCGCAGCCGGCGTCAGCACGGCCAACACGCACACCGCTTCCGAAATGCGAAACTGCACGGGGCCCCACGCAAGCCCCTGCAACAAAAACAGTGTGATCAGCGTCGCCGCCGCATACACCGCGGCAATCATCCCTGCCTGAGCGACAAAGGTGCTCCTTTTTCTTTTCATCGATATTCTCCTTTTACCGCGCAGCCTACAGGCCGCGGGTCATGGGCAACGATTAAACAGCCAGCACAGGGCCCAACGATGTACCAGCGCAGCGGAAAGTATAGCAGATTAGGATCCCTGCACGGCATGTTTGATGGGCAGCTTCGTTGCGGGTGTGCCGCAAGCCGTGGCTGAAGCGCGTGGCATTACCCCTTGCGGCGGCGGGGGTGGCCGGTGCGGGTATGCAGGCGGTCGGCTTCTTCGCGGCGCTTGGCAACCGCGTCTATTTCCTGCGCAAGCGCCTGATAGGAGGCAAGGCGAGCCTGCGATAATTCCCCGGCAGCCACGGCAGCTTGCACGGCACACCCGGGTTCGTTTATATGTTTGCAATCGCGAAAACGGCACTGCGCCGTAAGCGCCTCAACATCGGCAAACGCAGCCTCCATGCCGCTGTGGGCATCCCAAAGCCCCATGCCGCGCACGCCGGGCATGTCGATAACGCGCCCGCCACCAGGTATTTCAATCATTTCGCGCGCCACCGTCGTGTGACGCCCCTTGCCATCGGTGGCGCGCACGGTGGCCGTCGCCTGCACTTCTTCGCCCACAAGCACGTTGATCAGGCTTGACTTCCCCACGCCGGAACGGCCTATCAGCACGGCCGTTGTGCCCGCAGGAATAAGCGCGCGCACCGCTTCGACTGAATGGGAGTCTTCTTCGGTCACCACCACGATGGGCACGCTGCCCACAAGATCTTGCACGCGCACACAGATGGCCTGCAGGTGTTCTTCGCTTTGGGCAAGGTCGGCCTTCGTCAGCACGACCGCAACCTGGGCGCCCGTTTCAAAAGCCAAAACCAGTTCGCGCTCAAGCCGGCGCAGATTCACTTCGGCCAGGGGCTGCGCCACCAACACGCACTCGAAGTTGGCCGCCAGCACCTGCGACGTGGCGCGCTCGGTGGGGTCCTTGCGCACAAACACGTTGCGGCGCGGCAGGATTTCTTCGATAACGGCCTTGTCGTGGCCTTCGGGCGTTCCCAACACAACGCGATCGCCGATAACGGCGCGCAGGCCATCATCTTTGACCAGCGCCGTTGCGTGTTCGCAGCGATAATCGCGCCCATCCTGCGCACGCACAAGCGGAAACCCCCGGTCAAGCTTGACCACTTCCCCCTGCACTAGCGACGCCTTTCCTGTGCGCGCCACAGTATGAACATCATCACAAGACCAATTGTTACCGCAACCAGGCCGGGAATAAACGCCTGGGAATTGAAGGGCAGCTGGTGTTGCTTGCCGGTGGCCGCCACCGAAACGGTATCGGCGTGCAAATCGGTTTCGCCCGTGTGGTCGCTGCATACCAGGTGGAAGGTGCCCTTCACCTGCAAAACCGTGCCCGTCATGCCATATTTGCCAAAGGTGTCGATCAGTTCGGCTTGTTCGTAGGTCATAAACACCGAAACGGTGGATCCGTCGCCTTTTTTCGTGGAAGTCAGCGTGACCCAGCAGTATTCATCATCAAAGCCCGCCCGCAACCGGTCGCCCACCACTTCGCCCGTGACCTGCACGGTCTGATTGTTGAAATACGAATCAGCCGCATTCAAATCGGCAATGGATGTGTCGTAGATAAATGAACTGTCAGGCAGCTGCTGCGCGTTAATTTCGTTAGCCGTTTCTGCCCGCGCCGAAGCGGGGTTGACAAGCGCACAAACGATGAAGGCCAGCGCCAGCACAAGGGCAATCACCAGCGCAGCAATGCGAGCGCGGCGCACGGGGCGGGGCGCCTCTGCGCTGATGTCGCATCCCCCCACACACTTCATTTTATGTTCCTTGTTTTCCATGGTGCCTTACTTCCCCTTGATCGCGAGGAAGTTTTTGCGCGGCTTGAAAGAAACGATCACTTCCGCAATAAGGGCCAGCAGTGTGATGAATTCAAGGCGACCCGCCCACATTTCCAGAATATAGACAACTTCGAGGGTAATAGGCATGCCCGGCGTAGAAATGCCTGCGACGATACCGCCATTGCTGGCCATGGTGACCGATTCAAATATGGCCTGCGTCGCTTCATAGCCGTGGGCGATGCCGATGAGGGAACCTGCCGCATAGGTAACAATGAACAGGGCAAATACCGTCGTAGCCTCCTTTACCGTTTCCGGCGTGAGCATGCGACGCCCCACGTGATGATAATCCACCACCACGCGCGCTGAATCGGGGGCGAGCGCCTCTTTAATGGTGGCTGCGATCGACTTGGCAATGATGCCCACGCGCGAAAGCTTGATGCCGCCCGCCGTGGAGCCCGCGCCGCCACCCACCGTCATAACGCAGGCCAGCACCAAAAAAGCGCCCGAGGAAAACACCGTTATCAGCTGGTTGGTAGTGATATTTTGGAAGCCCGTGGTTGTCATGGCCGAAACGATCATGAACAGTCCGCGCTGCAACATGGCGGGCAAATCGGAAAACAGCTTGCTCACCGAAAGCGAGGCGGCCAAAACGCACACCATAATCACCATCCACACAATCAGCGTGCGCGTTTCGATGTCGCGGAAGTAAGGCCGCGTGCGCCCCTTCGAGGCTTCCGAAAACAGGGCGAAATTGGTGGCACCGATTAGCATAAGCACCATCAATATCACTTCGATGCCGATGGAGTGGTAATACATGATCGATTGGCTCATGGGCGAAAAACCGCCCGTCATGAAGCCCGAAATGGAAAGCCACAGCGCGTGGAAGAACGAACGCAGCGGGTCCATGCCGCTGAACAGGCACAAAAGAGCCAAGCAGGCCGTGGTGACCGCAATAACGCCGATGGCCAGTTTGGCGATAAACCGCGTGGTTTGTACGATGTTGGGAACCACGTGTTCGCTGCGGCCTTCCGATGAATACAGGCTTACATCGGCATGGCGGCTAAATAGGCCGATGGAAAGTGCCACAACAATCAACCCCAGGCCGCCGACGAAATGCATGACGAAGCGCCACATATTATCGGCGTTGGAAAGATGATCCAGGTCGATAACCAGGGAAGCACCCGTGGTGGTCAAGGCCGAAACGCAATCGAACACCGCATCAAGATACCCGGCGAAATGACCCGAAAAATAAAGGGGGATGGCGAAAAAGCAGGCGAGTACCATCCAAGCAAGCCCCGTGATGGCAAGCGCCTGCTGGCGCGAAAGCCGCCCCGGGCTCACAATAAGCATGCGCAGCGCCGTGCCCACGATCAGCGCCAGGCCGATGGCCGCAAAATAGCGCGAGGCCGGCTCCCATTCCCCACAGGCAAGCCCCGTAATGCAGGGCACCAAGAGGGCAAAGGAGGAAAAGATTATCAGCACACCCAGGTAATGGCCGATAACGCGCAAATCATAAAGGGTAAATCGCTGCCACATTATGCAGCCCACCCTTTAAGGCGCGCAGCTGCCCTGGCCGCAGTTTTGCCTGCTATAGAAGGAAGTTTCACCAGATCATCCCATCAGAAAGCGAACGACAATAATGCAGATTCCCAAAAGGAAGATGAAACTTAAAACGCTCGCGACCAACACACCGATACCATAGAAGGGTGTTTTCAGAGAACGTGTGATTTCGCGGCGCATTTTGGTCATGGAAGCATTCTAATACATAAACCCAAGAATGCCACACATCACTTACGAAACGTGCGAGTAACATTAACTGGGGTAAGAGGGGAATCCGTTGCCGAAGAAGGCTTC
>JAVVPE010000035.1:0-15911 GCA_036655915.1 Raoultibacter sp.
CCACCAACAACCACATAAAAGCCTACGGCCTACCCGCATCCCAACAAGCCCTCACTCTAGAAGTGGGCCAATCCGCCGATCTCTTTGAACCCGGCACCCTACAAGCCCCCGACCCCTCAAAAACAGTCTATGCCTACGAAGCCACCTGCCTATCAGTCTCCCAAGAAGGCACCATCACCGCTAAAGCACCAGGCACCACCACCATAAGCACCTCCATCGAACTAGAAGAAATCCCCCTCACCCACACCACCCGCACCATAAGCGTCACTGCCCCCACACCCCCGACCACCCCCGAACAACCAGAAACCCCAACCCCCACACCCCCGAACGCACAACCCATAACCCCCCGCTATCCCCCCAACCTAGCAACTCCCACCAGGTCATCTGCCCCTCTCTATGCTCTTGGTGGCACACAGCCGCGCGTGGCACCATTTGACATAAACGTCACCCTGCCGCTTGAACCCACCAACATATCTATAAACGCCGTCGGCGAGCAAACAACCGCGCCGGTCAATATCACTTCCTCCACACCAGAACCCATACGCGCCACATCCATCACCACCAAGGAAGACACCACCGCCACAGGAGCATTCAAGCTCATTGCCAATGACGACCAAAGGAAGGCCACCAGCGTAGCGGTTGCCAAGAATCCCGAGGACCTCAAGAACCCCGACACCAAAGCATCCATGAGCCTTTCACCCCTGGGTACCACCTGGAACCCCAACTCCAACCCCAACCCCAATCCCAATCTCTTTCGTGTTGAAGCCAACAAAATCTTACCCGTCACCTTCGGGTTGGATTTTCCCACACCCATCGCCCTGTCCTATAACACCACCGATGTATCTTTAGCCTCAGTCGCCTTCACCTTCAGCCTGCTCGATTCGGTACCCACAAGCCTTACCCTTAGCTCAACTGCTCCCAAGGTAGGCGACACTCTCACGGCAACACCCGCAGCTCAAGTTCCTGATATTAAATCCACCTACACCTGGTATGAACGCGACAGCAAGGGAGTTACTACAACGTTCCCGCCAAACGTCTCCTCGACTTCCCACAAACTGACTGGACCCCAAGAAGGCAAATCCATCTGCTGTGCACTCTCCGACGGCCCAATCGACAATTCCGCAGTCTGGAACTATCGCCCCATCTATTCCGCCGAAACAGCGCCGGTAGCCCCAGGCCCCCCGCCGCAACCACCCCTGCCCTACAACACCCTACAAGGATACAGCTGGAAAGAACTCAGCGATATTGCCGATTACCTGTCCTGGCATGTGGGAGAAATTAAAGATCCTGTCTACATAAAGTTTAAAGGCTTCATGGATAGCGATTCTCAAAAAAGCATAGCGGGCACCAACATGCCCAATGTCCGCATCGTCGGTATCAACCATGACGACAAGGTTGTCGCGCCGGGAAAACCAGCCGAAAAAGCCGGCCTCACCTTCATGGCCACCCACAGCTTGCCCAATGCCTATCAGTTTAATCCGACTGACACCAACGCCGGTGGCTGGGAGGGCAGCCAGCTTCGCAAGCGGATGCGGCCCTTCGATGCAACCGACAATAACGTAGCAGGAATCAGTGGCACCATCTGGGATACTCTGCCCCAAGACCTTCGAGACGTTATAAAACTGGTTACTAAACAAACTAACAATGTAGACGGCAACGGTACGAGTAAAGCAGTAACCCCTACTGCCGACAAGCTGTGGCTAGCTTCTTATAGCGAGCTTGTTGATCGTGTTTATTCTAGCTGGGCAGGTAATACCTGGCTTGCGCAAGAGGGCAAGCAGTACGAATTTTTCAGGGGTAAGGCGACTGACGGTACCACCATCCCAGTCCTTAAAGGTATGGAGAACACACAAAACGGGGGCGATATGATAGGCCAGACCTATTCTGATTGGTGGGAGCGGTCGTGTTGTCCCGCTGACCCCTCGACGACGGGCTTTCTGGGTTGCAATAGCACCCCCAGCCACAGCAAAGGTTTCTACAACGCCTTACAGTTCTACGGGGTGCCACCCGCCTTCTGCCTATAATTTTTCATCCCATATCCGCAGGTTTAACCTGCGGATATCCCCACGGCAGAAAGGTTGCGGGCTTATGTGCGGTGCCGCTAAGGCAAGCCAGCAAGTCACCATCCTGCCCTCTATCAAGGCCGACCGCCGCGCGCTGTGGGGTGCACCCATTTTCGCAGATAACCGCACCCCATCAGGCGCACTTGGTAGCGCATAAGAGGTTCTCCTTAGCCCGCTTTCAAAGCCAGCGTCCTTCTTGCCCGAAGATGTCCCGAAACATGTCTCGAAAAGTGTCCTGAAATACTAGACTGTCTCGAAACGAGCAAGGGCGACAAAGTGCGAAGGTCTGTGAGGCTGTGGCTCCGTGGAAGGATGAAGGAAAATTCTGCGTCTTCCGCATTCTCATTACAAAATCAATCCATCCTATCAAGCACGATAGGATGGAACATAGACCCATCAATAATGCCTCTTCATAAAATATTCCTATTATTGTATATAATAAAAGTAACATTTTACGATAAGGAGCTGCGGCATGGAAGCCATTTACCCTATTTCCTCTCTGCAAAAAGATCAAAAGGCGCTGCGTCATGCTGCCGGTAAAGACCTTGTGCGCATCACCGAAAATGGCTGCGCTGCCTACGTGTTTTGTTCTGAAGCCGTCTTTGAAGAGCGCATCCAGCAAGAACGCGAAGATGCCGCCTATGAGGCGCGCGTGCTCGAAGCGGTCGCGCGCGGCGCAACCGATATTGCTGCGGGTCGCTGTTGCGCAGGCGACAAGGCGATTGAACGCATGCAAGTCCTAAGGCAAGCCCGTGGCTAAATACGAAGTTGTTGTTGCCGATAGCTTCATAGAAGATGCCGCCGCCCTTTATTCAGACACAGTTTTTAACCAGCTCCAACACTTTATTCTTCTTCTGGAAACGTCACCCGAAATAGGCTCACCCCGCGTGCGCGCAAGCCTGAAAGCAATCTACGGGGAAGGCATCCGAAAAATAGCACTATCCAGCTTCCTTATTATCTACCGCTTCAAAAACAATCGCGTCGATGTACTAGCGCTGGTATACGGCCCCTCCGTAAAATAACCCCTCACAGGGCGGGGCTTATCCACTCCGCCCCTGCAACAACCGAGGCTGGGTAGTTGTCAAGAAGGTCTACGACAACATCAAGATGCAAGTAGGGAAGGCCAGCTAGGTTATGCCGCGCTTCTTCGGCACCACCGTAAAGGCGCAGGTGGTTAATACAATCGAGAAAAGTTTGCTTGCTCGTTGTTGCGTTCACCGCGCTTTACTTAAGCGTCCACCTGACAGATTTATCCAACAACATAGTGCGCTGCGTGCAAATTGCCAATTCCATTTACATAAGTACCCTGCAAGATTTTGAACAACGCCGCGCCCTCCTCCCTTAACCAAGCTATGCTTGATCTTTTAACCTACAAAAAATTGAATTGATGCACTTTGCAGGTTAAAATCAATCTACTTTTGTAAAAGCAACGAGCAGAGCAGGGGGAACTATTAACAATCATATCTTACGTAGGGAGGAAGTCGCGCGTGTTATGGACTCGCTAAAAGCAAGAGATTTTGAGCGCATGAAGTTTTGCCATACACTTGATCATATGCCAAAAGAGGAGCGAGCGAAAGCCGTTCAATTTTCAAATGCCATTATGGCGCTTGAGGGCATCGCAGCTTCGAAAGAGGTTGATTGTTCAATTGGGGCATGGGTGGAAGGAAAAGGCAGTTTTACCGACAGTTACCGCAAAACTCTCGAAAAATATCACTTAGTATAAGCGCCCTGCGAAGCTTGCATCAATCAGCTGGGGTTTCCTAGGGTTTTTAGTAGTTTCCAGGCTTTTTGTTTGGTTTCCTTTTCGCTTAGTAGGGTTGAAAAGGATGTGAAGGCGCAGGTGGTGCGGCCGAAAAGGCGGGTGTGTTTGTCGCAGGGGATTTCTTGGTGGTAGGCGTGGCCTAGCGCTTCGGTGGCTTGCTTGTCGGTTGCTACGAGCAGCAGCGGGTCGATGCCTTCGATGGCTTCAAGCAGCGTACTTTCATCCAGCGCGCTTTCACCCGCCGCGTCTTCGCGCGCGGGCACCCCTTCCGCGCCCGTGGCTTCCCGAACCTCCTGCGCGTGCAGCGTCAAAAACACGCCCGCTTGTGCGCCCCAGCCTAGGGCGGCAAACGAGCTTTCCAGCGCCGTGCGGGCGGGGGCATCAAGGGGGTGGTTGCTCACCACGCAAATCAGCCCTTCGCGCGCGCCACTTAGGTGCGCAGCAAAACTTTCCCACGCCTGCTCAAGGCCCACTTCATACATGCTATGTGACCCCGCTGCCATAAGGCCACCCGCGCCCCTTAGTTCTTCAGCGAGTTTAAGGGGGCGGGGAAGCGGCCGCCGCGGTGGGCGAATACGGTGCCGGCGTGCTGGTTTACGGGCATGACGGGCGCGTAGCCCAAAAGGCCACCGAAGTTGAGGGTATCGCCCACCTGTTTGCCAATGGCGGGGATGACGCGCACGGCGGTGGTTTTCGTGTTGATAACGCCGATGGCGCATTCATCTGCGATGATGCCAAACAGCGTTTCCTTGGTGGTGTCGCCGGGCACCACGATCATATCCAGACCCACCGAACACACGCAGGTCATAGCTTCCAACTTTTCAAGCGAAAGCGCGCCCATTTCCACCGCGCGAATCATGCCGGCATCTTCCGAAACAGGAATAAAGGCGCCCGAAAGCCCGCCCACAGAAGACGACGCCATAACGCCGCCCTTTTTCACGGCATCGTTGAGCATGGCCAGCGCCGCTGTGGTGCCCGGCCCGCCGCAGGTGCCCACGCCGATAGCTTCCAAAATTTGCGCCACCGAATCGCCCTGCGCAGGGGTGGGGGCCAGCGAAAGATCCAAAATGCCCTGCTGCACGCCTAAGCGCTTGGAAGCTTCGCGCGCCATCAGTTCGCCCGCGCGCGTTATTTTGAACGCGGTGGCCTTGATAGCTTCGGCCACGCTGGTGATATCGGCATCTTGGGGCAGGTCGGCCAATACGGCGCGCACAACGCCCGGGCCCGAAACGCCCACGTTGATAACGGCGTCGGCTTCGCCACTGCCGTGGAAGGCTCCGGCCATGAAGGGGTTATCTTCAACGGCGTTGGCAAACACGACCAACTTGGCGCACCCGATGCACTGCCTATCGGCTGTGGCCTGGGCAGTTTCCAAAATGATGCCACTCATTTTCAGCACGGCATCCATATTGATGCCCGCGCGCGTGGAAGCCACGTTGATAGAAGAACACACGCGGTCGGTAACTGCGAGCGCATGGGGGATAGATTCCATCAGTTTGGTGTCGGCCGCCGAAGCACCTTTGTGCACAAGCGCCGAAAAGCCTCCCACGAAGTCGACGCCGACTTCCTTGCCCGCTTTATCCATGGCCAAGGCGATGGGGGTAAGGTCGTGCGCGCTAGTGGCGCAACAAATTTCGGCGATAGGTGTGACGGATATGCGCTTGTTTACAATGGGAATGCCATATTCGCGTTCAAGTTGCTGGGCGGTGGGTACCAAGTGTTCGGCGGCGGTGGTCATGCGATCGTAGACTTTGCGCGCCATGACGTCGATATCTTCGTGCGTGCAACCGCGCAGGTTAAGCCCCAGCGTGATGGTGCGAATATCAAGGTGCTGCTTGCTGACCATGGCCAGAGTTTCGGCGATTTCGGCAGGGGTGATCTGCATGACGATCCTTTCGTAATGAGTGTTGCTGCTAAGGATAGCAAATTATGGGATAATCGTAGCCAGCTTGTGCAGGAAAGCGGATGAAAAAGGAAAGACCGACGGGGCAGGCATGAGCGCGGCAGCAGGGCAGTTGCCGTATTGTTACCTATTTCGTGTTAAACACCGAACTCGTAGCTTTGTTTTGCCACGATTTCGGCTAGAATAAGGTACATGACACACACACATTTGCACATAGGCATCGACGTTGGATCAACCACCGTCAAGCTTGCCATCCTTAACAATGAAAACAAGGTCGTATTCGCGGTGTACCGGCGCCATCATGCCGATGTGCGCGCCACCATCGTGGAAGTGCTTGAAGAAGCCGCAGTCGATTTTGGCGACGAACCGATGAGCATCGCCATCACGGGGTCGGGCGGCTTGCTGCTGGCCCAGTGGTTGGGGCTTGAATTCGTGCAGGAAGTAATCGCCAGTAAAACGGCGGTTGAAGCGCTGATTCCCAAGACGGATGTAGCCATTGAACTGGGTGGGGAAGATGCGAAAATCATCTACTTCGACCAGGGTATCGAACAGCGTATGAACGGCACCTGCGCCGGGGGTACCGGCGCGTTTATCGATCAGATGGCGGCGCTGCTTAACACCGATGCAGCGGGCTTAAATAAGCTGGCCGCCGCGCATACCACCATCTATCCCATCGCGTCGCGCTGCGGCGTGTTTGCCAAAACCGATGTGCAGCCGCTGCTCAATGAAGGCGCGCGCAAAGAAGATATTGCCGCTTCCATCTTTCAATCGGTGGTAACGCAAACTATTTCCGGCCTTGCCTGCGGGCGCCCCATTCGCGGCAACGTCGCCTTTTTGGGCGGTCCTTTGCAGTATTTGCCCGAACTGCGCAAGCGCTTTTATGAAACGCTCGCGTTGGATAGCGATCACATCATCGTGCCCGAAAACGCTCACTTGTTTGTGGCCAACGGCTGTGCGCTTGCCGGCGCTGCGGTGGCAAACACCAAGGTTGAACGTCTGCACGATGTGCTGGTGCGCCTGAAAGGTTTGGGCGATATTCAGGGCAGCGAAGTGGTGCGCTTGGCCCCGCTGTTTGCCAGCGAAGCCGATTACGCCGCCTTCACGCAGCGCCATGCGGCCGAAGTGGTGCCCCGCGGCGATTTGGCAGGGTATGAAGGCGTGGCGTATCTGGGTATCGACGCCGGATCAACCACGTTTAAGGCCACGCTTATCGGCGAAGATGAAAGCTTGCTGTGGAGCCATTACGCCAGCAACAAGGGCGATGTGTTGGGCTGCGCCAAGGCGGCGCTTGCCAACATGTATAACGCGCTGCCGGTGGATAGCGCCACGGGTGCGCCTAAAGTAACCCTTGGTCACGCTACGGTAACGGGCTACGGCGAAGGCTTGCTGTTGGAAGCTTTGCGCGTTGATTCCGGCGAAATTGAAACGGTGGCCCACCTGCGCGGCGCGCAGGAAATGCTGCCGGGTGTGGAATTTATCTTGGATATCGGCGGGCAGGATATGAAATGCCTGCGCGTGAAAAACGGCGTCATCGACCACATCATGCTCAACGAAGCGTGTTCGAGCGGGTGCGGGTCGTTTATCGAAAGTTTCGCCAGCGGGCTTAAGCTTGAAGTGACCGAATTTGCTCAAAGCGCCATCGAGGCCAAGCAGCCGGTCGATTTGGGCAGCCGCTGCACCGTGTTTATGAACAGCCGCGTGAAGCAGGCGCAAAAAGAGGGCGCCACCGTGGGCGATATTGCTTCTGGCCTGGCTATTTCTGTAATCAAAAATGCGCTGTTCAAGGTTATTAAAATTCGCGACCCCCATGAAGTGGGTTCTAAAGTTATCGTGCAGGGCGGCACCTTCTTAAACGATGCCGTACTGCGCGCGTTTGAGCAGTTGGCCGGCGTACAGGCCGTGCGCCCCGATATTGCGGGCAACATGGGAGCCTATGGCGCGGCGCTTCTGGCGCACGATCGCTACCGCGAAGCGCAAGTTCTGTCGGCACGCCTGTCGCAGGAGGATGCGGCTGCCACTGCCGCGCCCACAGCGCCCACGTCGCACATGCTTTCCCTTGCGGCCGTTAATGCGCTGTGCCCCACGCAAAAAACGCTGCGCTGCAAAATGTGCGCCAACCACTGCCTGCTGACGGTCAACGACTTCGGCAAAGACGAGCTTACGGGCAAGCACCATCGTTTCATCACGGGCAATCGCTGCGAAAAGGGTCTGGGCATCGTCAACGAAGAAACGAATGCGCCCAACCTTTTCGAGTACAAATCCAAGCGCCTGTTTAGCTATGAGCCCCTGCCTTTGGAAGCTGCCACACGTGGTCGTGTGGGCATTCCGCGCGTGCTTAATATGTATGAAAATTATCCGTTCTGGTTCACCTTCTTTACCGAACTGGGCTTTCGTGTGGAACTTTCCGATCCTTCCACGAAGAAAACCTACGAGGCCGGTATCGAATCCATGCCATCGGAATCCGTGTGCTATCCGGCGAAACTTTCGCATGGCCACATTATGAATCTGCTGGTCAAGCACCCCGATTTCATTTGGATGCCCTGTTCTAAGTGGGAACGCCAGGAAGATGAGGGCGCGGGCAACCATTTCAATTGCCCCATCGTTATGAGCTATTCAGAAGCGCTGCGCCTTAATATCGATGAGCTGCAGGAATCCGACGTTGCTTTTCTCAACCCGTTTTTGCCCTACGATAAAAAGGAGCACCTGAAAAAGCGCCTGTTTGTCGAACTGGTGCAAAATAATGCGGAGCTGATGGGTCGCTACGGCGCGCCACCCACGCAGGCACAAATCGACGCTGCTGTTGAAGCCGCATGGGTTGAAGATGATGCGTTTAAGGCCGATATGCGCGCGGCGGGCGAAGAAACCCTGAAGTGGATGGAACAAACGCATACGCACGGCATCGTGTTGGCGGGGCGTCCTTACCACAACGACCCTGAAATAAATCACGCCATCCCCGAGCTTTTAACCAGCTTCGGCCTGGCGGTGCTTACGGAAGATTCCATCGCTCACCTGGGCACACTTGAACGCCCGATTCGCCTGGTTGATCAGTGGATGTATCATACGCGCCTTTATGCGGCAGCCAAGGTTGCCACCGAACGCCGCGATCTTGATTTGATTCAGCTGAACAGTTTTGGCTGCGGGCTTGATGCCCTTACCACCGACCAGGTGCAAGAGATTTTAGAGGCTTCGGGCAAGGTGTTTACCGTCCTGAAAATCGACGAGGTTTCCAACTTGGGCGCTGCGCGCATTCGCGTGCGTTCGCTGTTGGCTGCGTTAAAAGATCAAGCCGATGAAGAGGCTGCCCTGCACGCGGCGCAAATGGGCTGCCCCGTGTGCGATTTGCAGGTGGATGAACTGGTGGCCGATGCCAATGCGCGCATCGCGGCAAAAACGGGCGTGGCCGATGCCGCCGCGGCAGCCGAGGTGGAGCAGCGTTCCCACAAGCATCGCCGCCGCATTCCCGCCAAAGTTGATACCGAAGTGGCCAAAAGCTTCAAGCAGCGGCAAAGCGCTTCGACCGAATTTGACCGCCCGCAGTTCACCGAGAAAATGAAGGAAGAGGGCTACACCATTTTGGCGCCGCAGATGTCGCCCATACACTTCAACATTTTGCTGGAGGTGTTTCGCAGCAACGGCTACAATTTCGAGCTGCTGCCGTCGGTTGACCGCGGTGCGGTCGACGCAGGGCTCAAATACGTTAACAACGATATTTGTTACCCTTCCATCTTAGTCACCGGCCAAATTATGGAAGCGGTTATGTCGGGGCGCTACGACACCGATAAGCTGGCAATCGTTATCACGCAAACGGGTGGCGGCTGCCGTGCCACCAATTACATATCGCTTATTCGCAAGGCGCTGCATATTGTGGGCTTGGCTCACATCCCGGTTATTTCGCTGTCATTTAAGAAGCTCGACGAAAAAAATCCGGGCTTCAAGATGACCTATCCCATGTTGGCGCAGGCTATGTATTCGGTGCTCTACGGCGATTTGCTGATGATGTGCCTGTACCGTTGTCGCCCCTATGAAGTGGAGCCGGGCAGTACAAACGCGCTATTTGACCACTGGATGGCCACGTGCAAAAAGCAGATTTACAAGCGTGAATCGCGCCGTAGCTTCAAGGAAACAGTGGCAAAAATCGTTGCGGATTTTGAAGCGCTGCCGCTACAAGGGGAAGGCACGCTGCCCCGCGTAGGCGTGGTGGGCGAGATTTTGGTGAAGTTTCATCCGACGGCCAACAATCAGGTGGTCGAAGCGATTGAACGCGAAGGCTGCGAAGTTGTCGTGCCTGGTCTGACGGAGTTTTTCTTGTTCGGCATAGCGGGCGCAATCTTCCAGAAAGATCCGCTGGGCCGCCCCGCCTTAAGCGCACTGGGCAGCCGCATCGGCCTTAAGTTTATGAAGGCGTTTCGCGCGCCCATCACGCGCGTGCTTGTGCAATCAAAGCGCTTTGAAGCACCGACCGATATCTACGAGCTGGCCGAATACGCAAGCGACATTCTAAGCCTGTGCAATTCGATGGGTGAAGGCTGGCTGCTTACGGCCGAAATGGTTGAACTGATAAAAACGGGCGCCCCTAATATCGTGTGCGCGCAACCCTTTGCCTGCCTGCCCAACCACGTAGTGGGCAAGGCCGTTATTAAAGAACTGCGCCATCGTTACCCTCAAAGCAATATCGTAGCTGTCGATTACGACCCCGGCGCCTCAGAAGTAAACCAGCTCAACCGCATAAAACTGATGATTTCCGTAGCAAAATCCAACCTTGCCGAAAAGCAAGCGCAAGACAACCCCAAACAGGACTAACGCAGGGCAAGCGCAGGATTGACGCAGGGCACGTAGCCCTGCGTTTCCCTATGCTTTCAAACCGTATTTCGCGTGCTTAAGCGGGCGTTTTGCGGGATTGTGGGGCTGTGTGGGCGGGGTGGCCGGTATGCTGAGGGCGAGAACATCGGGGGCGTGTGAGGTGTGCGCGTTGGAAGGAATATGCTATGAGTATCTATGATTTCACCGTGAAAGATCAGGAAGGCAAGGCCGTTGCGCTTTCTGCTTATCGGGGTAAGGTGTTGCTTATTGTCAACACCGCAACCGAGTGCGGATTTACGCCGCAGTATGCGCAATTAGAAGAGCTTTATAAGGAATGCGCCGATGACGGTCTTGCCGTCCTTGATTTTCCCTGCAATCAATTTGGCCATCAGGCGCCGGGTACCAATGAGGAAATCGCGCTGTTTTGCACGTCGCGCTTTGGTGTGACCTTTCCCCAATTCGATAAAATCGAGGTCAACGGTGCGCAGGAAGACCCTTTGTATACCTACCTGAAGCAACAAAAGGGCTTCGAGGGTTTTGACAAAGGCTCAAAGATGACGCTTGTGCTGAAGGGTCTGCTGTTCAAGGAAGATCGCAAGTATGCCGAAAAGCCCGACATCAAGTGGAATTTCACGAAGTTTTTGGTCGACCGGGAAGGCAGGGTTGTGCGCCGTTTCGAGCCAACCGCCGATGTGGAAAAAGTGGTGGCTCCGGCAGTAAAAGAACTGCTGTAGCGCCCCTTGCACCAGCGCAAGCACACGCATGCCAGCGGGGTGTGTGCCTGGGCTGGTGCCGCTGCGGTGCCAGGAGGCTTTCGGTATAATGCGTTTGGAAACTTAAAGGAGCGAAGGGATTTTTGTGAGCCAAACCACGAACCACCCCGAAAGCGAAGCTGTGAGCCGCCCCGCAAGCCAAACGGGAAAACTGGTCATCTGTCCAACCCCCATCGGCAACTTGGGGGATATGACCGCGCGCGCTTTGGATGCCTTGCGCCAAGCCGATGTGGTGTGTGCAGAAGACACGCGGGTGACGGGGCGGCTGCTGGCGGCTTTCGGCATCGAAAAGCGTTTGGAGCGCCTTGATGAAGCGAGTATCACGCATGCGGCGCCGGCGCTTATCGCGCGCATAGCCGCAGGTGAAATTGTTGCCTATTGCAGCGATGCCGGTATGCCGGGCGTAAGCGATCCCGGGCAGCGCCTGGTTTCGGCTGCCCACCAGGCCAAGGTGGGCGTCGAAGTTTTGCCCGGTCCAACCGCAACGGCAACCGCCTATGTGGCCAGTGGGTTTACCTGCCCCCGCTTCTATTTCGGTGGGTTTTTCCCGCGCAAAGCTGCCGAGCGGGTGGCGGTACTAGAAAATTTGCATACTCTTGATGCCGTGCTGCTGTTTTACGAAAGCCCGAAGCGCATTGTTTCTGCCCTTGAGGCAATTGCGGTGGCTTTTCCCCAGCGTGAAGTGGCGCTGTGTCGCGAACTGACAAAGATGCATGAAGAAGTGGTGCGTGCCTTGTCGGGCGCGGTTGCGCAAGAGTTTGCCGCTCGCGCGCAAGTCACCCCCATCAAAGGGGAAATTGTTATGGTAATCGACGCGCCCAGCACCGCCGAACAGCTAAGCGATGCCGATGCTGCAACGGATGCCGCGCGCGTGCGTGCCGCCGAACTGAAGGCGCAGGGAAGCTACACAAAAAAAGACATCACCCAAGCACTGCAAACCGAATTTGGCATTGCGCGCAATGCGGCCTACGCCATCGTGTTGCACGGATAGGGGGCAGGGCGATGCGCGGTTTTCCCCAAGGTCATCGGCCGCAAGCAAAGCCACACCCGCAAGCTGCGCCGCCCTGCGAATTTAGCGTCGAAGGCATCGTGGTGTGCCTTGTGCGCAAGCAGGTGAAAAATGTAAACCTGCGCGTGAAAGAGGATGGCTCCGTTGCCGTTTCTGCCCCCGCGTGGGTGAGCACCGCTCAGGTGCAGGACTTTGTGCGCGGGCGCCTGCCGTGGATTCGCGAGTGTCAACGCAGGCAGGCAGCATCGCCTCGAACCCTTAAGCAGCAGGCAAGCGCAGAGCAGCTGCACGCATGGCGCCAGCAGGTGCAGGGTGCCGTGCCCCCGCTTATTGCCTGCTGGGAACCCATTATGGGCGTGGCTTCGCAAACGGTGGTGTATCGCAATATGTCGAGCCGTTGGGGCAGTTGCAATCCGCGCACGGGGCGTATCTGCATCAACATCCAGTTGGCAGCCTACCCGCCGCAGTGCCTGGAATATGTGGTGGTGCACGAACTGTGTCACCTGCTTGAAGGCGGTCACGGCCCGCGCTTCAAGGCGCTGATGACCGGTTTTCTGCCCGATTGGAAGCAGCGCCGCGCGCTCTTGAAGCAGGCCGCAACTATTTCAGAGTAAGCGGCCGGTGTTGGCTTGCGGGCCATACGCAGGCGGGATGGTTGTTGCGGGCTAGGATGCCGGCAAGGGCCGCCTCGCAGCAACGGGGAAGATTGTTTGTTTCCGAAAGGTGCATGCCCGCAACTTGTTCTAGCTGGTTGCTTAGCAGCGCTTCGAGTGCGGCGGCGGCCTGGTCGTTTGAAAGGTGGCCCGTGTCGCCGGAAACGCGCCTCTTGAGCGCGGTGGGGTAGGGGCCGATTTCAAGCATGTGGGAATCGTGGTTGCTCTCTAGCGCCAGTATGCGGCAATCTTGCAGCAGAGCCTGCGCTTCATCCGTAAGAAACCCCGTATCGGTCACATAGCCCAAGGTGTCGGTCGTTGTGGCGGCAGATAAAAAGCGTGCGGGCGTCTGGAGCAGACCTTGCGAAGCCTCAGTTTTTGAGTGCGTGGTGCTGCCCACGTAGGGCGCTTCAAAGCGAAATCCCATCGATTCCACGCTATCGTGCGAGGTGGGAAAGCTTAGGATGCGCACGCCTTCCACAGAAAAGTCGTCGCGCGCACAGATGTGTTGCAGGCTTACCAGGGGCTCTATTTCGCGCAGTTGCTTGGACGCCTGGTGGATGGCGGCGGTTGTGTAAAGCGCCGGGTGCACTTCAAGCTTTGCCAGCCCGCGCACAAGCACGCCAAGCCCTTTGGTGTGGTCGCCATGTTCATGGGTGACCACGATGGCTGAAAGAGTGGTGGGGTCAAAATCTACCGCTTCGCAGCGCTCAAAAAACGCGCGTTTTGTGATACCGCAATCGATCAGGATTGCGGTATCTTTGTGGCGCACGATAGCGGCATTGCCTTTGCTGCCGCTTGCGAGGATGTGCAAGGTGAAACCGCAGGTGGGCGCAGTTCTATCTGCGCCAAAGCGCGCCTCGCTGCCCGGGGTGCACACCTTCGCCGCATCGCGGCCGCGCGAAGCTTCCACGTATTCGCGCGTGAGTGCGGGGGCTTCTTCTTGGTCGTTGCGCTGCATACCATCCTTTTGCTGCGTGCGTTGCGTTGCGTTAAGTGGCTAGGGGGCGTTTTAAAACGAAGTCCAGCCGCCATCTGTGGCAACAATTTCGCCGGTCATGTGCGAGGCATCATCGGATGCGAGGAACAAAATCGAGGCCGCTTGTTCTTCGGCCTCAGCTTCGCGATGCAGCATCGATTGGGTTTTGTCGCCCGCCATCGAAGAGGCATCTGCGGCACTCACGCCTGCGGCAATCGCTTCTTTTTGCTTTTCCATAACGAAGGCATAGGCTTCATCGACCATGGGGGTGGCGGTGCCTGCCGGATTGACGGAATTCACGCGAATGTTGTACTTGGCATAGTCGAGCGCCAGATTTTTTGTAAGGCCGTTGACGGCGTGCTTGGACGTGACGTAGGCGGGGTTGCCGGGCAAACCCGTTAGGCCGGCAATGGAGGCAACGTTAACGATTGCACCGCCTGTGCCCTGCGCCAAAAACTGCTTCAGCTCGTGTTTTGCGCAGAAAAATACCGTGTAAAGATTGTTTGCAAGGGTGTAATCCATCTGCTCTTTTGTAAGATTATGCACGTTGTCGGGCGCGCCCATAACACCTGCGTTGTTGATGGCGATGTCAAGCTTGCCATAGGTGCTCAGAGTTTTTGCCAGCATGGTTTCGACGTTTTCCTCAAGGGAAATATCCAGGGGAAGAAAAATTGCATCGCCGCCAGCAGCTTTGATTTGGGCAAGTACTTCTTCGCCTTCCGCTTGCAGGCGATCGACCAAAACAAGCTGTGCGCCTTCAGCTGCGGCGCGCAGTGCTGTTGCGGCCCCGATGCCACGTGCGGCACCGGTAACAATCATGACCTTGTTTTCAAATCGTCCGGGAAATATTTTCTTTGCCATGGCTTCCTCTTTCTCTTCCTCATGCAAGAATGGATGGGGCGCTCCTGCGTTTGCCCACGATGCATTAACTGTACCACCGAAAGCGCGGGCGGCAGGCGATTTGTTTGAAGGCTGTTAAATTGTGTGCGGCTGCCTGCGGTCGTCCGTTGACAATTCGTTAACTCTTAATCATCCCAATATCTTGAAATACGCGGCGCAACCCCCGCCTTTTGCTACAATGGTGCCACTGTTCAGTCGAAAGGAACAAGTCATGAATATCGTGTTGTTGGGGGCACCTGGTGCGGGCAAAGGCACGCAAGCTGCTCAATTGGTCGAAAAGTGTGCGATTGCGCATATTTCCACGGGCGACATGCTGCGCGCAGCCGTCAAAGAGGGCACGCCGCTTGGCCAAAAAGCAAAA
Organism: Raoultibacter sp.; assembly: GCA_036655915.1. Taxonomy (GTDB): domain Bacteria; phylum Actinomycetota; class Coriobacteriia; order Coriobacteriales; family Eggerthellaceae; genus JAVWGW01. Next base: position 15,204 of record JAVVPE010000035.1, read on the forward strand.
GGCTATATGGATGCCGGAAACTTGGTGCCCGACGACGTTATTATCGGCCTGGTGACCGAGCGTCTACAGGATGCCGATACGAAAGCCGGGTTCATTCTCGATGGCTTCCCGCGCACATCCGCGCAGGCCGTGGCGCTGGATGCGGAACTTTCCAAGCTGGATCGCCCCCTGGATGCCGCGCTGCTCATCAGCGTGGAGCCCGAAGTGATCGTTGGCCGCCTTACCAGCCGCCGCATGTGCAAGGAATGCGGCTGCATCGGCACTGCCACCGACACCGTATGCCCGAAATGTTCAGGTGAAATGTATCAGCGCGACGATGACAACGAAGCCACGGTGCGCAATCGCTTGGATGTCTACGAAAAGTCCACCGCCCCCCTGATCGATTATTATCGCGGTTGCGATTTACTGGTAGAAATCGACGGCGATCGTGATCCCAAAATCGTATTTGCCGACGTCAAACAGGCGCTTTCTCTTTAAATACAGGCAGTTTTTTGGCACGCATGCTGTGCGCTCTCTCCCTGCGAGAATTATCTTGCAGGGAGATTTTTATGTGCTGGCCCCTCTGTTTAAGCGGGTAATCTTCGGCATGAGTGAAGATGTTTTATGGATAAGGGGCAACTATTTCAATATTGTAATAGTTATGTCATCTTAGCTAAGTTGAATGAAAAGTTTCATTTCGTCACACTTGTTCTAGGCACATAAAGGATA
>JAVVPE010000036.1:0-15883 GCA_036655915.1 Raoultibacter sp.
GGCCAAATTGCGCACGAAATGGCACAGCTGCGCGGGCAGGCGAAGATGTCGGCTCAGGCGGTGGGGGGTGCGGTGGGGCACAATCCTATTTCTATCATCATCCCTTGTCACCGCGTTGTGGGCGCAAACGGCAGCCTGACCGGTTACGCCGGCGGCATCGGGATAAAAAAGCAGCTGCTTCAGCTTGAGGGTGTGGATATGAGCGGCCTGTATACTCCCACAAAGGGCACTGCGCTCTAGCTTGCTTCCGCGCCGCCGGTTTTGAGCACCTTGGCCTGCGCAAAAGTATCGTGTTGCACGCACAGCAGCGTATCGCTTGCGGCAATTCTGCCGTGTTCATCGCGCGCGCAGCGGGTGTAGGCGTGTTCTACCGTGGCCACAACAAGCAGGTGATCCCCGGTTTGCTGCAGGCTGTTTACCTGGCAATCCAAAACCGACGGTGCGCCGCACACCTGGGGCAGGCTGTGTGCAGTTGCGGGCAGCGGGGAAAGCGTGTGGGGCACCTGCGCGCCCTTATCTTCGCTGTGGCCGCAATGGCTGCCGCACCATAGCGCGGGCAGCGCCAGGTTTGCATCGAGCACGTTGATACTACAGCGCCGCGTTTTTTTTAGGAGGGAAAGGGTGCAAGAACTCTCGCGCACGGCGAAAGCCAGCATGGCCGGATCGTGGGAGGTGGGGGTTATCCAGGCCACGGTGCTAAAGTTTACCTGCCCCTTGTAATAGACGCCCACTAACACCACGGGGCGCGGGTTAAGCAAGGCCGCCACGTCACGCCCGCTCACCTCTTGCAGCGCGCCCACCTCACACCTGTTCGCTTCCGCAAAAACGGGGGTTTCCCGGTCCTTATCCCCGGTCCCCTCTGGGGCTCCTTCAATGGCCGCTTCCATGGCTAGTGCGTACAGTGGGGGGTTTGGGGCAAGGCGATGCCCAGGGCGTCGGCCGCATCGCTGCGCAACTCTTCCAAGGTGATTTCGTAGCAGGCCAAAGCATCGATCCAACGACGCAGGCAGCGCCGCCCCTTGTCGGTCAAAGAAAACATCCGCTTGGCCGACCCTTCTTCCGGCGTATCCCAATAAGAGGCGACAAGCTCGTTTTCCTCCATGCGCTTCAGGGCGCGATAGATGCCCGTCGCGTCGGGTTTTTTGCCGCCAAACATGGGGGATTGCGCCGCCTGCTGCACGATGATATAACCATGCAGCGGAACCTCCGATTTTGCCAGCAGGGTCAAAATGGTTGGTTGGGAAAGCCGATTGAGCGATTTCCCCAGTTCAGCACATTCTTTCAAATCGGCATCCGATTTGGGATTGCAGCTATTCCACATGGGGCTACCTTTCGGGAAGGAAAAAACAAGATAATGGTATCATCGCACATATATTCGATGATAGCTACTATTTTCACCATTCACGCGTGATTTCCTCGCTTATCTTGTGCTTGCCTGCGCGCGGCTTTCGCGGATGCGGCAAACAATGCTAAACTTCGGGGCAAAGAAAGGCTTTACCTCAACACGAAGGAGAACATCCGGTGACCGAACCCCAGCTTACAACCCCGACTTCAAAAGAGTGCGCTTTAATTGCGGCACGTGCGGCCGACGAAAAAAAAGCCACGGACATTATGGTGCAGGAAGTGGGCGAGCTTATTTCGGTAACCGACTATTTCATCATCGCCACAGCATCAAACAATCGCCAGGTCAATGCTATCATTGATGAAATTGAAGATGCCTTGCGCGAAAAGGCGGGCGTCAAGCCCCTCCATCGTGAAGGCACGGGGGATGGCACCTGGGCGCTGCTTGATTACGGCAATTTTGTCGTGCACGTTTTCCAGCCCGAAGCGCGTGATTATTATCGCTTAGAAGCGCTGTGGAACGATGCCCCCATCATCGATTTGGCCGAAGCGGGCATCACCGACGGGGAATATTCCGACCGCATCGCCAAATTGTTGGGTAAAGAATAACGCGCATCTTCCCTGGTCGCAGCCCTGGTTGGGGCACAGTGGCACTCGCCAAGGCTGCGCCTGCCCGCTTACTGCGTGGGCGTCGCAGGATCTTCTTTTGCGGGCTGCGGCGCCTTCCAGGCGCGGGGCAGGGGCAGCGCACTTCCCAAAGCCGCCGCCAAAAACAGGGCGACAATCGCGCTTATGGGGAAGCATAAAATCAGCAACAAGGCGGCCATAAGCGGGTTGCGCATAACGCCACCGCACACTGCCGCCGAACACAGCGCGATGCAAAACACCGGGTCGGCACCGCCCAGGGCAGCCATGCCATAACCCAAGGCCACACCTGAAAAAATGACAGGGAAAATGTTGCCCCCGCGCCAGCCGCACTGCACGCACAAAGGCCCCATGAACAGCTTGATGATGCCGGTCAAAAAAAGCGCGGCGATGCCAAAACTTCCCCAGCTTTCAGAAAGCACGTGCATCTGCGCTTCGCCGGCAAACATCGTATAGGGAAGCACGCAGCCCACAGCCCCTAACACCACGCCGGCAAAAACGGCACGCAGCACGATTTTGTTGCCAAACAGGCCGGCAATCTTTTTGGCCAGCGCATTAAACGCGTGGTAAAGCCACCCGCCCACAGCGCCCACCAAGGCCACCGGCAGCGCCCAGATAAGTTCGTTTGTGCCCAGGGTGAGGGAAGAATAGTGGATAAGCCCGCCGCCGCGGCCAAACAGCGAACCCAACAAGAAGAAAGCGCCCAGCGCCCCGGCGATGGCGATAAGATAGCAGATAATCTTGCGTTTCTTGGGCAGCGTAATCGCATCATCATTTTCGGTATTGCCCACAAAGGGCGCCGCAAACCCATAGAGGGGGGCGGTGAATATGGCCGAAAGAGCTGCCGAGGTGCCAATTTCTGTCAGTTCCTTAAAATCCGATCCGAAGCGCTTCATGCGGTCGCCCACCCAGGTGCACAGCCCCGCGATGGCACCGGTAAGCCCGGCTTCAGGGCCAACCGACCCGCCAAAAATCAAAGGCAAAATGGCCGCCAAGCTCGACGCGCCCAAGTTGTCGTAGCGATAGCGTCCTTCGCGCTTCACTTCGGACATGACTTCGCCCAGTTCGGCGGGCAAAGGTCCGAAACGCTTTTCGGTCAGGCCGATAAAAATGCCACCGATGGCGCACACGACCAAGGGGTAAAAGGCAAAATCGAAATGCTTGGGCACCGTTTCCCAAATAAAATTCAAGCCGACGTTCATAACCAGGAAAAACGCCCACACAAACGCACCGGCAATAGCCCCGGTCAGCGCCACAGCTACCAGAAATAATGTGCGGTTTTTGAAACGCGCCCACTCCATGTTAGCCTTCCTTTTCCTGCTGCGTAAATATACTCACCAGCTCGCTGTGGTAAGTCTGCGGAAACAAATCGAAGGGGGTCACCTGCACAAGTTTGTAGCCGCATTCTTCCAAGCGCACCACATCGCGCGCCCAGGTTGCGGGGTCGCAGCTTACGTAGGCTATGCGCGTGGGTGCAGCCGCAGCGATGGATTGCGCCACGCCTTCGGCCAGCCCCGCGCGCGGCGGGTCGACCACCAGCGCGTCGAGGGCACCTAACTGCGGTAGCTCGCGTGCGGCGTCGCCCCCGATCACTTCCACGTATACGCCGTTGGCATCGGCATTGCGCCGCAGGTCACGCACGGAAGATGCGGCGGATTCCACAGCAAAAACGGTGTCCACAACCCCGGCCAAAGCCAGAGAAAATGTGCCCGCGCCCGCATACAGGTCGGCCACAACGCAATTTTCATCCAACTGCAAGCCTGTGCTTACTGCGGCAACAAGGGCTTCGGCTTGGGCGGTGTTCACCTGGAAAAACGAAGGCGCGCTGATCATGAAATCGACATCGTTTAATTTTTCGTGCCACATCCCTTTGCCCGCCAGCACTTCGACCCCCTTTATCTTGCGGCTTTTGCCGGGGTCGGCCAACACGCGCACCACGCTGCTTGCCTTGATGGCCGATTTGACGGTGTTGGCCACCACGTTGCGCGGGAACTGCCCGGGGCGCGTCCACAGCGCCACTTCCAAATCGCCCGTGCGCAGGCTGTGACGCACGCCTACGCGGAAAATGCCCAGGTCGTTGGTGCCCTGCACATAACGTAGCGCCCCTTGCAGCGCCTTGGGCGCGCTGGCTGTGGCATTGTGGGCAAGCAGACAGGTGGCGGGTGTGGCAAGGGTGTGGCTGCCTTCCTTATGAAACCCCAGGTTAAAGCGCCCCTGTTTGTCGAAGGCGGCGTTAAGCTCCAGTTTGTTGCGATACCCCGTCTGGCGTTTGCTGGGCACGCAGGCATCCACCAGGCCTTCCGCACGTTCGCTGCTAAAGTGTGCGCCGTGCGTAAGTGCCGCTACCACGTTGGCGCGCTTGGCGGCAAGCTGTGCGTCGTAGTTTATGTGCTGCCAACAACAGCCGCCGCACTGCGCCACGAAGGGGCACGGCGCCTCTATGCGCTGGGGGGAAGCCTGCACCACTTCCAAAAGCCGCGCCTTGCAAAAGGATTTTTTTTCCTGCTCGATGGCGCAGCGCACCACATCGCCCGGGGCGGTGTCGGGCACAAAAACCGCCTTACCCGCCTGCGTTTTGCCGATGCCCGCCCCGCCGTAGGTAAGTGCGGTGATAGTGATGGTTTCCTCAGACGCCACGTGTGCTCCTTCTTGCGGTGCGTGCTTTCTGCCCCTTGAAGCGCAGAAACCTTCACCATTATATGAATAAGTTGCGTGCAGGTTTTTTGTTTCACCCCATAATAGCGTATAATCATCCATGTTTTGTGCCCTCTTAGCTCAGGGGATAGAGCGTCTGCCTCCGGAGCAGAAAGTCGCAGGTTCGAATCCTGTAGAGGGCACCACAAAACAGTTACGGAAAAAAATCGGAGAAATCCCCTTAAGGGATTGCGCGAAGTTAAGCGAAGAAAAGGAGCCAACATGGCACAATATAGCCCCGAGTATCAGCCCAGCGGTGAAGAAATCGCCGTTATCAAAACATCCAAGGGCACTATTAAAGTGCAGCTGGCCGGCAAAGATGCGCCTATTCATGTGGCCAACTTCGTGGAACTGGCCCAGAAGGGCTTTTACGACAATCTGAAATTCCACCGCTATGTTGCGGGCTTTGTCATCCAAGGTGGCTGCCCCAACACGCGCGATTTAGATACGGCGCAAGTGATCGAATCGGGCAAAAGCCGCATGTCCAATTTGGGCACGGGTGGTCCGGGTTACTCCATTAAAGAAGAATACAGCACCAACCCCAACAACCAGCACCTCGACGGCGCACTGGCTATGGCGCGCTCGCAAGACCCGAATTCGGCCGGTTCGCAGTTCTACCTGTGCCTGGGTGCTCAGCACTCGCTCGATTCTGGTTACACCGTGTTTGGTCAGACCATTGAAGGTAAAGAAGTGGTCGATGAACTGCGCGTGGGCGATGTGATCGAAGCTATCGAAATCGAAAACGCCGTCCAATAGCAGGTCACTTCCGCAAGCGTGCATTTATGTGTGCGCCAAGTAGATTTGCTTGAAACTATGGCAAAATACGGGTGAGGGACGCAAGAGGCCGAAGACAGAAGGAACAGATGAACAACGACATTTTTCAGCACGCGCGGCAAGCATACGGGGCAAAGGATTACGAAGGGGCATTGGCCGCTTTCACGCAGTGTCTCCAGGAATACCCCACAAGCTTAGCCCCTGGTGAAGCCGGTCTGCTCTATCATCAAATCGGCAATTGCTTGGTCAAACTTAACGATTACAACGAAGCCATCCATGCCTACACGCAGGCAACGGCCGATGCGGCCTATGCGGCGGGCAGCACGGTCAATTACAACTTGGGCATGGCTTATGCCGCGCTGCACGATTACGAAGATGCGCTGCAGCACTTTGAAATTGCCGTATCCGATGCTAAGTATGATATGGCCTATAAGGCCTATTCAGGCATGGGTAACGCCTATTTGAAGTTGGGTAAATCGGCGGAGGCGGGCGCGGCATTTCGTTCGGCTGCCCTCGATGAAGCCAACCCTGATCCCACAAAATCTCTGCTGAACTTAGGCGTGTGCTTTATGGCGCTCAACCGCCCGCTCGATGCGGTCGCGTCGTATGAAAGCGCCTTGCAGTTTGATATGCCCTCCACCACGCAAAACAAAATCTACGCCAATCTGGGGCAAGCTTATGTTGCCAGCTCACAGATGCAAAAGGCGGCGTCGGCCTTTGAAGAAGCCATCGCCGATAAAACCTATTTCCTCAGCGATTCGGCCAGCGTCGATTACCAGCGCGCCGTAGCGGCCGTGGCAGCGGGCACCGCCGAAATAGCAGCCATCGAACCTGCGGCCGATATGTCGGGCCTAGATGTTAGCGCCGATGGGTCGCCGGTTTATCCCGATGCCGATCAATACACCGCCACGCTTGATCCCTACTACTATCCTGATACCTACGGTATGCAAGATGATGGGTATGCAACGGGCGGCGAACGCTTCTTTAACGCAAGCGATGAAGAACTGGAAAAATGGTCGAAGGGTGTTGCGCGCCAAGATCGCAAACGCCGCAACGTCGGCCTTAAAATTATCGTGTTCATCATCGTGCTGGTGTTGCTGGCGGCATCGGCCGGCCTGTTTGCCTTCACGCAAGGCTACGGCTATCCCACCCAAGAAACCTTGACCCAGCAGCTGTTCTCCAATAAGGAACAGGCGGCAACCACGGTGTTTGCAAAGGATTTAAGCGCCGAAAAGGTGTCGGGCATGCTTGCCCCCGTGCAGGCCGATGAAGCGGTTGTCATCAATGGCGTCGATCGCGCAATGACCAATTCCGAAGTGTACGCCACAGCCAAAACGGCTGAGGGCGGCGCCGTTCAATACAAAATATCGTTCGTGCGCGAAGGCATCGGATGGAAAGTAACAAACGTGGAACTTTATTTCGCGTCTCAAAATTAACCAGGCACTACGAAAGGATCACAACTTATGGCACTGCAGAAAACCTACATCATGATCAAGCCCGACGGCGTGCGCAACGGCCACATCGGTGAAATAATCAATCGCTTCGAGCGCGCCGGTTTAAGCCTTGAGCGCATGGAATTGGGCATGGTCACCACCGACCAGGCAAAGGCGAACTATGCCGAGCACGAAGGCAAGCCGTTCTACGATGGCCTGGTCAGCTACATCACGTCTGGCCCTGTGGTAAAGATGGTCATTTCTGGCGAAGGCGCTGTGCTCAAATGCCGTAGCCTCATGGGTGCCACTGACCCTGCGGCTGCTGCCCCCGGCACGATTCGCGGCGATTTTGGCCTGGTTATGGATGAAAATGTCATTCATGGTTCGGACTCCCCGGAATCCGCCGAACGCGAAATGGGTATCTTCTTCGCCTAAGCGTTCTCAGCTCGATTCTTTACCCGTCCGAATAAACGTGAGAAGATGAGAAAAGGATAAGCTGTATGCTATATCGTGTTATTGATGCGACAGAGCTTCCAGCGCTTGTTTCCGCATTCATGGATTCTTATGAGGTGGTAGCTCCGGTCAAGCGGGACCGGAGCTACGTTTTTGAAATCCTCGAATCGCCTGAGGAAATAGAGCTGGATTACGTTTCGACGGTGGTATCGCCCAAGAAGTATTTTTTGCCGCCAAAAGAAACGCTTTTCAAATTCGATGCGCTTGAAAACGAAGTCACCGAATATGCGGCCGAAATTACGCCGCGGGTGATTTTTGGTGCTCACGCCTGCGACATCAATGCCTTAAATAGGCTTGATTTGGTGTTTCGCGATGGCCGCTACCCCGATCCTTATTACTGTGCGCGCCGCAAGGCAACGCTTATTGTGGGCATCAGCTGCATGCCGGGTGAAAACTGTTTTTGCAACCTGTGGGGCAGCGATGAAGCGCGTTTTGGCTACGACCTGTTTTTGCAGGATATTGGCGGGCGCTACCTGGTCAGCATGAGCAGCGTTGAAGCGGCCAACATTTTGGAGGCAGCCTGCACGGTGCGCGAAGCCACCGATGAAGATCGCATCCAATTTCGCTACGCCACGCGCCGGCGCCAGGAAAGCTTCAATACCGCCATCCCTGATATTCAAGAAGTCGCCATGCTGATGGACGCCTTCCATAAAGATCCGTTTTGGGAAGAATTGGGCGGCCGCTGCCTTTCGTGTACGGCCTGTTCAGCGGTGTGTCCCACCTGCTTTTGCTTCGACATACAAGACACGCTTGACCCTTCGGGCAAAACGGGCGAACGCCAACGCGTGTGGGATAGCTGCACGGCGCCGCAGTTTGCCGAAGTGGCGGGCAATCACAACTTTCGCGACACGGGCCGCTGGCGTGTGCGCCACCGTTTTTACCACAAGCTCAACGGCTTTTTGGCCAACTATGACCGCATGTTGTGCGTGGGGTGCGGCCGCTGCGTGACGGCGTGCAAGGCGCGCATCAATCCCATTGAAGTCCTGCAATTTTTCGAGCGAAAGGGGGCGCAAGATGGGGAATAGTTGCGCGGTTTCCACGGTGCAGGTGGCACCACTTTCCGATTATGTCGCCCCGCTTGATGGCACGGCCATGATGGCGGCAAACCCCTATCGTCCCTGGCCGGCGCGTATAACTTCGATCACGGAACTGACGGCAACCGAAAAGTTGTTCGAGTTTCGCTTAATCGATGAACGCATCCGCGAATCGTTTCGCCACAGCCCGGGGCAGTTTGTGGAAGTGAGCATTTTCGGCGTGGGTGAAGCGCCCATATCCATTTCAGGATCGCCCTCCAAGCAGGGGTTTATCGAACTGTGCGTGCGCCGCGCCGGTGAAGTGACCGATGTGCTGCACAAAATGCAGTGCGGCGATATCGTGGGCCTGCGCGGACCGTTTGGCCGTGGATTCCCCTTTGAAGAAATGAAGGGGCACGACATTTTGTGCGTTGCCGGCGGCTTGGGCATCGCGCCTTTGCGCTCGCTGATCAACAACATTCACGACGAACGCAGCGAATTTGGGAAGGTCACTATCATCTACGGCTCGAAAAACCCCGATGAAGTGATGTTTCGCAAGCAGTTTGAAATGTGGCGCCACCGCAAAGATTTCGACTTATACCTTACCGTCGACGAACCCGATGCCACATGGGATGGGGAAGTAGGCCTGGTCACCAAGCCCTTTGCCGCGCTCGACCTCGATGCCACCAACACCTATGGCGCCATCTGCGGCCCGCCGGTCATGTATCGCTTCGTCATCGACGAAATGCGCAAGAAGGGCATCAGCTACGATCATATCTACGTCAGTTTTGAACGCCATATGAAGTGCGGCATGGGCAAATGCGGCCACTGCCAAATCGGGCATCAGTACGTGTGTATCGACGGCCCGGTCTTTAATTATTGGGAAGCAAAAAATATCCAGGGGTCGATGTAATATGGCGGGCAATTGCATTGCGTGTGAAGAAAAGCCGCGTCCACCTAGGGTGGTTATCGTGGGGCTGGCCAGCTGTTTTGGCTGCCAGTTGCAAATTACCAACAACGAAGCGCACCTGCTTGAAGTGTTGGGTCAAGTAGATCTAAGCTACTGGCAGCTTTCCACAAGCGGCCCTATGCCTGCCGATTTCGATGTGGCCATTATCGAAGGTGCCGTTACCACGCAGGAAGCTGTTGCCACCGTGCGCCATCTGCGCGAAGTGGCCAAAGTGGTCATTTCTGTGGGCGCCTGCGCCAACACTGCGGGCATCCCTGGCATGGCTGCCGCCAATCACGCCACACGTGCGGGCGAAGTCTACGACCAGCTGCCCCTTGCGGCGGGCGAACTTGTGGCCCCGCGCAGCGTGCCTTCGGTGATCGATGTGGATTATCGGGTGCTGTGCTGCCCCATTGACCCCCTTGAATTTTTGGATGTGTTATCCCACGCGCTTTACGGGTCCAACAAAACGCGTTCCACAAAAACCATGTGCGGCGATTGTCGGCGCAACGAAACCACCTGCTTCTACAACAAGCAAGAACTCTGCTTAGGCCTGGTAACAACGGCAGGCTGCAACGCGCGTTGCGTGAATCTTGGCCGTCCCTGCAACGGGTGTCGCGGGCTTTCTGCCGATGCCAACCTGGCTGCCGCGCGCGAAACCGTGGCGCGCTACGGTGTCTCTGTTGCCGATTTCGATAAGGCGCTCGAACTGTTCAACCAGACCAGCGACCTGCTGCAAGAAAAGGAATAACCCCTATGACAAAAACCTCTATTAGCGTCGATCACATCGCGCGCATCGAAGGCCACGGAAACGTGCACGTTGTCATTGAAGAGGGCGTGGTGAAAACGGTCGAAATGAACGTGGTCGAACCCGCCCGTCTGTTTGAAAGCATGGTGCGGGGTCGAAGCTATACTGAAATCCCTTATATTGCTTCGCGCATCTGCGGCATCTGTTCGGCCAGCCATGTGGTTACCGACTTAAAAGCAGTTGAGCGTATCTTCGATGTGCAGGTAAGCCAGCGCACCCAGGCCCTGCGCGAACTGCTGGTATACGGGTCCTATCTGCAAAATCATGCAACGCACCTGTTCGTGTTTGCTGCCCCCGATTTTGTGGGCATGCCCAGCGTGTTTCCGCTGGCGCAATCCAATCCGCAGCTGTTTGAAAGCGCGCTGGCACTAAAGGCCTTTGGCAACGAACTGTGCACGAAGGTGGGGGGGCGCAGCGTGCATCCCATCACGGCCGTAACAGGTGGTTTCACCCACGAAATTACGGCGGTCGATTACCTTGATTTGGCCGACAAAATGGATGCTCTGATGCCCTTTGCGCTAGAAACCGTTGATCTGTTTGCCTCTTTTGAAGTGCCGCCGCTGCACAGCGAAGGCGACATGTTGGCGATGTTCGCGCCCGACCACTATGCGGTGGTACGCAGTGACACGGCGCAGTTTTTGGGCGCGGGTGTCCCCTTTGATGCCAACGATGCTTTTTCAGCTATAGAAGAATACGAAGTGCCGCATTCCGCCGCGAAGCTTGCCCGGGTAGCAGCCACGGGAAAGCCTTACATGACCTGCGCTCTTGCGCGCATCAACACTTCGTGGAGCCTTCTAAGTTCCCAGGCGAAGGTGGCAGCTGCCAAGGTTGGTTTGCGCCCGCCAGAAACAAATCCCTTCATGAACAATGTGGCGCAGGCCGTTGAAATCGTGGATGCGCTGCAGCGTTGCGCGGGTTTGTGCCGTTGGCTTGCCGAAGGGGAAGGCAGCAGCGATCCGCTTGCCTTCACGGTGCGCGCCGGTCGCGCCGTTGACTTTACCGAAGCGCCGCGCGGGGCGCTGTTCCATGAACTCGAACTGGATGCGCGGGGTTGCGTGGTACATGCTTCCATCATGACGCCCACCGCCCAAAACGTTGCCAACCTAGAAGCCGACATGCGCGCCTTAGCCGAAAATCTCGCGGCTCAAAACACCCCCGAGGATGGCATTCGTCAAGCAATCGAAAAGCTCGTGCGCGCCTATGACCCCTGCCTTTCGTGCAGCGTGCACTAAGTGCACAGCAAAACGCGGGCAAGGCTTAAGCCTCGCCCGCGCCTGGGAGGGTAAACTAGATTTCGTTTTTGATGGTTTCTGCCATGATGTAACCGTAGTTCATCGCAGCATCAAAGCCCATGGCATACGCGCGACCATCTTTTTCCTCAATCGAACCGCACACGTCGCCCGCAGCATACAGGCCGGGAATGGCTGCACCGGCTTCGGTTTGCACGTGGGCGGCCGGATCGATAGACAGCCCGCCCGTGGTCAGGTACGGGGTCGGCTCAACAGACACGACCCAAACGCCATCATGCATATCCAGGAAGGGCAACTTCTTGCGGCCAAATTCATCAGGCTCGCCGGCCAGCGCATGCGCATTGTGGGTGTCAAGCGTTGCCTGTAAGTTGGAAATACCCAGTTCCTTGGCGGCCGCTTCCACGCTGTCATAGTGCACCATATCGCCGCGGTTGGGCAGGCACTTGTAAATATCCATGGCGTAGGCTTCGTTTTTCACCGTGGTGATATAGCCCGATTCGTCGGTGATGTGGAAGAACTTGCCCCCGTTGTCGGGGTTGCGCAACGCGCGGCTCATGACGCCGTGGTTGTCGCTGGAAATGTTGCCGAACTGATCGCCCTGCGCGTTGACCATGATGCCCGGCGTGGTCTGATAGAGGAAGGCAACCTCGAAGCGCGACCCTGCCTGCGCGGTGGTGGAAAGAAATGCGCCCAGTTCGCGTCCCATGCATTCGATGCCCGCACCCACTTTTTGACCTAAAACGATGCCGTCGCCCGTGGATCCCGGTGCGCAGTTGAAGGTGAAATCGGCGTAATCGGGGTAGTATTGCTTGATCATTTCCTTGTTCGCCGCAAAGCCGCCCGAAGTGAGGCACACCGCTTTGGCCGTGACGGTCCAGGTGGACCCATCTTTGCCTTCCGCCGTAACGCCGCTTATGCGATCGCCATTTTTTACCAGGTCGGTCACCTTGGTGGCGTAGACAATTTTGCCGCCCAGCGCGCTCACGCGGTCAACCAAAAATTGCATGGCATAGCCGCAGCCGCCCATGTAACACCCGGGTGCCAAATACGGGGTGATGCCGTAAGCTTTGTTCACACCCAAGCTATAGAAGCCCACACCGATGGTGTGCATCCAATCCACCAAACTGCCCGAATTTCCATACATGGCGCTCTGATAAGGCATGGCGCCACCAAAACGGTCGTTTTCTGGCTTGATGTACTTTTTCATAACTCCCAGCATGGCATCTTTATTGAACATGGGGCTATCGTTGAAACGACCCAGGCCATAATTGGTTTGCATTTCCGAGCCTGCTGCTGCCACGCCCGAATACGTCATGGACATAGACCCGCCGGCAATGTCCTGCTTTTCAAACAGGATAACTTTTTTGCCCGCTTCAAGCAGACGGGTTGCAGCAATAAGGCCCGCGGTGCCCGCACCCATAAACACCACATCAACGTCGGCTGTTTGCGGCGTTCCCTTAGCTGCGCTGATAGCCCCCTTGTGGAAATCGGCCGGCTTGCCGCCCGCGTTGGTCAGGGCATCTTCGGTGGCCATCATTATGGCGCGCGTGGTGGTGGTGGCACCGGTGATGGTGTCCACATCCAGGTTTTGGGTTTCTGCAATTTTGGCGGCCATCATAGGTGCGGCAACAGACCCGATGCCGATTGTGTCATCGCAGCGCAGCACGCGCACTCCGGCAAGCGCGCCTTGAGCAACAAGCACTTCAACGCACAGCTTGTCGTCGTGACCCATGGCGGTGCCGATCCATTTGCCGTCGGTGAATTCTTTCGGTGGCGTTTTTTTGCCATCGGCAGCCCCTTTTGCATCATCTTTCGCTGCGGGCTTGGGTGCCGCGCACCCAGCCAAAGTGCCCAATGCTGCTACGGTGCCCATAGCAAGCGATCCCTTTAAGAAATTTCTGCGATCAAGTTCCATGTTAATTTCCTCCCTGGTAATGGTATTCGCAGCACCCTCCTGCCGCGAATTTCAACTTCTTCAGTGTGCCCCGCGCGCCCGCCCCTGTCGTGACCGATAATTGATAAGCTTTGAAAATGCCCCCTGTTTCTCTACTTGATTTTCGGTTATTTTTGCTTGTGCCCACACCGGTTGGCCGTGTTGTGCGCCCTTGCCGGGCGAAGTCCGATACAATGGTTTAAGAGGGGGGTTGCATGAATCAAGAAGCGACACATAGGATAAAAAAGGGCGCTGTGAAGGTGCTTATTTTTGCGCTGGGATTCGGGTTGTGCAAAACGGCCACCTCGCTTGCCTACATTACGGCCATGGGGTCGGTTTCTTCCAGCATCGGTTTTGTGTCCGAACTTGATTTCATGTTTGCCATGAACGCTGCGGCCGTGATAACAGCGGCCAGCATTATCGTGCTTGTGCTGCGCGGTCGCCTGCGCACGTGGCAGCTTTCACAGGTGCCTGCCCTTATTGCGCTTACGCTGGGGTTTTTCCTCAGCGCCACCAATGTGTTTGCGGGTATGCCGGCCTTTGTGTCCACTTTTGTGTTTGGCGCCTTGAGTGGCTTTGCCCTGGTCGTTTTTTGCGCGGTATGGCTTGAGGTGTTTGCGGCGCAACAAACAGCGCTGGCCGTTATCGAAATTGTGGTGGGCTTGCTGGTGCAAGGTGTGATCGTATCGCTTTTGCCCGGAGTGTCTTCGCTGGTGGTGGGCGTGTTTTCTATTGTGGCGCTGTTTGTTTCAGCTTTCGTTTTAATGTGGGCAAAGCGCCAGATAAGTGCCCCCACAGAAAGCATCGCGCTCAAAAGCCTGTCGCAGCTGCCCGAAGCGCGTTTTACGCTTACGCAATCGTACGTATGCCTGTTCGTGCTTATCGGCGTTGTGGGTATCTTGCATACTTCGCTGCTGGGTTCTTCGTCGGAACACATCGTGGGTGATGTGAGCATGTGGATGCCGCTTGCGGTGGCCACGGCCATAACGGCGTTTATCGCGGTGCTTATGGTGCGCCGCCCCAACCCGGCGACCATCTATAAAATTTGCTTTCCCTGCATGTTGCTTATCTTGTCGCTTCTGCCCTTTTTTGGGGAAGTGCTCGGGTCGTTTACGGGCTTGGTAATGATTACCTGCTATGACATTTGCGGCATGGTTTTCCTTCTTTTCATTGTGGAACAAGCGCGCCGTCTGCAGTTTTCCAGCTATTTGCTTTCGGCCTTTTACATGGGCGGGTCCAGCCTGTTTTTGTTCATCGGCCTGGCCATTGGCCTGGTGTTGGGCGCGTTGTCCGTCGATTTCGGTTTGTCCATCTTAACGCTGCTGGCCTTTGCCGCCATCTATCCGCTTTCCCTGGTGCTGATACTGGGTTTGCGCCGTGGCCGCACGCCCGCAGCGTCCGCAGATGCTGCGCCGCAACCTGCCGCAGCAGGGCAACCGGTTGCAGGGCAAGGTGAGGTACCACCAGTTGCGGGCCAGCCGACGGCGGGGCAACCTGCCGCAGCGCAGCCGGTTGCGGGCCAGCCGACGGCAGGGCAACCCGTGGCGCCACCCGCAGAAGATGCGATGCTTGCCTGCTTGGGGCGCCTGGCAAAACAGGCTTCACTTACCCGCCGCGAAGAAGAAATATTTTCCTATCTAGCACGGGGAAGATCGGCAAAATACATTGCCGAACAACTGGTCATTTCCGAAAACACCGTGTGGGCGCACATCAAAAACATCTACGCCAAACTGGGCATTCACACCAAACAAGAGCTGATGAACAAAGTGGACGAAGCCGCAAAATAATCCCAACCAAGCAAAAGCCACCTTGCGGAGGGTTTGCCCTGCCAGGACGCGCCTTTCAACCTGACGGCGGGCTGTGGCGGCCAGCTAGGCGTTCAAGCCTCTCGCGGCTTTCGTGCGCGTACAGGGAGTACGCTTACTTCAAGCAGCTCGGTCTTTCACGCCTATCTGACTCACCACAGACCGCCTGTCGTTTACGTTGTTGATTCAACCTGTGGCGGGTATTTGATTTGTGTTGAAATTGTGGAGCACCGCTAGGCGGTGGTAGTATGCACCACAACAGAACTGATGCGCGCAGGGGCGGGACCCTCGGTACGTGGGCATTGGTTCAGTAGATTAAGGGACTATAAAAATGAACCAAGCAACATCAGCAAGCCGCTGTGTAAAAGCGGCGTTTGCCCTCATTTTAGCAACCAGCCTGGCCACAGGCCTTGTCCCCGTGTCGGCATTTGCCGACACCTCCGTGAAGGTAACAACTTCCGCTCCCGCCCAGGTTTCGGAAACGGTAAACCTTGCTGGCACCCAGCCCATGCAAGATGGCGGGGAAGCCACAACTGAGGACACACAAAGCCCCACCAAAAACACCAACCAGGCCGCATCCGGCCAAGTAAAAACCTCCAACCAGGCCACCTCCACCCAAGCAACAGCATCGGTGGCACTTGCTGCCGACACCACAACCGTGCTGGATAATGGGCTGGTTTTTGTTATTGATAACGCCACAAACACGGCAGCTGTGACCGGTTGGT
>JAVVPE010000037.1:0-15023 GCA_036655915.1 Raoultibacter sp.
AAAAACGGGGACTTTCTTGAATTGTTTCTGTGGCGGGCACTTTGAAGTACAATGGGGCGATGGAAATTTTTATAAGCATAGTAAGCGATGCACTTGTCGACACGCTTAAGCTCTTGCCGTTTTTGTTCGTTACCTATCTGGCCATGGAAGCTCTTGAGCACAAGGCGGGGGGTAAGGCGCAGGCGGCTATTCGGCGCGCGGGAACTTCGGGGCCTGCCATAGGCGCGGTGCTGGGCGTGTTTCCCCAGTGCGGATTTTCGGCGGCGGCAGCTACGCTGTATGCGGGGCGCGTTATCACTTTGGGTACGCTGTTTGCGGTGTTTCTTTCCACTTCCGATGAAATGCTTCCCATCTTTATTGCCGAACAGGTTGATGTTTCCGTCATCCTGAAAATACTTGGTATGAAGCTGGTGATCGGCCTGATCATGGGCTTTGTTGTGGATGCCGCTTTGCGTTTTGCCCGCCGTGCCGGCGATAATAAGATGCATATTCACGAACTGTGCCAGCAAGAACACTGCGCCTGCGAAGAAGGCATTTTCAAAAGCGCCTGCAAGCACACGCTGCAGGTAACGTTGTTTATCTTCCTGTTTTCCCTAGCCATCGGCGGCTTTGTCGCCTGGGTGGGCGAAGAGGCTATCGCTTCTTTTATGGCGGCACAACCGCTGCTTTCGGTGTTTGCTTCGGCGTTGGTCGGGCTTATCCCCAACTGCGCTGCCAGCGTGGTCATAACCGAGCTGTATCTTGCGGGCACTTTGGGTGCAGGGGCTATGATGGCGGGGTTGTTGGTTTCGGCGGGCGTGGGGTTGTTGGTGTTGTTTCGCACCAATCGCAACCTGCGTGAAAACCTGGTTATTTTGCTGGCGCTTTACCTGATGGGCGTGGCGTGGGGGCTTATCATAACTGCTTTGGGCATAACGTTTTAAGGCGCCATTTTTGCTGAGTTGCAAGGGGGCGCTTTCATGAAAAGAAGGGGTTTAACTATGGCAACACTTGAAGCTGGTTTGACGCGCGAAGAAGCGTATGCGCTGTTGGCGCAGCACAATAAAGATCCGTTCCACATGGAACACGGCGAAACGGTTGAAGGCACCTTGCGCTATTATGCTGCCGAATTTGATCCGGAAAACCTTGAGTTTTGGGGCATCGTCGGGCTTTTGCACGATGTGGATTGGGAAGAATATCCCACGGCCGAAGATCACACCATCAAGGGTGCCGAAATTATCAAGGCGGCGGGGGGCACCGAAGAGCTTATCCATGCCATCCAAACGCACAACTATGATTTCAACACGGCCTGTCCGGCTCCTGAACTGCAGATGGAAAAAGTGCTGTTTGCCACCGACGAACTGACGGGGCTTATCGGCGCTGCCGTCAAAATGCGTCCTTCGGCTTCCGTCATGGATTTTAACGTGAAATCGCTGAAAAAGAAGTTTAAGGATAAGCGCTTTGCCGCCGGGTGTTCGCGCGACGTTATAGCGCAAGGTGCCGCGCTGCTGGGCTGGGAATTAGACGAATTGTTTGACCGCACCATCTGCGCCATGCAATCGTTTGCCCCCGACAAAGATACCTTTGTGGCTGCCGAATAGGCAGCGCAGCCACGCCGCGTGCACTCACGCGATTCGCAAGTATTACCGGGTCAGCCTGCGCATAGGCGCTAGAAACCCTTCCGCTCATCACCTAAGAAACGCAAGCGTGTTCCGGGGGTGATGTTGCGGGCGGCTGCCCCGTGGGCGGCAAGTTCCATAATGGATTTCGTATGGGGTACCGGGCGGCAGATATGCCAGGGATGCAGGGTTTCTACAGCCAAAACGCACAGGGTTTGATCAAGGGATACAACGTCGATGGGCAGGCGCATAAAGCAGCTGTGCACCGAATTGCAGCGGGGAAACACATAGGCCGCACACGGGCTGACGCTGCGCCTTCCCATAAGCCCAACAACGCGCTGCGGCAAGTTGTTCAGGATGCGTCCCTGAGGAAAAAGCGTGTTTCCTTGGGCGTCGGTTACCACTATTTTTTTGCTCATGCTAAATCACTCCTACAATAGTGTGTGCGATAGAAATGGCTGCCGGTGCCAAAACGATAATGAAAACGCCCGGCATGATCAAAAAGGTCAGAGGGAATATCATTTTGGTAGGGATTTTATTGGCGGTTTCCTCAACATAGTGAAAGCGCCTGTTGCGCGCTGCTTTGGCTTGGCTTTTCAGCACGGCGGCAATGGGCGACCCCGTTTTGCTTGATGATATAACCGAGGCCACAAACAGGGAAAGCCCTTCTACCTGGCAGCGGTCACCCAGGCGTTTAAGTGCCTGTTCGCGGCTGTAGCCAAAAAGGCTGATGTCGCGGTCTACCAGGCCAAACTCTTCATTCAAAACGCCTTTCCCCTGGGTGGAAACGTGGAAGATGGCGCGTTCCATGGTTAGCCCCGCTTCAACAGAAAGGGCAAGCAATTCAAGGGCGGCGGGCAGCTGTGCATTTATTTCTGCTTGGCGGCTGCGCGTTTTGGCGTTTAAGTAAAGCTGGGGCAGGCACACGGCAATAACAAGCAGCGTGACGGTGCACGCCATGCCGATAGGCAACGATCGGCTCGACACAAAAGGTGCCAACAAAAAGGCAAACGCGCTGCCGCCCAAGGCTACGATGATGGATACGCCATAGAAAAGGGAGGGGGTGCAGCTAAGGCCTGCTCGGGCAAGGCGACGGCGCAGGGTATCTTTGTCGGCGCGCGCCTGCGGCAAGAAGCGACTGACGCTTTCTGCAAGCTGCGAAAAACGCGTATTGGCCGGGCGTTCGGTGGCGGGCATCGCTTTTTGCAACAAGCGATATTCGGGGGAAAAGTGTGCAAGAAGCGCCAGGTAAACGGCGGCCCCCACGCCGCAGGCAATGCAGAGTATAAGCACGATTTTCATGGTTTCTCCTAATCAAGTTTAAGCGCATGCATGTGGCGGATAACAACAAGGCCTAACACGTCAAGCACAGCCACCACTACGATGATGGGCGCCCAGTAGGGGCTTTCCCAAAAATCGGCCATATACGAAGGGCTGGTTAAGGAAAGCAGCACCAAGATTGCAGGAGGCATAGCGCCCACGATGCTGGCGGAAAGCCGCGCCGAAGAGGTGATGGCATCAAGATGGCCCCGCATGTCCAGGCGCTTCGTGATGGTTTGCGCCAGGGAATCTAAAATATCCGCCAAATTGCCGCCCCCTGTTTTCTGGATGGCGATGGTGGTGGCAAGAAGTTCCACATCGGGATCATCCATGCGTTTTGCCAGGTGACCAAGGGCAACGGAAAGGGTCATGTTTGCAGTTATAACATCGTTGCTAACGCGGGTTAATTCTGCGTGCAGCGGGTTGTCGATGTAGTGCGCAACGGTGGCAAAGGCGGATTCTGCCGTGGCGCCCCCGCGCATGTTTTCTGCAATCATGGGAAGTGCTGAAGCTAGCTGCCGGTTAAATGCGTGTGATCGCTGGGTCGTGCGCTGCTTAAGGAAGAGGGCGGCGCCGCCCAGGGAAAGAAGCGCTCCGGCAGCAAATCCCAAGGGGTGGTGGCTCATCAGCGCCAAGGCGCTTCCGCTTACTACCACCAGCGCGGTAAGGACGGCTATAAACAGGCCGCCTGAAGCGTCAATCCCCGCGCAAAGCAGGCGTGCTTCCAAAGAAGTATCGGCGCGCGTTGCACTCCGGCGTGGGGTTTGTGCGAATTCGGCACCTGTGCTGAAGTGGGTATAGGCGCGGTCGCGCTGCGCCACCTGGATGCGCCGCAGGTAAAGTAGTGCGGCACCGCCACAGGCCAGGCTCAAAGTGATAAGGATTGCGCCAAGCGTTGCCATCATGCACCCCCGCAGCCTGTTTCGTAGCGGTTTAAAAACCAGTTCGGGTTGTATTCGACGCCCCAGGATTCTATGCGGTTGCGAATACTTGCCGGCTGTGCGCGCTGGCCCACAAAGGTTCCCAACACTTTTCCGTCGGGGGCAAATCCTTTGTCGCGCTCGAAGGAAAACAGCTTCTCTGTCGAAATAACGCTGCCTTCCATGCCCGTGACGGCGGTGATGGATGTAATTTTGCGCGTGCCATCCACCAGGCGTTCCACCACCACAACCAGATCGACCGCCTGGGCGATCTTGCGTTTGACCGCAGCAGAATCGTAGCCCGAAGCGCTTTTAAGCAGCATCGTTTCCAGGCGCGAAAACGCCGTGACCACATCGTTGGCGTGGATGGTGGTAAGCGATCCGTCGTGGCCTGTGGTCATGGCGTTGATCATTTCTATGGTTTCGGTATCGCGGCATTCGCCGACGATAATGCGGTCGGGGCGCATACGCAGGGCGTTTTTCACCAAATCATGAATGGTCACTTCGCCCTTGCCTTCAACATTGGACGGCCGGCTTTCCAGTGAAACAAGGTCATCTTGCTTCAGTTGTAGTTCGGCGGAATCTTCGATGGTCACAATGCGTTCCCCCTCGGGGATAAAAGCGGACAAAACGTTGAGCAGCGTTGTTTTGCCCGAACCGGTGCCCCCCGCAACAATGATGCTGCAACGTCCAGCGACGGCGGCCGCAAGAAAAGCAAGCATCGCGGGGGATATGCTTTCGGCTTCCAAAAGCTCGATGGCGTTCATGCGATTTTTTGCGAACTTGCGAATGGTAAGCGCGGATCCTTTGATGGCAAGCGGCGGTATGACGGCGTTGACGCGGCTGCCATCGAACAGGCGGGCATCCATCAGCGGGCTTGCGTCATCGCAGCGACGGTTGACGCGCTGGCCGATGCGGTCGATAATCCGCCGCAGGTGCGTTTCGTCGTCGAAGCGGATGTCGGGCGCGCGCTGCATGCGCCCCGCGCGTTCCACATACACGCGATGAGGCCCATTGACGGCAATTTCGGTTACCGTATCATCGGCAAGCAGCGCTTGAAGCGGCCCCAAGTAGAGAAAATCGTTGACCACTTCGCCGGTGAATTCTTCAACATCACGGGGCGAAAACGACCCCAAAGAATCGGTCAGCGATGCGATGATGGAAGTAATCATGGCTTTAAGCATCGCTTCATCAGGCGCTTTTCCCTGGTCTGCCACCTGCGCGGAAAGCTCTTCTTGCACACGCGTCTTGATGCGCGCGCTGAGGGTCTTATCTAAGATGCCGTTCATGAGCGCCCCTGTGCCGCTGCGTGCAGAACAAGGCGTACGGGGTCGTCAAACTGCGCCACCTGCAGCGCTTCGGCGTCGGCGCGCGAAACCTGTAGCGTCACCGTGGAATATTCGCGAAGGGGCTCGGCCAGGCTTGCGTCAAGGGCTATCACGCGCACGTTTTCCATGATGGGTCTGCCGCCCGCAAGCACATCCACATAATCTCCCTGCACCAGTAATCCGCCCAGGCCCGTTTCGGCGTCGACGCTTACCGATGCAGCAAACCAATCGCTTTCAACGGCGGCGGCAAGCGAAGAGGTGTTGGCGGGTCCGGCCACGTCGTTGCTGCCAATTTGGCCTTTGGCGGCAATGGCTGCAAGGGTGGTTTTGCCCACGACTTCCTGGGTTGCTGTGGCGCACTGCTCTTTGATATAGGTGGTGGGCACGGTGGTGGTTTCCACCAAATTCTCGGTGATCACCGTGTTTTTTGGTATCGGGGCTTTTGCCACCACGGCGTTTGCGCTTGTGGCCTTCATAGCGGCCAGTTCCCCCTGGCTTCCCCCTACCGTGACCAGCGAAAACACGACGGCAGCCAGGGCAACAATAACGGCGCAAGCGGTGATGCGGGCAAGCAGGGTAACGTTGCCCTCAGGCTTTTTTGCCACGGAAGGTGCCGGCGCAAGGGGTTCGTTGGTGCGGGTGGGGGCATAGCTGGTGTTTTTGTTTCTTCTTTTTCCTACCATGATCAGTCCTTACCTGTTATGGGTTCGTTGTTCGCTGTCGTCAATGCAGCTGGCAATCTCTTTTTGTATATCTTGTGGCATGGAAGCCAAGCTTGCGGTGGTGAAGGTGATGTAGGCCGCTGGCTTGCCTGCTTCCAGCCGAAACACACCTGATCGCACCACGTTTGGCCGCCAGGTCTTGTATTCCGCATAAGGGGAAGAAGAGGTGACCAGGCACGAGGCAACGGGAATTTCTCTTATGCCGAAGATGCGGGAAAACGCGGGCTCGCAGGTATCGCTTATGGCCAGTTCATAGGCGAAAATACGCCGGTTTTCGGGTAGGTACACTTCGGGGCGCCCCGCTTCGTAAAACCACACTTCAATCGTACCGGCATAATTTTTATCGCGCAGCGTGCGCACCAAGGTGCGGGCGATAAGGGCGCCGGGGTCTTCGGCATTTTTCGCTTCAAGTGTGATGGTGGGGGCCATGATGGTTTCCCGGGCAAGGTTCAACGCGTTTTCCTGCTGCATTTTTTGGGCTATCACCGCCGAAGCATCCACCCCGAAAGCAAGCAGGGCAAACAGTGTCGAAAGCGTCACGGCAAGCAACACAAGAATGTTGCCGCCTTCGTGCAGGGGAGGGGCAGGCTGGCGCGTGCGCGTGCGCAGGGGTGCAGGTGGGCGTGGGTGCTGTGTGCGCATTAGGACACCTCGAATTTCTCGTTGACCAGCTGGGTTTTATCCAGGTGGCGCGTGATGGTGACGCCTTCAAATCCGGGAAGCTGCACCAAAAGGTCGATTGTGTAATCAACATCGGCGCTAATATCCATGAAGCGCCGCTGCACCGTGCTGCGCTCTAGCAGGTATACCTCGTGATCGCGCTGGTCGCGCGTGGCGTGTGTGGCGCTGCTTGTGGAAAGCGCAGCCCGCCCGTTGTGTACGCTCAGGTTCTGCGCGTTTAAGGGCATCCAATCGTCTTTGATAGCGCTTGCGATCAGGGAGTTTGTATCGGCTGATGCTTCGACGCGCGCAGCATCGAGCGTCCAGCCCATGGCGTAGAGGCCGTGGTCAAGACACGCCACCTGAAACCCTATCCAGGAAAACTGGGCGACCAGAAAAACCATCAGGAAAAACGCAGGGTAGACAAAGGCCGCCTCTATGCTGAGCATCCCAGCTTCCTTTGGCGCAACAGGTGTGTCCCACTGTTTCGTCCGCTGCGCTCGCCGCGTTTTTCGCTCAAATTTTCCCTGTAGTGGCTGCATGCCTACCACCCACCGCTTTCGACTGTTTCATCGCGCAGGGCACGGCCTTGCGCATTCAGTTCGTAGTGCTGGGCATCGCCGCCCACAAGAGGGCCAAGCAGGGCACCTGCGGGGGTGATAAAGGCGCGCGAAACGCTCAGTGTTGCCGTGATGTCGCGATAAGTGGTGAAAGAAGGCCGCGTGAGCATCTCCCAGTTGCGCGTGTAAAGATGGTGGTCGTAGGCCTGTTTGTGCGGCGCGCTTACCGCAACGCCAAAAGTGGCAGCATCCCCCAAGCTGGGATAAGATGCGCGCAGAAAGCTTTGCTGTTCGCCGCGCGTCATGCTGGGGTTTGCCGCCACCGCACGGGCCAAATCCGTGGCTGCGCACGAAGCTGTTTGGTTGTCGTTTGCCATGCGTCCAAATTCGACACAGGGGCATATCAGTGCAAACAGCATGAGGGCGGCAAACGCACATTCGACACTTGCCTGCCCGCGCACCAAGGGGCAGGGCGCAAGATGCGCGCGCTGGTGGCGCAAGGGCGGCAACAGGCTTAGTGCGTTCATTTGATTGTGCCAATTTGGGCAATGATTTTCTTCCAAAAATCTTCGATTGCGGGCACGCCGACGGTGTAGACGAACAGGCCTAAAACAACGGCAATTAAAACGAAGATAACGATTTCGACGGTATGTGTTTGACCTCCCTGTATTTCGGGGGCGATAATCTTTGCGTACATTTTGTTCATGGGGCTCTCCTTGTTCGACGGTTTTGACGCGCACTTTTCGGCGCATCAGCTGATAGTTGAAAACAATCCTGCGATTGCTATCACTGCAATAAAAGGCCCAAAAGCCACCTTTGTTTTTAAGTTGATGCGGTGGCACGCCCCAGCAATAAGGGCAAAGGCGCCAAAGGCCAAACCCGCTGCGGCACACCCGGCAATAATGCCGGGAAACCCCGCTACAAGGGCGGCGGCGGGTGTGGCACGCATGTCGCCGCCGCCCACGCCGTGTTCTTTGTGCCGCCACAGCGCCCACGCATCGATTGCCCGCAAAACCGCCCACACCACCAGCGCGCACAACGCAGCTTCCACCAGGTAAGATATGCCTTGTGCGCCCTGCCACAGCGCGCCGGCAGCCGCTAGCACAACGGCAAGTTCTGTGGGGATAATGCGGCATTTTGCATCGATCAACGCCATGGCCAAACACACAACAACAATCACGCCGCCCACAAGCAGCAGCCCGGCAGCCACCCCAGCGGGATGGCCGGCGCCCACGCCGGATGCATCAAGGGCACCCACCAGCGCGCCCGCGCATCCCGCGCAGGGCAGTGCCAGGGCAAGCTTGTGCTTGCAAGAAAACCTGCGCTGCACTTCGCGCGTCGTAGGCAGCTTCAAAATGCTGCATTCATCGGGCAAAATACCCTCTAGGCCAGCCCGCGCCAGCACTTCCGCGTCCACGCCCGCAGCCGTAAAAATAGCTGCTGTCTCCCGGCATTCCTCTTGCGAAACGCCGCCTTCGCCCACAAGGCGCACAGCGTGGGTGGCCCATAAGCCCCAGGCGCCTTCTTCCCCCGCAGCGCGCGCATCGGGCACGCAGTGGTGGCCAGCGGTAAAGGTGGCAAAGCCGCGCGCTCCGGCCATAAACCAGGCGTGATACTCAGCGCTTTTCCTGCGCATAATCTTGTCGGCAGCAAGGGGGATAAACAACCCCGCAGCGCTGCAAGCGACTACGACCAAAAGGGATAGGGGGGTAAGGGAGGCCAGGGAAACGGTGGCAAACATGGCGCGCTACCAACCCTGTACGCCGTCATATGTTGACCGCGTCCAGTTGTCGTAAACGGTTGTGTCGCGCTCGATGCGCAGCGTTTCAAGCGGAGAATCGGTCGCACCATATAAAAGATGCCAGCCCCCGTCGCTGCGCCGCATCGTGCGCCAGCGTTCGGGTTCGTAATAATACAGAACTTCGAAGCGGGGTTTTTTAAGGCGCGTTGCCGTGCCCCAGTCAGCAATGGTGGGGGGCGGCAAAATGTCTGTTGACTCAAGCGGTTTCGTGGCAGCATCGGCCAACTGATACAGCGGCATGCCTTCCCACACAAGAGAAGCCCAGGAATGTGCATAAGAAAGGGTGGCACGATTGCGCCCGAACAAATCAAGAGCCCCCGTAATCGCTGCCGCTTCGTAGGGCTTGCGATAGAGCCTATCGCTATACCACGCATCAATCCCGGGGGTGCAATGGGGCTTTTCTGCCATCGTGGCAACGAAGGGTGGGGCGGCATAAAGTTCCCCGCGTTTTGCGCCTTCGATGAAGCAAGGTTTGCTTTCGCCATCGACAAAATAGCGCACCGGCGCAAGCCATTTTATGGAAAAACCAAACCAGTATTCTGCGGTTGTGGGCACTTGGGTGGCAAGGTAATCTATCTTTACGCGCTGGTAACCCGACGGCAAGCCGTTAACATAAGTAACTCCATCCCAGGCGTCAGGCGGCGTTATGATCAGGTTCCAATAGCTGGTAGAAGCGGTGGCCGGCGTGCGCACCGTGCCGCCTCCTACCGTTTCGCCGCTTGCGCCACCCGTGCTATCAGGGTCGTCCGTCGTAAAGTAAAAGGTCTGGTTACGGTGGATTACGGCGGTCGTTCCCGCTTCCCAAACGTCGTTGGTAAAGGTATGCATTTGGCAGCCATAGGGCACAGGCACCGTCCAGGTGGATTCGGCGCTGTCAGAACGAAAGGTTATAATCTGCGAATAGGAAAGACCCGTTGTTGTGTTGATAGTGCTGACTCCCTTTGATCCTTCCAGCCACATGAATGGCACACCCTCTATGCGCGTGTCCGATGCAGCGGCGGTCCAGGGGTAATAACCGGGAAACGGCTCGGCGGCACCGTGGTCATAGCAGGCTCCCGTCGCCCGTTGCCCTAGCACGTTCACCTCAAAATAGCTCTGCGACCCCTCCATCCACGAAGCGCCCACGCTGGCATACCCCGAAGCGGCATAGGCTGGCAGGGGAAATAAAAGGCAAAAACTTGCAGCGATAACGGCAGCTGCCGCAGTTGCTGCGGCAAGGATGGTGTAGGAACAGGCAAAAAAGCGCTTGCGCGGCATGCCTTCTCTAAGGTTTCGATTGTGTGCCCCTTGCATAATCGGCTTCCCGCCTTCCTTCGTGTTCAAACGGATGGACGGGTTTCACTTTACTCAGCCAACCTTACGCAGAGCCTCCAGATTTCTGTACGGGAACACGACAAAACCTCTCCTGGTTTCGTATAAAACCTTACAAAACCTTACAGCCCCCCTCCCATCAGGCAAAATGCAAAGCACCAAAAAGGGCAGACAGGGAAGGGGATCGCGCTGGTGAAGTTTTTGGCACCGGCGGGCACACAAAAAAGCACCGCTTGTGTGTGCGATGCGTGTGGAAAGCTATGAAATTAAGGTGAAATGGCTGGCTCGTAGGGATTCGAACCCCAATAGCTGGCACCAAAAGCCAGAGTCCTGCCGTTGGACGACGAGCCAGTGCATAAGACGGTCATCCCTCAAATAAGTGGAACGAACCCTGTTTGGCGCACGGCTTCCGACAGCGTTGCAAAAAAATGGTGGGCCGTGAGGGAGTCGAACCCGCGACCTTGGGATTAAAAGTCCCCTGCTCTACCAGCTGAGCTAACGGCCCACACCATTGCGTAACGCGCAAACGTCGGATGCGCGAGTACACATTTTAGCGGCACAGGACGCAGTGGTCAAGAAAAATTATCCTTGCATCATATCTACCCAGTTTGGTATCATCAATGTTTGTCGCTTAATGACCTGCTTGCTTGAAGGAGCAATTTTGACCAAAGAAGATGTAATTGAGCTTGAGGGGACCGTCCTTGAGGCATTGCCAAACGCAATGTTTAGGGTAGAACTTGAGAACGAGCACAAGATATTGGCTCATATCTCGGGAAAGATGCGTATGCACTACATTAAAATTCTGCCGGGAGATAAGGTCACTGTTGAACTTTCCGTCTACGATTTAAACCGTGGACGCATTACGTATCGATTCAAATAAGCGATTTTCACCCCTGATTCGCACGCAATTTGTGCGCATCTTGTGTGTTCGCCTGCCAACATCAAGAAAATTTGATGGTGTTAGCTAGCCGACAAACAAAGTTTCACCGCCGATGTTCCATAATAGGCGCCACGCATTAAAAGGTAGCAAACTATCACCTGCGGCTGGGTGTGGTATATAAGTAAATGAATGAACGCATAACCGAAAGGAAAAGATTATGAAGGTACGTCCTTCGGTCAAGAAAATGTGCGACAAATGCAAAATTATCCGACGCCACGGTAAGGTTCTCGTAATTTGCGAAAACCCGCGCCATAAGCAGCGCCAGGGCTAGGAAGAAGAGGAGAGTATTTTTATGGCACGTCTTGTTGGTGTCGACCTTCCTCGCGATAAACGCATTGAAGTCGGCTTGACCTATATTTACGGTATTGGATCCACTACAGCCAAAAAAATCATCGTCGAAACTGGCGTCAATCCTGACGTCCGCGTGAAAGATCTCACCGAAGATGATCTGAGCAAGCTTCGTGATTATATTCAGGAAAATCTCAAGGTGGAAGGCGACTTACACCGCGAGGTTACCCAGAACGTCAAACGCCTCATGGAGATCGGTTGCTATCGCGGCCTGCGCCATCGTCGCGGCCTGCCCGTTCGCGGTCAGCGTACGCACACGAACGCACGCACTCGCAAAGGCCCCAGAAAGCAAATCGGCGGAAAGAAGAAGTGAGGTAGTTAAGTGGCAACTAAGAAAAACGTGCGCACCCGCCTCAAGCGTTCCGAACGTAAAAACATCGCAGTGGGTGCTGCGCATATCAAATCAACGTTTAACAATACTATTGTGAGCATCACCGATCCTCAGGGTAATGTGATCTCGTGGCAATCTGCTGGTACGGTCGGGTTTAAGGGCTCTCGTAAGTCCACTCCCTTCGCCGCACAGATGGCCGCAGAAGCAGCAGCTAAGGCCGCTATGGAACATGGTCTTCGCAAAGTATCCGTTTTCGTTAAAGGCCCCGGTTCGGGCCGCGAAACCGCGATTCGTTCGCTGCAGGCTGCCGGACTCGAAGTGGCCAGTATTCAAGATTGCACACCCATCCCGCACAACGGTTGCCGTCAGTGCAAACGTCGTCGCGTTTAACTGAAAGGATCCCATTATGGCTCGATATACGGGGGCGGACTGCAGATTGTGCCGCCGCGAAGGAACTAAGATGTTCCTTAAGGGCGATCGCTGTTATACGGACAAATGTGCCTTAGAGCGTCGCAACTATGCGCCGGGTGAAGCCGGCCAAAAACGCGTGAAGGAAAGCGAATATCGCCTTCAGTTGCGCGAAAAACAAAAAACGAAGCGTATCTACGGTTTGCTGGAAAAGCAGTTCCGTGGCTACTACGATGTTGCCAATCGCCAGCAGGGCGTTACGGGTGAAAACCTGCTTCGCATCCTGGAAAGCCGCTTGGACAACGTTGTGTATCGTCTGGGCTTTTCGAAGTCTCGCGCCGAGGCTCGCCAGCAGGTGCGCCACGGTCATATCACGGTAAATGGCAAGCGCGTGGACATTCCGTCTTTCCGCGTACGCCCTGGTGATGTGGTTGCTGTTGCTCCGAAAGCCAAGGACATGTTGGTTATCAAGAGTGCTCTTATCTCCAACGAGCGCGTGCAGGTTCCTGCATGGCTTGAAGTCGACATTGAAAAGTTGCAGGGTAGCGTTTTGGCGCTTCCGCAGCGTGACCAGATTGATCTGGACATCCGCGAGCAGCTTATCATCGAACTTTACTCGAAATAACAGACATTGCGGCTTTGTAAGGAGGCTTATACGATATGACAGAGTTCATGAGGCCGACGGTTACAACGGAAGAAGTCAACGACAGCGTTGCTCGCTACGTTGTTGAGCCGCTTGAGCGTGGCTACGGCTATACGCTGGGCAACTGCATGCGTCGCGTTTTGCTATCCTCTTTGGATGGCGCGAAGGCGACCGCTATTCAGGTTGACGGCGTGCAGCACGAGTTCACGACTGCTGAAGGCGTTATCGAAGACATCACCGATATTGTTTTGAACGTGAAAGGCCTGGTCTTTTCTGCGCTCAACGATTCAGTGATCGAAGCGAGCGCCCATGTTTCAGCGGAAGGTCCCTGCATGGTGACCGGCGCTGATCTTGATATTCCGACTGAGTTCGAACTGATTAACCCCGAGCACGTCATTGCCACTGTGGCTGATGGCGGCCAGCTCGATATGACTATCCGCATCGGCGTTGGCCGTGGCTATGTTTCGGCCGAACGCAACAAGCGTACCGAAGATCCGATTGGCGTTATTCACGTTGATTCGCTGTTCTCACCGGTTCGCCGTTGCACGCTTGATGTTACCGATACGCGCGTGGGTCAGCGTACCGACTACGATAAGTTGGTGCTTGAAGTTGAGACCGATGGTTCCATCGATCCGACTGAATCAGTGTGCCGCGCGGCGAATATTATCAATCAGTACATGGGTGCGTTTTTGAGCCTGAGTGAACCCGAGGAAGCGGAAGAAGAAGCGGAAGCTCCTTCAATTTTCGCTCCGGAAGGCCAGGAATCCAATGCTGAACTCGACAAGCAGATCGAAGACCTCGATTTATCGGTTCGCTCGTACAACTGCTTGAAGCGCGCTGGCATTCATGCCGTGCGTGCGCTGGTTGAGTATTCCGAGAACGATTTGCTCAACATTAGGAACTTTGGTGCGAAGTCCATTGAAGAAGTGAAAGATAAGCTTATTTCAATGGATCTCAATTTGAAGCAATAGGAGATAAGACACTATGAGACACAACAAGAAGGGTCGCAAGCTCGGCACTGATGCCAGTCATACCAAGGCTATGAAAAAAAGCCTGGTCGGTGCATTGCTGATGAACGACCGCATCAAGACGGTTGAGGAACGCGCCAAGGAAATCCGTCCTGACGTTGACAAGATTATCACGTGGGCGAAAAAGGGCGACTTGCATTCTCGTCGTCTTGCTATCGCTGCATTGGGCGACAAGGAATTGGTCCGCGAGGTCTTCGAAAAGGTCGAGCAGGGTATGTTCAAGGATCGCCAGGGTGGCTACACCCGCATCATGAAGCTGGGCAACCGCAAGGGCGACAACGCTTCCATGGTCATCATGGAAATGGTCACCGAACCGGTCGCCAAAAAGGGCGCTGCTGCTGAAAAGCCTGCTGCCAAAAAAGCTGCGAAAAAGGCTGCAACCGCTACCAAGACGGAAGCTGTTGAAGATTTGAAGCAGGTTGAAGAAGAAATCAAGGAAGAAGCCGGTGCTGCTGTTGAGGCTGCCGAGGTAGCAGGGGACGAAGCTGCTGCTGTTGAAGCCGCCGAAACTGTCGCCGAAGCCGAAGAAGCTGAAATCGCAACCGAAAAAGTTGCTGAAGCCGCTGAAAAAAAGGCTGAATAAGCGCTTTCGATTGGTTTTCAAACAGGCATTTAAAACGAGAGCTTCGGCTCTCGTTTTTTTATGGCATACTTTCGCTATGCAATTTAATGTGAGCACATACATCCCGGGTACAACGCCTATTCACACCTGCGATGCGCGTGTGAAGCTGGTGCTTTTGCTGGCGTATTCCCTCACTCTTTTCTTCGTGCATACTTGGGTGGGCTTATTCCTGTGCGTGGGAGGGTTTGTGGCCGCTGTCGCCCTGGCGCGCCTGCCGCTTTCTCGGCTGATGAAGTTGCTGATTCCTGTTTACTTTATTTTGGCCTTCACCTTGCTTTTCAACAGCTTTACCCTCGATGCCGCAAGCCTGGGGCAAAGCTACGGTTTGGGTGCGGTGTCCTCAGGTTTTTTGGAAGGAGTAGCCCCCGTGCCCTTGCTGGGCAGCTTTTGCTTTGTGCCGGCCGGGTTCGCACGCGGCTGCTTTTATGCGCTGCGCATAATTTTGCTGGTGTTGGCCAGCCTGGTTGTTACCTATACCACCAC
>JAVVPE010000038.1:0-14113 GCA_036655915.1 Raoultibacter sp.
TGGATTACCATCCCGAAGAATTAGCGATCGTGCAACAGCGCATAGCTGCCTTACAGGGGCTCATGCGCAGCTTCGGTCCGAGTATGGAAGAGGTATTCGTTCACCGTGAGCAATCAGCTAATTTGATCGCGCTTGTCGATGATTCTCGGGGTTTTATCGACGATGCTCTGCGTGCGGTTCAGGTGACGGAGCAGGCCTTGCTAGAAGCGTCGCAGGTTTTGAGCGCGGCGCGAGCTTGTGCAGCACCGCGCTTTGCCCAAGAGGTGTGCGCGCAGATGGCGCGTTTGGAAATGGGCACAACCGAACTGGTGGTTGAGCTGACTTCTCTCGATCGGGGCGCATGGACGAAGTCTGGTCCTGACCACGTGGAATTTATGTTTCGGGCAGGCGCCGGTATGCAGGCGCGTCCGCTGGCTCGCATCGCTTCAGGTGGCGAGGTCAGTCGCGTTATGTTGGCTATCAAGGTGGTGTTGGGTCAGGTCGATGAAGTGGCCACGCTTGTGTTTGACGAAGTGGATGCAGGGGTGGGCGGTGCCACGGCGGTGGCCTTGGCCGAAGTGCTTGCCGATTTAGCCCAAACGCACCAACTTATCGTGGTTACTCACCTGGCGCAGGTTGCGGTTGCAGCGGATGCCCACTACAAAGTGGAAAAACGCCAGGCGGCTGCCGGGGCACCCGAAACCTGCCTGAAAGCTCTTGCCCCCGACGATCGCGTGGCAGAAATTGCCCGCATGCTTTCGGGCGACACTTCGCAAGCTTCACTTGAGCATGCCCGCGCCTTGCTTGCCCATAAAAGGGCGTAGGTTGCTGCTTTATTCCTAGGTGGGTTATTGCTCTTTTTGCTCTTTTGGGAGGGATGGCGCTATTTCCTCTTGCGCAAAGGCGCGGATTTGTCTACTATGACCTCAGATAAGTTCTCGTTCATTTCCGTGAAAGAAAGCCCATTTTCACACATCCCATTATATGTAAGGCATTTGCACGCCCATGGCCTATCCATGGCTTGCGCTGAAGGAGGAACAGGTGAAATTCTTTTTGGACACCGCCGATCTTGCTGAAATCGAAGAGGCGGCAAGTTGGGGTGCGCTCGCGGGCGTTACCACGAACCCGACGCTGTATGCGCGCATAGGGGGCAAGCTTTCCGATTTCCATAATCATATCGCTCGCATTTGCGCCTTGGTTGACGGGCCGGTTTCGGCTGAAAGTGTCGCTATGACGCGCGATGAAATTGTGCGCGACGGCCGCGAGTTGGCGGCAATCGCCCCCAACGTTGTCGTGAAGGTTCCCACTATGATTGAAGGTTTGGCTGCCACGCGTACCTTGGCTGATGAAGGCATCGCCGTCAACATGACGCTGTGTTTTTCTGTGCCGCAAGCGCTGATGGCCGCACGTGCAGGAGCCCGTTACATCAGCCCGTTTGTGGGGCGTTTTGACGATATTTCCGAAGACGGATTAGAGCAGCTGGAAAACGTCGTGTGCGCCCTTGGCAACTACGATTTCACCGCCAGCACCGTGGGTGGGCAACAGATTGAAATTATTGCGGCATCCATCCGCAGCGCAAACCACGTAACCCAATCGGCCCTGATGGGTGCCGATATTGCTACGGTTCCGTTTGGTGTATTGAAGAAAATGGTGCAGCATCCCTTAACCGATCGCGGACTTGAATCCTTCATGAAGGATTGGGAGAAGGTTCAAAACGCATGAGCCAAGATGAAGAAGTAAGCAAGTCGGAAGCAGCAGTGTTAGCGCCTACGAAAACAACAGTGCGTCGTCGCAGGTCAACTGCTGATAAGGCCGCAGAAGGGGCTGAGGCTGCCCCCAAGCCGGTGCGCACCAAAAAACCTCTGATGCAGCCGACGCGCGTTAAGGCGATGCCCGCGGAAGAAGGGGTGCCCGCACAAGACCCCGACGCAAAACCCACGCGCCGCCGCGCCGCAGCTAAGCCCGCCAGTGAGGAAGCTGCTGCACCGGCAACACCTGCGACGCCAAAGCCTGCGCGCGCCAAAGCGACTGCTGCTAAGACGACGGCGCACAAGAAGGCTGCCGCTCAAAAATTGCCTGCTGAAGCACCTGCGAAGGCAGAAAAACCTGCGCCGGCACCAGAGGTTTCGCCCGTGCAACCACAGCAGCGCTTCGATCAGGAATCCGCGCCCGCAAAGCCTTCCGCGCACCGCGCTTCCACACAGCGCTCCAGTCAGCAGAATGCCCCTTCGCGCAACAATAACAATGCGTCGCGTAACAACAATGGCCATTCTGCCAACAATCGCCCTTCAAACAATGGTAGCCGCGATGGTTCTGCAAACAACAACCATCGGCGCCAGCGCCGCCCCTACCAAAACAATAATGGCGGCACCAATAATGGCGGCACCAACAACAGTAATAGAAACAGCAATCGTGAGCCTGTGGTGCCACAGACCACGCGCGAAGCTTTGAACGAATTAAAAGTAGCCGATTTACGCGCCAAGGCCGTCGAGTTGAGCGTTGAAGCTGCAGGTCTTAAGAAGGCAGACCTGGTTGAAGTCGTTTTTGCCGCAAGCATGAAGGCTGAAGGCTTTGTTGATGTCGAAGGCATCCTTGATATTTTGGCTGACGGCTATGGTTTTTTGCGCACGCAGGGATATTTGCCGGGCGAATCCGATGTGTATGTGGGGCTTTCCACCATTCGTCGCAACGGCTTGCGCAAGGGCGATTATGTGGTTGGTCGCGTGCGTCCTGCGCGCGATAACGAAAAATACGCCGCGGTGCAAAAGCTTGTTTCCGTCAATAAAATTCCCGTTGATGCGCTGGGCAAACGCCCTCGCTTTGCCGACCTAACGCCTATTTTCCCCGATCAGCGCCTGCTTATGGAACACGGCAAAAGCGCTATCACGGCGCGCGTGATCGATTTGGCGGCACCTATTGGCAAGGGTCAGCGCGGGCTGATTGTGTCGCCTCCTAAGGCCGGTAAAACCACTATTCTCAAAGATATCGCGGCCGCCATTTCGGCCAATAATCCCGAAGTGCACCTGATGTGCCTGCTGGTGGATGAACGCCCCGAAGAAGTGACCGATATGGAGCGCTCCATCAAGGGCGAGGTTATTTCTTCCACCTTTGATATGCCCTGCGAAAACCACATTGCCGTGGCAGAAATGGTGGTGGAACGTGCAAAACGCCTGGTAGAGTGTGGCGAAGATGTCGTTATCCTGCTTGATTCGCTCACGCGTTTGGCGCGCGCTTACAATCTTGCGCAGCCTGCCAGTGGCCGTATCCTTTCCGGTGGCGTTGATTCTACGGCGCTTTATCCGCCCAAGCGCTTTTTGGGTGCCGCGCGCAACATCGAAGGCGGTGGCAGCTTGACCATTTTGGCTTCGGCGCTTATCGACACCGGCTCGAAAATGGACGAAGTTATCTTTGAAGAATTCAAGGGCACGGGCAATATGGAACTCAAGCTCGACCGCAATTTGGCTGACCGTCGCATATTCCCCGCGATCGACCCGGTTTCTTCGGGCACGCGCAAGGAAGACTTGCTGCTTGACCCGCAGGAAGCCCCCCTTATCTGGGCGGTGCGTCGTATTCTTGCGAACATGAACAGCACCGAACGCGCGATGGACATGTTGATAAAATCGCTCAAGCAAACCGATACGAACCAAGAATTTCTTTTACGCACGGCAAAAAAGGCTCAGGGCCGACGCAGTGATGAAAGCCTTGATTTATAGCACAGAAATAAGGAGCGAACATGGCGCAGGAAAATAATAATTGGCAGCAACAACCCGCTCAGCAGCAGCCGGTCTACAATCAGCAGCAGGCACAACCAGCTGTGGCACCCCAGCCCCAGCCGCAGCCGGTGGCCTACGGCTATCAGCCCGTAGCGCCTGTCTATGCGCAGCCGGCCAAAAAAAGTCGCGGCTGGATCGTTGCCCTGGTGGCAATCATCTTGCTGTTTGCCACCATCATTGTGGGCACCGTGTCGTGTTCGGCCGCGCTTTCTTCCTTCGGCGGGCCTCTTGCCACGTCCCCTGCATCGGGCAGGCTTTTTTCCGATAGCGTGGGCATCATCGACATCAGCGGCACCATTCAATACGACGGCACAACGTGTTCGCCCGAAGGCCTGA
This sequence comes from Raoultibacter sp., assembly GCA_036655915.1. Lineage (GTDB taxonomy): Bacteria > Actinomycetota > Coriobacteriia > Coriobacteriales > Eggerthellaceae > JAVWGW01. The sequence continues at coordinate 4,089 of JAVVPE010000038.1, forward strand.
AGGCGCAGCTTGATAAAGCTGAAGACGATCCGCACATCAAGGCGGTTGTTTTGCGCGTCGATTCCGGCGGCGGTACGGCTACGGCAGGCGAAGAAATGGCCACGTATACACGTGATTTTTCCAAGCCTATCGTGGTGTCAAGCGCTTCGATGAATGCAAGCGCGGCCTACGAAATATCGTCGCAGGCAGATTATATCTACACGGCAAAAACCACCGCTATCGGCGCCATTGGCACCGCGATGCAGGTGAGCGATTTGTCGATGCTGCTAGAAAAGCTGGGCATCAAGGTTGAAAACATCACTTCGGCCGATTCCAAAGATTCCAGTTACGGCACGCGTCCCTTAACCGAAGAAGAGCGCGCCTACTACCAAAAGCAGATCAACGATATCAATGAAACCTTCATCGAAACGGTGGCGCAGGGTCGCGGCATCACCACTGAAGAAGCCCGCGCGCTTGCCACTGGCCTTACCTTCACGGGCATGGACGCCGTAAAAAATGGCTTGGCCGATGAAATTGGCACACTGGAAGACGCCTGTGCGAAGGCAGCCGATTTGGCGGGCATCACCGATTACGAAACGCTTTACCTGCAAGAAGAAACGCTGGACATGTCTTCGCTGCTGGGTCTTTTGGGCTCGTCGTCTTCTTCTGAAGAAAACTTGGCCGCGGCCATAAAGGAGTTGGGCATCCATGGTTCCCTTTCCTAATAGCAAAATTGAGTGGCCCCACCGCGCTGTGGTGACGGCCGGCATGCCCTATGGCAACAAGCCGCTGCATTTTGGGCATATCGGTGGCGTTTTTGTGCCGGCCGATTGCTTTACGCGCTTTTTGCGCGACCGCATTGGCGAAGAAAACGTGCGCTTCATTTCGGGCACGGATTGCTTTGGTTCGCCCATCAACGAAGGGTATCGCAAGCTGGTTGAATCGGGTGAATTTGAAGGTAGCATTTCCGATTACGTGAAGCTTAATCACGATCGGCAAAAGGCTACGCTCGATGCCTATGATATTTCGCTTTCCATCTATGATGGTTCGGGCATGGGTTCCTGCGGCGATGTGCATCAGCAGATCAGCGGCTACTTTATCGAAGAGCTCTACAAAAACGGACACCTTCACAAACGTGCGAGCTTGCAGTTCTACGATGCGAGCGCACACACCTTTTTGAACGGACGCCAGGTTGTGGGCCGGTGCCCGGTGCAGGGCTGCAAAAGCGAACACGCCTATGCCGATGAATGCGATTTGGGTCATCAGTATGCGCCTGCCGATTTAATTGCACCGAAATCGACGCTTACCGACACCACACCCGAAATGCGTCCTGTGGAAAACTGGTATTTTGATCTTCCGGCCTTCGCGCCGCTGCTGCGCGAATATGTGGTCACACTGGGAAACGACCCTGAAGTGCGCCCCGTGGTCATCAACACCATCAAGGAATTTTTGGTGCCGCCGGTTATCTATGTGAAAAACGACGCCTTTGATGCGTATAGTGCGCTGGCCGAAAAGCTGCCCACCCACAGCTATCGGGAAGCCGAAAAGGGGAAGCAGAGTTTTGAAATCCAGTTCGACAACATCGATGAACGCGATGCAGCACGCGAAGTGTTAAGTGGTGCAGGCATTCGTTTTCGCACCAGCAAGGCCTTGGTGCCCTTCCGCATTTCGGGCAATATCGAGTGGGGGGTGCGCGCTCCTGTTATCGAAGGTATCGAAGGCTTGACCGTGTGGTGCTGGCCCGAAAGCCTGTGGGCACCCATTTCGTTTACTATGGCCGTCAACGATAAGATGGGTCTTCCGCGTGAAAGCTGGAAGCGCTTTTGGTGTTCTAAAGATGCCCAGGTCTATCAATTCATCGGGCAAGACAACCTGTATTTTTACGGCGTAGCGCAGCCGGCGCTTTTTGCGGCCGCCCAAGCGGGTAATACTCTTCAGATGGATCCGCCCGATGGCGTGTTGCAACAGACGAAGCTTATAGCGAACCATCATATATTGTTCGGCGATAAAAAAGCTTCTTCCTCGGGTGCCATCAAACCGCCCAGTGCCGATGATCTGCTAAAACACTATACGCCCGAACAGTTGCGCGCCCACTTTTTGGCATTGGGGCTCGACCAGAAATCGGTGGGCTTCAAGCCAAAGCCCTACGAGCTCGACGAAAAAACGCGCAACGATTCGCGCGTGGCCGATCCGGTGCTCAAAGAAGGCGCGTTGCTGACAAACGTATTCAACCGCTTGGCACGTAGCTGCTTTTACGAAGCGCAGAAAAACTTTGACCGCTGTATGCCGCTGGGTGCTATAAGCCCTGCTGTGCAGCAGCGCGCCTTCGAGGCCATGGGTGAATACGAACGTATCATGCATCGAGTTGAACTGCATTCGATCATGTCGCTTATGGATGAATTTATCCGCTGGTCAAACAAGTATTGGAGCGACAATATCCGCGCCGTCGAAAATGAAGGCGACGGTGCGCGTCGCCGGACTGTGCTTATCGATTGTTTCTATCTGCTGCGCGTATGTACGCTGCTTATGCATCCGATTGTGCCGGCGGGCTGCGAAAAGATTTGCGATTATCTCAGTTTCGAGTTCTCAGATTTCTTCAGCTGGAACTACGATTTTGAAAGCATGGAAGAGCTGTGCGGGGCTTCTGAACTGGAACAGGGGTGCCACCTTCTGCGCGAAGTGCCTCCACGGTTTGATTTTTTTGAAAAGCACGCCAGCCAATATCAGAAAAAATAGGGGCTTACGCCGTAGCGCCCCTTGTGATAACATTGAAAAGCTTGCCCCGTCTTGGTCGGAAACCAAGGCAGTCTAAGGAGACCTCATGAAAAAAGATATACATCCCAAGTACATGGATTGCACCGTCAAGTGCAGCTGCGGAAACACGTTTCAAACGCGTTCCACCGTGCCCGAGCTTAAGCTTGACATCTGCAACGCTTGCCACCCGTTCTTCACTGGCCAGCAAAAACTGATCGACACCGGCGGACGCGTTCAGCGTTTCTCCGACAAGTTCGGTGGATCTGCCATTGAAGCTGTTGCTGCTCGCGAAGCTGCCCGCAAGGCAGAACGCGCCGCTGCTGCACAAGCTGCTGAAGCCAAGAAGCACGCCGAACGCGAAGCCAAGGCTGCCGAAAAGGCCGCACGCGCTGCGAAGTTTGCCGAAAAGGCCGAAAAAGCTGCCAAGGTTGCCGAAGCTGCTCCTGCTGCTGAAGCTGCTGAAGTACCGGCTGCCGAAGAAGCTGCTGCCCCGGTTGTTGAAGCCGAAAAGGCTGCCGAATAAGCTTCGCACCAAACAAGCACAATACTTAAGCTACAAAAAACGACCCACCGGATTTCTGGTGGGTCGTTTTCATGTGTGTGCTGCTATCTGCAAAAAACGGGTAGGGTGGGCGCTTACTTCGTGTAGCTGTTGCCCAGAAGTTCTTTTGCTTGGTCATCGCTTATGTCGCTGTGATAAAACGTGGAATAGAATTCCTTGGTCACATCCACCATGTCCACTGCGTAAGCCTGCGGGTAGAGCATGTTGGCAACCCACTGGATGCCCAAGAAGCGGTTCACTGAAGGCGGGCGATCACACCACGCAAACGGCACGTTAGGCATGGTGTACACGCGTCCGGCTTCCACGGCTTTAATACTTGACCAGTTGGGATCGCTACGGATCAGTTCATCGCCTCCGCCGCGTACCACATCGTCCCATGCGATGATAACTTCAGGGTTCCAGGCCAAAACCTGTTCTAAGGAAACGGGCGACATACCTTTGCCTTTGCCCACTTCAACGCCGGCAGCGACGTTTTTTGCTCCAGCAAGCTTGTAGGAAAGGGCATGGGGCGAAGCCTCGGGTTCGGTTTGCAGGCCTTCGGGACCTTCGGCGTAATAGAGTGAAACACGCTTATCGGCCGGCACGGTTGCTACGGCGGCTTCCACCTTGCTTAAGGCATTTTCGCAGTAGGCGGCCAGCTTGGCAGCTTCGTCTTCCTTACCCAAAAGCGTGCCGAGCGTTTTGTAGGTGTCGGAGGTTTTCGTTAGGCTGCCATCCAGAACAACAACGGGAATGCCGGTTTGTTTTTGCAGGTCATCGGCCTGCGAACTATCAGATTCCGAGGGTGCTGCCATGGTCAGCGAGAATATCAGCTGAATATCGGCGGCCATGATGGCTTCCGGGTTAAGTTCTTTGCCGCCAGAAAGCGTGCCCAAGTAGGGCAAATCCTTCGTGCCTTGCGGCAGGTATTTTAGTTCGGCAGGGGTAAATTCCATGGTGGAACCGCCCGCTAATTCGGGGGCAAGCGTGAAGCACATAATCTGCCCGGTGGCACCGGTGTAATAAATCTTTTTCAAGGCGTCAATGCCAGGGATGCTTACGCTGCGCCCGGCATCGTCGGTGATACTGCGGTCGGCCATTTTATCTTCGCTTTGCGCTGCTTTAGGCTGGTCTTTTGTTTCCTCACTTTTCGGTGCAGACGAGCAGGCAACCAGGCCTAGCCCCACAACAGCAGCCAGGAAAAGCACCAAAAACCCCCTGGTGATGCGCAACCGTTTTAATTCCCTCATACGTGCTCCCTTCCTTATCGTATACCTTGATTATCCTTGTAAAACATTATTCCAATAAAAGAACAATACGGTTATAATAGCCTTAAGTGTCAGGGAGGACAAGGGCGGATACACGTGCAAACTACAAACAACGAAGAAATACGGGATGCATTGCAGGCGTCTGACGAGCGCGTTGAACAGGCGCTTACCAAAAAAGTACCCCTCTGGCTGAAGCTGACCATCGGACTTTCGCTTGTGGGCATCGTGTTGATTTCCTTCATGTTGGGGCGCTATCCTATTTCCCCCATCGAACTGGTTCAAACCATCGGCGCCACGATTTTTGACCCTGCGGCGGTGGACAGGCAAATGCAAACAGCACTGTTTAATATTCGCCTGCCGCGCATCTTGGTGGTTGTGTTGGTGGGTGCCGCGCTTGCTATGTCGGGTGCGGCGTTTCAGGGTATGTTCAAAAATCCGCTGGTGTCGCCCGATTTGCTGGGCGCTTCGGCGGGCGCGAGCTTCGGTGCCTGCCTGGCCTTGCTGTTGGATATGCCCAACACGATGGTGCAGTTGTTTGCATTTTGTGGCGCGCTGGCGGCGGTGTTTGGCGCGGTGTGGATGAACAAGCTGGTCAACAAATACGATGCCATCTTGGGGCTGGTGTTGGGTGGCATGCTTGTTTCGACGCTGTTTCAATCGTGCACTTCATTGGTGAAGTTCATGGCCGATGCCAACGATAAACTGCCCGCCATCACATTTTGGTTGATGGGCAGTTTTTCGCGCATTGATCAGGCTGATTTTTTCATGATAGTCGGACCGATGTTAGCCGGTTTCGGCCTGCTTTTGCTTGAGCGCTGGAAGCTCAACGTGCTTTCGTTTGGCGAAGAAGAAGCTAAAAGCCTCGGCATCAACACGGCGCGCGTGCGCATCATCGTCATATTTGCCGCCACACTTATCGTGGCGTGTTCTGTGGCAGTTGCGGGGGTGATCGGCTGGGTTGGCCTGGTGATACCGCATCTGGCGCGTGCGATTGTCGGCCCGAACTACAAGGTGCTCTTGCCCACGTCCATGGTGATTGGTGCAGGGTATTTGTTGCTGGTAGACAACGTGGCGCGGCTTATGGCGTCCACCGAAATTCCCATTGGCATCTTAACCGCCATATTAGGCGTGCCCTTCTTCATCTTCATATTCCGCCACAACATGAAGGGGTGGTGAGCCCATGCTGTGCGTGAAGGATTTGCACTGTGGCTATGGCCGAAAAGAAATCGTGCACGGTGTTTCCTTTGAGGTTGAAAAAGGCGAATTTGTGTGCGTTATCGGAAGCAACGGCTGCGGAAAAACGACACTACTTAAAAACTTGTTGGGACTGGTTAAAGCCTTTTCAGGGGAAGTGGTCATGCAGGGCAAAAACGTGCAGACCTTAAGCGATTTGCAACGGGCGCAAATGTTTGCCTACATTCCGCAGGCGCACACTCCGCCGTTTCCGTATTCGGTGGCCGATGTGGTGTTGATGGGGCGCACTCCGTATGTGGGTCGCATGGCGCGCGTGTCGGCAGAAGATCGGCGTATTGCCTGGGAGGCCATGTGCACGCTGGGCATTGAACATTTGGCACAGCGCACCTATACGAAACTTTCGGGCGGCCAGCAGCAACTGATTTTGATCGCGCGTGCCTTAACGCAGCAGCCCGAGCTGATTATTATGGATGAGCCTACGGCCAGCCTGGATTTTGGTAACCAGCACACGGTGCTTGCTCGCATGCGTGATCTGGTGAAAACCGGGGTGAGCGTGCTGATGGTAACCCACGATCCGCACCATGCGTTTTACTGCGCTGATCGTGTGGTGGTGATGGGGCAGGGGCGCATCATCGCCGAAGGTCCGCCCGACACTATCGTGACGCAGCAGTGTTTGGAAACGATTTACCATACCCATGTTGACGTGGTGGAAGTCACTTTGGAAAACGGCGCCACGCGCAAGGTGTGCGTGCCGCTTTAAGGGCGCCGCCTCACCGCTTCGGTTTGATTTTCCTAAGCGTGTCCTGGTGAGCGAAATGAAAAAGCCTAAGAGATTACCATAACAAGAGAAGAAAGAAGGCGTTGTATGCTAGAAAGAACTTTCGAGGAAGACCTGAAGTACGCGGTGGCTTACCATGGGCATCTGTGTGTCGGACAGATTCTGGGAACACGCATTGCGCGACTTGGTCTTGAGTATTTTGGTATTGAAAAGCCTGAAGAATATCGTGATTTGATTGCGTTTGTGGAAGCGGATCGCTGTGTGGCGGATGCGGTATGCAGTGTGGCGAAGTGTCAACTGGGTCGTCGTCGCCTGAAATGGTATGACTACGGAAAAATGGCTGCCAGCTTCTACGATTTGCAAACCAAGCGAGCGGTGCGCATCGTAACCATGAGTGACAAGAAAGCGGGTGTCGATGATGACCCCGTTACGTTTTTTGAGGCTATTCCCGATGAGGAGCTTTTTCGTATACAAGAAGTTGAAATAGACCTTGACGAATACGACATCCCCGGTAAACCGAAGCGCCACGTCGTTTGTGAAAGGTGCGGCGAACACGTTATGGACAATCGCGACGTTACCCTTGAGGGTAAAACGCTCTGTCAGGCTTGTGCTGGGTATCCTACGTATTACAGGGTCGTTAAAACCCTCCCTGGGGGAGCTTGGTGTTCGGGTGCGTAAGCACGCTTCTTGTGAGGTGAATAAGGCGTGTTTTGTAACCCAGGGAATATATGCAGAAGGTACGCGCCAGGGTGCGCTTTCGGGGATACCCCTTGAACGCACCCTGTGATTTTGAGCGGTTAATTCTTTTAGCGCTTGGTGATAGACATCATTTGAAGAGCTTCGCCGAACAGTTGGCCAGCACCCAGCTTCACAGCAACTTTTGTTTTTTCGGGGTCGGCTACCACGCTGCCGGCCAGCATTTCAACACCCCAATCAAACAGGAAAGAAGATGGCACCACGCTGGGGCCAACCATGATGGTAGTGGCATTTTTTGCCAGGTCAAGCAGGCGCGGAGCGGTTTTGTTGATGATGGTCACGCCGGTCATAAACACGAAATCTTGGCTGGGCACCAGGTATTCGCACGCTGGATCAGGGGTGTCAAGTGTGCCTGTGCACTTGCGTTCTAGCACCGTAAGGTCAGCGATTTCAGCTATGCGTTCCACGTGCGGGAAATGGCCCACAATGGTGACGCGCTTGCCCGCCAAACGGGGGCGGTAGAGTTCGAAGGCATCGATTTTACGGATGCTGCCATCAGGCATTTCAACGGGTGCATCGTAGGTGGCGCCCAAGGGATCAACCTGGGCGGGTTGCGAATACCAGGCGTTAAGCGCGGCCACACCCAAGGAGGCTTCGGGGAAGTTCCACGATTTGGCCAGGTTGGCCACTTCGCGCAGCGGCAGATCGCGCAAGTCGTGCGTAAAGCTGCGCTTGGCTCCACCCGCCGTGGCAAACGAAACGCCCATGCCGCATTCGGCTTCAACATAACACCAGTGGCTGCCCAAGCAGCAATCGCTGACCAGAATATCTTCGGGGATGCCCCCTATTAAATGGTTGTAAAACTTCCACGGCGTGCTGTGGTCAAACGTGTTCGGAAAATCGATGGCTCCGCTGCGCGCGCCAGCGTGGCAACAGTCTTTTTCGGCACAACCCATAAAAATCTTCCCCTTTCGCTGCATGATTATCTTCGATACAGTATAGTGCAAAGTAAGAATAAGCAAAGGGTGCGAAGGGAAAGGGGTAGGGCGATGCTGTTTATTTTAACGGGTGCTGTGCAGATAGGTAAAACGCGCTGGCTTCAGGCCTTGGTGCGCGATTTAGCCGCGGTGGGTGTGACCAGCTACGGCGTTGTAGCTCCGGGCGTGTGGCGCTTGCCGCCTTCAGGTGTCGCGGCGGATACCTCCCCTGAAAAGCTGGGCATCGACAACGTGCTTTTGCCGCAGGGTGAGCGCCTGCACTTTGCGCGCAGGCACGATTTGGCCAAGCAGGAAGGCCGCTTTAACGATGCGAGCCAAAGTGCGCGTGCCGGGTTGAAGTGGGAAATAGACGATGCAGCCATCGCGGCGGTCAATGCGCATTTTGCCGCTCTTGGCACAGCGGCGTCTCGTGATGAGGAGGGGCTACACGCGGGTTCGCCGCAGGCGTGCGCAGCCCAAACTGGTGCAACCCTTCTGCAGCCAGGCCTTTTGGTGGTCGATGAACTGGGACGTCTGGAGATTTTGCGCGATCAGGGTCTTACGCAAGCCGTGGCGCTTTTGGATAGGGGGCCCACGCCGCTTGCACCTCACGCGCTGATTATTGTGCGCGATTGGCTGTTTGAAGATGCGCACGCGCGTTTTTCGGTTTGTTGGCCCGAAATTCGTCGTATTGCACCCAGCGATGACGCGCGCAAAGAAGTTTTCGCCCTCTTTCAGCACTAAGCATTGCCCGCGCCACCGCATCCAGCGTAGTTATTTGTTCCAGGCGATGTGTGCCCAGGTGACCATGCGGGGGGCATCAAGGCGATAGGCTCCTTGGGCAAGGCCCTTCTTGTCGGCGCACCCTGCCGTGGGGTTTTCGACGCTGTGGTTTTCAATCCAGGTGCGCAGTGCCTCAAGCTTTTCGGGCAGTGCTTCGCCTAAATCAGCGCGATAATCCAACACCATGGGTGCAAACTTTTCGTAGGCTGCTTCCAAAGAATCAAAGGTGTCGATGCGCTCGCTTTGAATGTAGCGCACTTCGGGTAGAATGTTGTTGCGTACTAAAATGTTTATGGCATACAGATAATCGCAGGTGGTAATAGGCTCTATGCCCAGATCGCGCAAAATGTTAGCATCGTGGCGTGGCGAGGTTCCCGTGGTGATGGTAACGCACACGCGCCGCCGTGCAATACTGTTCAAGCGCAGCAGTGCCGCCTGCAAATCCTTGACCGCGATGCTGCGCGAAGCCACGCACACATCCACCATCCCCTCGCGCACGCCCTGGGCAGCCCAATCATCTTCCCAGCTCATTTTCTTGGGGAAGATGCTGGTCACACCGGCCGCCGCCATGAGCTCCTGCATGCCGTCAAGCATGCCTTGCGAAAAATCAGCCGCGACAACCTTGTGCCCGTCGGCGGCCAGCGGAATCGCTAACGAACCCGTACCACAACCCATATCAAACACGGTTTCTCCCGGCTCAATTTGGGCAAAGCGCAAGAAATCTTCCACGTAGGCATTGGGGAAATCCTTTGTGGTGAAGTGGACAGACCGCTTATCCCAATACTGTTCGTCGTCGGATTTACGCAGCAGCGTTTGGAGTGTTTGCCATTCGGCGTTCCAATCCTTCGACAAAAGCAGGGAAGCGTGCAAGAGATTTTCGCGCGCGGGCACGGGGTTTACTTCTTCGACGGGCATAGTGTCGTTCATGATGGCCTTTCTGTCCTTATTGTTCCGGTTGCCACCCCTGCAGTCTTTTTCCGGGTGCACATTTAGTACTATAGTACCTGACTTTCGGAAAAATCTTCCGAAAATGGTGCTAAATATTTTCTAGCATG
>JAVVPE010000039.1:0-14016 GCA_036655915.1 Raoultibacter sp.
CCAACCGGTCACAGCTGCCGTGTTTGTGGCGTTATCAATAACAAAAACCAGCCCGCTATCCAGGACAGTTGTAGTACCAGTGGCAAGAGCCACGGCCGCAGCTGTTTGGCCAGGTGCCGCCTGGTTGGTATTTTTCGTAGCGGCGGGGCTTTGCGCTGCCTGCTCATCTGTGGTCAAAACTTCAGCTTGCCCTTCCCCACCAGCTTGCGTGGGTTGCGCAGCGGCGATGTTCACCGTTTCTGAAACTTGGGCGGGCGCGATAGTGCTTACCTTCACGGCTGTGTCGGCAAAAGCTGACACAGGAACAAGGCCTGTGACCAGGCTGATTGCCAATATGATGGAAAACGCCACGCTTACACGGCGGCTTACCGGTGCCCATTGATTCATTTTTATAGTCCCTTACTCTACCCTAAACTGACGCTTACGTGCTGAGGGTCCCACCCCTGCACGCATCAGTTCTGTTAAAGCGCATACTACCACCGCCCAGCAGCGTTCCACAATTTCCACACAAATCAAATACCCCAAGAACGGGCGGATATAGAATCCGCCCCTACATTTACAAACCTGGGGCCACATATCAAGGCAACAACAGACACGCCGGCAGGTTGAATCAACAACAAAAACGACAGGCGGTCTGTGGTGAGTCAGATAGGCGTGAAAGACCGAGGAGCCTGAAGAGAGCGTACTCCCCGTACGCGAACGAAGGCGACGAGAGGCTTGAACGCCTAGCTGGCCGCCACAGCCCGCCGTCAGGTTGTAAGGCCGCGCTAGCGCGGCCTTACAACCTCGAGGATTTCTTCAAAATGGGCGCAAACAGCATCGGGGGTTTGGGCGCGCAGGACTTCTTCTGGGAACATGCCCCACAGGGCGGCAATGGTGAAGCAGCCAGCGCCGTTGCCCGCCTGCATATCGAAGGGGCTATCGCCTACATACACGCATTCTTGCGGGCTGTAGCCCAAAAGCTTGGCACCCAAACACACGGGTTCGGGGTCGGGCTTGTGGGCGGCGCAATCGTCGGCACCCACCAGGCAATCAAAATACTGCGCCATATCAAACAGCTGCAGGCCATGCTGCGCGGGAATATGGCGCTTCGAGGTAACCACGCCCAGCGGATACCCCGCCGCCTTCAGCGCTTGCAGCACCGCTATGCCACCCGGAAAACTTTTTACACAGGCATCGTGGCGTTCTTGCGTGCGCGCGCGATAGGCGCGACACAGGGCATCGTGGGTGGCTTCATCGTCGGTGAAATCCCACATTTGCACATCGAGGGGTTGGCCCACCTTGGCCATCAGCACGTCGGCGGGAATTTCCCTGTTTAACACCTGCCTTGTGGCAAAGCGAAAGCATTCCAGCAGCAAATCATGGGTATCAAGCAGCGTTCCATCCAGATCGAACAAAATCGCCTTGGGTGCACTTTGCATATTTTTCCTTTAGGTAAAATCTAAAATAAATGGTGCACAAACGCACCTGCCGGTTTGGCCATGCGATGAGCAAATGACATGGCTTCTTGGATTGTTGCCAGTTTGACCAGCTTCTTTTCGCCTGTTTTGCGGCGCTTGATTTCGACGGAGCCTTCTTTTAAGCCGCGCTTGCCCACCACAATTTGCAGCGGCCATCCAATCAAATCGGCATCGGCAAACTTGACGCCCGCGCGTTCATCGCGGTCATCGATAACCACTTCCATGCCGGCAGCGGCAAAATCAGCAGCCAGCTTTTCGGCCACAGGATACACTTCGGCATCGCCGGGGCTGGCAAGCGGAATGATACACACGTGCGCAGGCGCAATCGAGAAGGGCCAGAACATGCCGTTTTCATCGTTGCACTGTTCCACAACGGCCGCCATCGTGCGCGAAATGCCCACACCGTAGCATCCCATAAGAAAGTGCTGTTCGCTGCCCTGTTCGTCCATAAACGTGGCATCCATGGATTCGGAATACTTCGTGCCCAGCTTAAATATCTGGCTTACTTCGATGCCGCGCGCAGCCTGCAGCGGTTTGCCGCAGGTGGGGCAGGCATCACCCACGCGCACCAGGGAAAGATCACCCCAGGCGTCCACCGTGAAATCACTGCCCTGCTGTGCTCCTGTGAAGTGATAGCCATCTTCGTTGGCACCCACCACCCAGCGCTCGATGTCGCGCAGCGATTCATCGGCGGCAATGCGCACGCCCTGGGGCAGGCCAACCGGGCCCATCGACCCCTTCGCCAGCTGCGCTTTTGCCATTTCCTCATCGGTGAGCGGCTCGAAGCCACCCACCAGGCCTGCGGCCTTGCATTCGTTGACTTCGTAATCGCCGGGCACAAACAGCACCCAAATGCTGCCTTCTTCATCTTTGCCGGCAAACGCCTTAACTGTGGCCGATTGTTCGCAGCCCAAAAACGCCGCCAAATCGGCGATGGTATGCACGCCGGGCGTGGCAAGCTTCACCATTTGCGTGGCAGGATAAGCCGTGGGGTGCGGCGTGCACGCGCCCGCTTCGGTATCGGCCGCATAGCCGCAGTCGCAATAGACCAGTTCAGCTTCGCCCGTTTCGGCCAAGGCCATAAATTCTTCGGAAGCGTTGCCGCCAATTTGGCCGGGGTCGGCATCGACAATGCGGTATTCCAGGCCAATGCGGTCGCACATATTCGTGTAGGCTTCGCGCATATCGTTATAGGTTTCATCCAGGCTTTCCTGGGTGGCGTTGAAGCTGTAGGCATCTTTCATCACAAATTCGCGGCCGCGCAACAGGCCAAAACGCGGACGGATTTCGTCGCGGAATTTAATTTGTATCTGGTAGAAATTCTTCGGCAAATCGCGATAGCTGCGCAGTTCGTTGCTGATAAGGTCGGTAATGATTTCTTCGTGGGTGGGGCTGAGGCAAAATTCGTTTTTGTGACGGTCCACCACGCGCAAAAGTTCGGGGCCATACACGTTCCAGCGCCCACTTTGGCGCCACAAATCGGCCGGCTGCACAAAGGGCAGCAGCATTTCTTGGGCGCCGGATGCATCCATTTCTTCGCGCACAATATTTTCTATTTTATGCAATACGCGCAGGCCAAGGGGCAAAAATGAATAAAGCCCCCCCGCTTCTTTGCGTATCATTCCCGCGCGCAGCAAAAGCTTGGCGCTGGTGATATCCGCATCGCTGGGATCCTCTTTTAATGTGGGCGCATATATGCTGCTCATCCGCAAAATAGCGGGGTTCACGTTTTTGTTCATACCTTCTTGCCTACCTTTTCCCTTGAAGAGTTTGCAGCTTTTCGATTTCTTCCACTAAAGTTTCTACGATAGCGCAGGCATCCACCTTGCGCAAGATTTTCCCTTGCGCAAATATCACGCCCACACCGTTACCGCACGCCACGCCAATATCGGCATCGGCCGCTTCGCCCGGCCCGTTGACCACGCAACCCATAACGGCCACCTTAAGAGGGGCATCCAGCGTTTGCAAGTGCGCATCCACCTGCTTGGCCAGCGCAATCAGATCGACCTGGCAGCGCCCACAGGTGGGACAGCTGATGATTTCGGGGCCGCGACGGCGCAGGTCAAGAGCGCCAAGCAGCGTCCAGCAGGCGCGGATTTCTTGCACCGGATCATCGGTGAGCGAAATGCGCAGCGTATCGCCGATGCCTTCTTCCAGCAAAATACCCAGGCCACAGGCCGATTTGATAACACCTTGGAACAGCGTGCCTGCTTCTGTGATGCCAATATGCAGCGGTACCTGCGGAATTTCGCGCGCTAAAAGCCGATAGGTGGCCACCGTGGCCATAACGTCGTGCGCCTTGGCCGAAACCACCACATCGAAGAAATCTTGCTGGTGGCAAAAGCGCACATAATCGGCAGCGGATTGCGCCAACTTTTGCGGCAGGGTTAAATCGTTGCGTGCCGCCAGCACCGCATCAAGCGACCCGGCGTTGACCCCGATGCGAATGGGTATGCCCGCCGCCCGCGCTGCAGCTAACACCGGCTTCGTCTTTTCTAAGCCCCCAATGTTGCCCGGGTTGATGCGCAGCTTCGCTGCGCCCCGGCGGGCCGCTTCAATGGCCAAATCCGCCGAAAAATGGATGTCGGCCACCACGGGCAGGGGCGAGGCTGCGCACACGGCTTCAAACGCATCGAGGCTGTTCGCGTGCGGGATAGCCATGCGCACCACTTCGCAGCCGGCCGCGGCCAAAGCTTCAATCTGGCTTAGGTTGGCTGCCACATCGGTGGCAGGCGCATTCAACATCGACTGCACCACGCAGGGCGCGCCGCCACCCAAGGCCACCTTGCCCACCTGGATGCGGCGTGTTGCTGCGTTGGGTTTTACCACAGTATCCATGGGCGCGCTAACCCCAATTCCCAAAAATGAAGCGCTGAATATCTTGGTTGAGCATAACGATGAACAAGCCCACAAACAGCAGGATGCCCGCCATGCTTAGATAGTTGAGTGCCTTGTAGGAAATAAATTTGCGGCGGATTTTCTGGTAGATTTCTACCACGAAACGCCCGCCATCAAGCGGCGGAATGGGAAGCATGTTCATGATGCCCAGCGAAACCGAAATCATGGCCATAAAGGAAATGAAGTTGACAAAACCCTGTTCGGCGGCTGTTTTTGAAAGCACCGCCATACCCATCAACGAAGTGGACTGCGAAACGGTTTCGGCGGCTGTAAGCGGGTTGAACAGCCCCACCACCGCGCCGATAACCGCGCCGATGTAACTGAAACCCGCCCCGATGGCCCGCAGCGGATCGACCGTCATATGTTGCATTTCGCCCGTTGTGGGGTTTTGCACATCGAAACCGATAAGGGAATAGATGATAACAAACACGATCATAGCAAACAGCAGGTTCATGGCAGGACCAGCCAGCAAAATAAGTGAGCGCTTCCAAAACGGCAGGAAACGGTACTGCTGTCGGGCTTCGCTTTCAAAGAAGGCATGGGGGTCTTCAAGGGGCTGTGGCGCACCCAGCTCACATGATCCCCGCACTTCAGGCGTGCGATAGGTGTTGAATTCATCTTTGCGCGCGGGGCCGATAAGCGTGCCCCATTCGGTCAATTCATCCAGCGCATCGTAGGCCTGTTCATCGCTTATGCCCAGATCACGCGCCACATCTTCCATCAGCACGGTGCCGTGGGCGTAGGCGTAGGCGCTCACCTGTTCTAAATGCGGGCTTTGCTGCCCCACTTCCATGCCGCACACCTTGGCATAGCCACCCAGCGGAATGGCGGTAACGCCAAACTTGGTGCCGTGCCAGGTAAAACCGATGCGCGGACCGGGCAAACCCAGCATGAATTCGGTAACCCGCACCCCGAAGGCGCGCGCAACCAGGTAGTGCCCGCCTTCGTGAATAAACACGAGAACGCTGAGCACGATGGTTATATAGAGAATCATTAAAACAATATCCATAGCCAACCTTTAAGGTGTCGTTTGTATCGCTTGTGTCGCTTGCTTGCTTAGCGTAGTTTTGCTAGGTAGTTTGACGCAGATTGACGGGCGGCAGCGTCTACTTCCGCCAACTGTTCCACACTTGTAACGCGTTCTCCATGCTGTGCTTCCATAACCGCTTCGACGCAATCGGCAATGGACAGATAAGCGCAGTGCCCGGCCAAAAACGCAGCCACCGCCACTTCGTTGGCCGCGTTCATCGCACAGGGCAGCGTGCCCCCCGCGCATCCCGCCGCACGGGCAAGCGCCAAGCAGCGAAAGGTTTTGGTGTCGGGCGGATAAAATTCCAGCGACCCCAGCGTGGCAAAATCCAGCGGAGGCACCGGCGCTTCCCAGCGCTGCGGGTAAGAAAGCGCGAACTGGATGGGAATGCGCATATCCGTTGTGCCCAGGTGCGCCTTTACCGACCCATCGGAAAATTCAACCATGGAATGGATGGCGCTTTGCGGCTGCACCACGACGCTGATTTTGTCGTAATCCATGGCAAACAGATGGTGGGCTTCGATCACTTCAAGCCCTTTGTTCATCAAGGTTGAAGAGTCGATGGTAATTTTTGGCCCCATGTTCCACGTGGGATGCGCCAGCGCCGCTTCGGGCGTGATGGTGCGCAGCTGATCGCGCGTATAGCCGCGGAAAGGCCCCCCCGATGCGGTTACCCACAGGCGCGTTACTTCGCGCGCATCTTCACCCAGCAAGCATTGATAGATGGCGCCGTGTTCGGAATCTATGGGCAACAAAGTTTCGTGCGTGGCCAGCGGCATCAGCAGATCGCCGCCCACCACCAGTGATTCTTTGTTGGCCAAAGCCAGCACTTTGCCCGCCGCGAGCGTTTCGTAGCTTGCGCGCAAACCAGCGGCCCCCACCAGGGCATTTACCACAATATCGGCATCGGTGTCATGCACCAAATCTTCCACAGCCTGCGCGCCAAAACCCACACTTACCCCGGCATGGGCACCGGCGGCCAGCGCCAGTAACTGCTTGCAGCGCTCATCGCTGCGCAGGCCTTCGTCGCCCACAGCAACCGAAGCCACCTTGAATTCGTGGGCCTGCGACACCAGGGCGTTAACGCGTGTGTGCACGGCCAGGCCAACGATTTCCAACTTGTCAGGGTGGCGGCGCACCACATCGAGTGTTTGCGTGCCAATAGATCCGGTGGACCCCAGCACGACGATGCGTTTTTTAGAAGACATACGGAATGCACCCCCCCAACACCAACAGAACCGCCGAAGAAGCCGAAGCTAAAAACAGCGAATCGCAACGGTCGAGCAGGCCGCCATGGCCGGGCATGATGGTGCCCGAATCTTTGAAGCCGGAATTGCGCTTTATACGGCTTTCGGCCAAATCGCCCAAAACGCCCGCCAAGCCGCAGATAAGCCCGAACAAAAGCGCCTGCCACCAGGTCATGACGATACCCGGGATAAAGGTCATGGCGTACCACATAAGCATCGAGCCCGCCAAGCCGGCGATGAAGCCTTCCCAACTTTTTTTAGGCGACGTGCGCGGTGCCAACTTGTGGCGCCCCAATTTGCGCCCGACAAGATAGGCAAACGAATCGTTGGCCCACACGCTGAAAAACACCAGCAGCAGCAGCACGCCCCCCCACGGATCGGGCAGCGCTGTGCGCACCAGCATGCCGCCGGAAAGCAGCAGCCCGCAATAGGCCGCGCCAAAAAAGCTGACGCCCACATCGGATATGCGCGCGCGCATCCAAAAAACGTACCACACCAGCAGCACCAGCAAAAACACCGCCGTTACCACCATCATGCCTGCCAGGCCCGCAAGCCACATGCTGACCGGGTATAACGCCGCTGCAATAACCCCCAAAAACTCGTTGGGAAGCTTCGCATCTGATCGCAACATGTAGAAAAATTCGCTGGCCGAAATACCCGCCAAAACAGCCAGCAGCAACACTGTGGTAAATTCGTTGGCCAAGATGCACACTAGCGAAATGGCCACGTAGGCAAATCCCGTGCGAAAGCGCACCTGCAAATCGGAGGCGTTGCGCAGCTTTTTGGGCGTTTTGGCAAGCGCTTTTTGCTTCAGAGTTTTTTTATCGGAAACTTCCTGCTTTTCCATAAACTATACCGCCCCAAAGCGACGGTCGCGCGCCTGATAATCAAGCAGGGCCCGCAGCAGTTCGTAGCGGTCAAAATCGGGCCACAGCACCGGGGTGCAGTAAAATTCTGCGTAGGCCACCTGCCACAGCAAGAAGTTGGAAATGCGCATTTCCCCGCTGGTGCGAATCATCAAATCGGGGTCGGGCAAAGTGGCAGTATACATATAATCAGAGAAGGATTCTTCGGTCAACGCGGGCACCGGCGCGCCTGCCGCCTGCGCGCGCAAGGCGTCTTCGGTATAGTGGCGCACGGCATCGAGCACTTCAAAACGCCCGCCGTAGTTAACGGCAACAATCAGCGTCATGCCCGTGTTGTTCTTCGTTTTTTCCCACGCGGTCACAAAAGCCGCGCGCGTTTTTTTGGGCAGAGCCTCCAGGTGGCCGATGGCCTTGACGCGCACCTGCTTTGCGTGCAGTTCATCGACTTCGGCCAGCATGGTTTTGGCAAACAAATCCATCAAGCCCGTCACTTCTTCCTGCGGGCGCTTCCAGTTTTCAGAAGAAAACGAATAGATGGTAAGGTAGCGAATGCCTAGGTCAGATGCACACCGAATACTTTCACGCACCGCTGCGATGCCCGCATTATGCCCTTCGAGGCGATTTTTTCCCCGCTGCTTTGCCCAGCGACCGTTGCCATCCATAATGATGGCTACGTGCGCCGGAATGCGGCCAGCAACAAGCGCGGCAGGATCAAGACCTGCCGGCGGATGCGGAAATATTTCAGACAAGGATACCTTCACTACATCTCAAATCACTCGGTGCTTGGGAAGCTAGATTTCCATGACCTCGGCTTCTTTTTTC
Organism: Raoultibacter sp.; assembly: GCA_036655915.1. Taxonomy (GTDB): domain Bacteria; phylum Actinomycetota; class Coriobacteriia; order Coriobacteriales; family Eggerthellaceae; genus JAVWGW01. The sequence goes on from JAVVPE010000039.1 coordinate 8,324, forward strand.
TTGAACAGTTCTTCCACGCGCGCCACAAACGCATCGGTCAGTTTTTGAATTTCCGTTTCGGTGCGACGCTGATCATCTTCGGAAAGGCCTTCGTCTTTCACTGCGCGATCAACGGCATTGTTGGCGTCGCGGCGGGCATTGCGCACGGCCACACGCGCTTCTTCGGTGTACGCCTTGCACTGCTTCACCAGTTCACGGCGGCGTTCTTCGGTAAGTGAAGGAAAGGGCAGGCGGATGATGGACCCGTCGTTGGAAGGGGTCACGCCCAGATCGCTTTGCATGATGGCGTGTTCGATGGTGGAAAGGCAGCTTTTATCCCAGGGTTCGATGATAAGCATGTGGGCATCGGGGGTTTTTACCGCAGCCATCTGGTTGATGGGCGTGGGCACGCCGTAATAATCAACCTTGATGCGATCGAGAATCATAGTGTTGGCACGCCCCGTGCGCACCGATGCGAAGCTTTCACCCAAACCGTGAATCGCTTTTTCCATATGCTCTTCGGCTGCCAGCATGATTTCGTCTACCATCATAATCCTTTCAAAGCCTGCCTACTCATTGTTTCTGCTTGATTCTTCAAGAGTTAATTCACGTAAACCTTAGCACATTTTTGCCCAGAGAACTGCTACTTTACGGTGGTGCCAACATTTTCGCCGCGCAGGACGCGTGAAATATTGCCGGGCACCGTCAAGTCAAATACCAGCATGGGCAGGTGGTTGTCCATGCACAGCGATGTGGCCGTGGAATCCATCACGTGCAATTCGCGGGAAAGCACCTCCATATAGCTGATTTCGTCGTACTTTTTGGCCCGGGGGTTAAGTTTGGGGTCGCTGTCGTAAACGCCATCCACCTTCGTGGCCTTCATCAGGCATTCCGCGTCTATTTCACACGCGCGCAGCGCCGCGGTGGTATCGGTGGTGAAATAGGGATTGCCCGTGCCCGCCGCAAAGATGACGACGATGCCCTTTTCCAAGTGGCGCACCGCGCGACGGCGGATGTAGGGTTCGGCCACCTGACGCATTTCGATGGCACTCATGACGCGGGTGACAATGTCATGGCGTTCAAAGGCATCTTGCAGCGCCAGCGCATTCATGCAGGTGGCCAACATGCCGATGTAATCTGCCTGGGCGCGATCCATGCCTTCGGCCGATCCAGCCATGCCGCGAAATATGTTGCCGCCGCCCACGGTAATAGCCAGTTCAACACCATCTTGCACGATGTCTTTGATCTGCAAGGCCAAATCTTCAACAACCTTGGGGTCGATGCCGTAACCGGTATCCCCCATCAGGGCTTCGCCGGAAAGCTTCAGTAAAACGCGCTTGTATTTATAGTCGTGGCTCATGCGGGTACCTTTCACCTTGGTGATTTTTTCCATCTTACCCGAAAAGAAAACGGCCACACCTGTTGGCGTAGCCGTTTCCCGGTCATTTCACCGAATGAGCAGAGTGACCCCTGCACACCGGTGGGAAGCTTGGCATTGCTGACTCGCGCTACTTGCCCTTGTTGCCCGAGCTTGAACCGGTTGATGCACTGTTGGCATCGGATCCCATCGTCACTTCCATCGTCTTGCTTTCTCCGTCGCGGTTCACTTCAAGGGTGGCCTTGTCGCCCGGGTTGATGGCGCGGATGGCCAAGATTAGTTCATCTGCAGAAGTGATCGGCGTGGCGTTGAACTTGGTGATGATGTCGCCTTCCTGCAAGCCCGCTTTAGCAGCTGCCGAATCGGCGGCAACGTTGCTGATGTAGGCTCCTGCGTTTACGGGGAAGCCATAGCGCTTCGCGGTTGCGGCATCCACCGTGGCTGTTGACACACCCAGTTGTGCGTGGGTGGGCGTTTTGCCGTCGATAATCTGCTGAGCCAAGCCCATCGCGTAATCGACAGGGATAGCGAAACCGACGCCCGAGTACGTACCCGAGTATGACGTTACCATGGTGTTGATGCCGATGAGTTTGCCGTCTTTATCAACAAGCGCACCACCCGAGTTACCAGGATTGATGGCTGCGTCGGTCTGAATCATGTTCGTGTAAAACGAAGTGCCCGATTGACCATCCAAGGTGGCCGAGCGGCTGGTTGCAGAAACGATGCCGGTGGCAACGGATTGCTCCAAGCCAAACGGGCTGCCTAGCGTCATAACCCATTCGCCTACCGTCAAATCAGACGAGGTGCCGATTTCAACAGCGGTCAAATCTTTGGCATCAATCTTGAGCACGGCCACGTCGCTTGACGCGTCGGCGCCTACAATTTTAGCTTCGTATTCCTGGCCCTGTGCCGTAACAGTAAGCCTGTCGGACCCTTCAATAACATGGTTATTGGTAAGGATGTAGCCATCTTTAGAAATGACCACGCCACTGCCAAGCCCTGCCTGCGTCGATTCTGTTGCCGCACCATTGGCGGTCGGCCCAAACATGCCTTGCGCGCTCTGGTTTACATAGACATCGATGGCGACAACGGAAGGAAGCGCTTTTGCCGCAACGGTTTCAGCCAAATCGGCGTCTTCGTTGGTTACGTTGATGGTCGAAGTTTCCGAACCGCCCAGCGTTGTGGACGCCCCGGGGCCTGAGCTCATAGTGGCCGTATAGATGCCGAAGCCTCCCAGGCCGATGATAACGGCGAGCGCGGCACCCGCGAAAGCAAGCAGAAAAGTTTTTGCGCCACCAGGTGCCTTTGCGGCCTTACTTGCCATCGGGGGAGTGATGGGCGAAGTGGCTGATGGTACATATCCTCCTGCATGCTGGGCGGGATGCCCGCTCGTCGTTTGGTTATAGATAGGCTTGGGCGTGTGGGGCACCTGGGACGCGGGTACCTGCACGGGCTGCTGAGCGCTATCGGATGCATTTGCCCCTGCGGGGGGCACGGGATTGGCTGATCGGGGGTTGTTGGGATTGCTGGAGTTGTTTTCCATATCCTTCACTCTCCTGTCATATGAAGTGTGCGTATTTGTGTCTTGGCGAAACTTTAGCACGCTGCGGCGGGGTGTACGCAAGCAGAAAACAAGCCGTCACCTGGCTGACACACAATTACACCATTTGGAGTACACCGAATATGCGCGTATTATAGCGGCAGTAAAAATGATGCGCAAAGGAGCACACTATGTCCCACTATGCGAAATCCGAAAGCGAAAGGGCGACGCCAAGCTACACCACACTCGATGATGTTGAAGCGGCAGCAACGCGCATGCGCGCCTACTTCGCCACAGGCGCCACCTTGCCCTTACAGCATCGCAAAGAGGCGCTGCGCAACTTGAAAGCGCACCTGAAGGCCAACGAAGAGCGCATTTTGGATGCCCTCCAGCTTGATTTGGGCAAAGCGCATTTTGAAGGATACGCCACCGAACTGGGGCTAGTCTACGACGAAATAAACCTGTGCCTGAAAAAGATGGATACTTGGGCGCGCCCACAGCGCGTGCACACCCCCCTTATGCACTTCCCTTCCACTTCAAAGGTGTATGCCAGCCCCAACGGCGTTGTAGCGGTGCTTTCACCGTGGAATTACCCCGTTCAGCTGGCGTTGGTGCCCCTGGTGGATGCCGTGGCCGCCGGCAACTGCGTGGCGCTGAAAGCTTCGCGCACCTCGGCTGCCTCAAGCGCGCTTTTGTGCGACATCATTGCAGCGGTGTTTCCCCCCGAATTTGTGTGCGCCTTCCCGGGTTCAGGGGAAATGAACGATTGGTTGCTTGAAGTGCGCTGGGATCACATCTGCTTCACCGGCAGCCCCGGCGTGGGTCGCAGCGTCATGGCGGCTGCCGCGCGTCACTTAACGCCCGTCACGCTAGAGCTGGGCGGAAAAAGCCCCTGCATCGTGGATAAAGCGGCCAATGTGCAACGCGCGGCACAGCGTATCGCCTGGGGCAAAGGCATCAACGCCGGGCAAACCTGCGTGGCGCCGGACTACTTTTTGGTGCACGAAGATGTGGCCGATAGCTTTGTGGATCAACTTGAAGCGTGCTTTCGGCAGTACTACGGCGAAGATGCCCTTGCCTGCGATGAATGGCCGCGCATCATTTCGCAGCGCCACTTCGATCGGCTGTGCGGCCTGATTGAAAACCGCAACCCCGCCGCAACCCTTGCCTTCGGCGGGCAAAGCGACGCGCGCACCTGCAAGATTGCGCCTACCTGCCTGCGCGGCATCACGCTAGAAGACCCCGTGATGAACGAAGAAATATTCGGGCCGCTTGTGCCCGTGATTAGCTACAAAACGCTTGATGAGGCGTTTGCCATCGTGCGCCATTTTGAAAAACCGCTGGCCGCCTACATTTTTTCCGAAGACAAAAGCGTGCAACAGCGCCTTGTGCGCGAACTGGATTTTGGTGGTGCCACCATCAATGACGTCGTGATCCACATTGCCAACAACCACATGGGTTTTGGTGGTGTCGGCAATTCGGGCATGGGAGCTTACCACGGAAAAACCGGCTTCGACCGCTTCACCCACTATAAATCGACGCTTACAAAAGGTACCTGGCTTGAAGTGCCCGTGCGCAATCCCCCTTTTGGTAATAAAATTAAACTGCTGCGGCGGCTTATGCGTTAGAATAGATGCCCACCCCGATTGGTTCCGCTTGACTTACCCGTGCAAGCGTGGCACCAATCATCGGCCTTCGATGCACGCAGTGAGGTGATGGACATTTTCGCTATCGCAAACATGGATCCCCTTATAAAGCAACAGATGGAAGAACAGCCGCCGTTTAGCTATTATCGACTGGTTGATGCGGATACCTATGTTGTCTACGATTATCACGAAGGCCAGCTTACTTCGCTGCCCGAACACTGTTATGACACCTGGAATCGCACCACGCCCTGTCACAATTGTGTGTCACGCCTGGCCACCAAGCGCAACGCGCCGGTTATCAAGCTGGAAACTTTAGATGACACCATATTTTTGATCGTTTCTTCGCCGGTGCAGGTAGAAGGGCGCACCTTTGCGCTTGAGCTTGCCCGAGAAGTTACCAACGATTTGCTTATCAACGATACGGCAAAACAGGAAAATATTGCCGTCACCGATTTGATCAAGAAGATCAACGATATGTCGATACGTGATTTTGCCACCGGCCTTTACAACAAGGCTTTTGCCGAAGAAGAACTTGAGCGCCTGGTGGGTGGCTGGTCTTGCGCAAACCCTTTAACCATCGCCGTTTGCGACATCGACAAGTTTAAAGATATTAACGACAACTACGGCCACATCGAAGGCGACAACGTTATTGCCCGCCTGGCTGAAATGCTCACCGAATGCGCCGAAGAAGGTAGTGGATGGGCGGCCCGATTGGGTGGCGACGAATTTATGCTGTGCTTCCCCGGCCAGGGAAAACAGGCGGCGGCAAAGATTATCGAAGAATTTCGTGACCGCTTCAACAGCGAAACCTTCGGCTGGAAAGGCCCGCGCTTCCACACATCAATTAGCGTCGGTATCGTAGCCTACGACCCAAAAATTGATGGCTGGCTCGAGTTTTTGGACCAAGCCGACCAGTACATGTATTCCAAGAAATAAAACCATTGAGGCAAAAGCCGCGGGCACGCTTTTGCGCCCCCGCCCCCGCTCACACCCGATACGCCCAAGTGCCCCCAGAACAATTCTGGGGGCACTTCTGAAGAGGGCGCTGGTGTAAGGTTATCGCTTGCTAGCGCTTGCCGATAAGATTATTTCCCGGCGGGTTCTTGCTGGGTGATGCAGTGGATGTTGCCGCCGCCAAAAACAACCTGGT
>JAVVPE010000040.1:0-13810 GCA_036655915.1 Raoultibacter sp.
TGCCCTCGTAGTTGGAGTAGTCCAACAAATTGGAAAAGAAATAGCAAAGCAGCACTAGCAGCCAAATACATCAACCTTATCTATGTAGTCAACCGCCTTGAAGTAAGATGCATGAACTCGGTGTAACCAATAACCCCATTCCAGTAGGACCCCCATGCGGAATATCGACTTCATTAAACCCCGGCTTTTCTTTACCAACAGTTTACATACTTGCGGCTTTTATTTGACAAGGGAAGACAATTTGGAGTGGATGCATTAAAATAGTCAAGATTGGGTAAGACCAATAACTAATGTTATATATAACACTGGGAGGGAAATATGGAAATGAAATCCAGCAAGACCTTAACGCGCCGCACGTTTTTAGCGGGCAGCGCCATCGCCGCAGCATCTATGGGCTTCGGCCTTGTCGGCTGCGGCTCGGGCGACAAGAAGGAAGCGGCTCCCGCAGCCGATAAGGCTGCCACCATTGGGGGCGGCACGCTCACCGCGGCCGTTGCCTACGAAACCAAGAACTACCTGCCGCCGAACAACTCGTCCGCTTTGGCTGTCGGGTCAAACTGGCATGTTGTTGAAGGCCTCTACGAACTCAACATGTCCACATTTAAGCCGTTCAACGCGCTTGCCGCGGGCGACCCGACCAAGGTTTCTGAAACTGAATACGAAGTGAAACTGCGCGATGGTGCCAAGTTCTCCGATGGTACTCCGGTAACCGCCGAAGACGTTGTGGCATCCTACGATCGCACCGTTTCCGCCAAGGGTGCTTTGTACCTGTCGATGCTGTCCTTCATCAAAAGCGTATCCGCCAAAGATGAGGCGACGGTCAAAATCGCGCTTAACCATCCGTTCTCGCTGGTCAAAGAACGTCTGGCGCTTATCAAAGTTGTGCCCACCAAGGCAACTGATGCCGACCTGACCGCCAAGCCTATCGGCTCTGGCCCCTGGGTCTACGATTCCATCAGCGAATCCGAAATCGCATTTTCGCCCAACGCGAACTACAATGGCGACCATGCAGCAAAAGATAAGGCCATGAAGTGGAGCATCATCAAAGATGACACCGCTCGCACCACCGCCATGCAAGAAGGCACCGTCATGGTCATGGAAAACGTGCCCGCCGACGTTGCCGACCAGCTGACCGCTGCCGGCGCTACCGTTGAGCCTGTTCAGGGCTTCAACCTGCCCTTCCTCATGTTCAACACCAAGAAAAAGCCCTTTGACGACAATCGCGTGCGCCAGGCAATCTTCTATGCCATCGACACCGAAAAGTTGATTGCAAACGCCATGTCGGGTATGGCCACTCCGCTGACCAGCTTCTTGCCTGCAAACCACGCCAACTACAACAAGGCCGCCACGGTGTTCACCTACGACACCGAAAAAGCGAAGTCTCTGTTAAAGGAAGCGGGCGTCACCGATCTTTCCATCACGCTTGACACGACCGACCATCCTTGGATCAAAGCCTTGTCACCCCAGATCAAAAACGACCTGGAAGCAGCGGGCATCAAAACGACGATTCAGGAACAGGCCTCGTCTGCCCTGTACGCCAACCGCACCGATGTGGACGATCCGCAATACGACGTCGCGCTGGCTCCGGGCGATCCTTCCGTATTTGGCAACGATCCCGACCTGCTGATGAACTGGTGGTACGGCGACAACACCTGGACCCAGAAGCGTACGCAGTGGAAGGGCTCTGACAAGTTCACCGAACTGCACAAGCTTATGCAATCCGCCATTGAAACATCGGGCGATGCTCAGCAAAAACTGTGGAACCAGTGCTTCGACCTTTTGGCCGACCAAGTGCCGCTGTATCCGCTGTTCCACCGCAAGGTTTCTACGGCCTTCTTCGCCGAAAAGCTTGACGCTTATGCGCCCATCGGCACAACGGGCCTTAACTTCATCGATGCTGCTTCGAAAACTGCCTAAGAAAATGTGCGAGACATACGGCGTGCGTCACCGTATAATAGTTAAGGTTTGAACTTTTAACCTGCACCGCACACGCGGTGCAGGTTTCTTTCTGGTAAAGCGGGCATGAAAATGCCCCTAATTGATGAAGGGGGCTGCGGTGAATAATCTTTTCCGATTGATTGGCAATCGGCTGATCGCTTTGCCCATTATGGTATTAGGCGTCACCATCCTCGTGTTTTTTCTGATGTCGTTTTCTCCTATCGACCCCGCCTATTCGGCGCTGGGCGAAGGGGCATCGCCGGAAGCCTTGGATGCCTATCGCCAGTTGCACGGCTTAAACGACCCGTGGATCGTTCAATACGGCAACTTTATGGCAGGTCTGTTCCAGGGTAATCTGGGAACGTACGGAGCCAACGAATCCTCCGTTGCTGCCAAGATTTCGACGGCACTTCCCATTACCTTGCAACTGACCTTTATGGGGTTGATTATCGCTGTGGTTATAGCGCTTGTTCTGGGCATCATTTCGGCGGTGTATCGCGACAAGTGGCCTGACCAGGTTATTCGCGTGTTTTCAATCGCCTGCATTGCCACTCCCTCCTTCTGGCTTGCGGTGCTTTTGATTCTGCTATTTTCATCGACCATGCACCTGCTTCCGGCCGCCGGGCCCCTGCCCGATTTCTTCGACAACCCCGGCGGTTATATGGCGCGCATGGCCATGCCCGCATTCGCGTTGGGCATCCCCGTTGCCGGCCAGCTTACCCGCGTCATCCGCACATCAATGGTGGAAGAACTGGATAAAGATTACGTGCGCACCGCCATCGGAGCAGGCATCCCCCGCCCCGTCGTCATCGCGCGCAACGTGTTGCGCAACGCGCTTATCACCCCCGTTACCGTGCTGGGTCTGCGCATTGGTTATCTTATCGGTGGCGCCGTCGTTATCGAAGTTATCTTCAACCTTCCCGGCATGGGCATGGCTATTTTGCAGGGTGTACAGGAAAACTTCCCGACCTTGGTGCAGGGCTGCACGCTGACCGTCGCCCTAACCTTCATCTTCATCAACATCGTGGTTGACATGCTCTACATTGTTATCAATCCCCGAATCAGGACGGTGTAGGCCCATGTTTTGGCGTAAATCCCTCACCGAAAAAATGGAGGCGAACCCCGGCAAGGTACACTTCCGCCGCTGGCGTGCCATGAGCATCGGTTCGCGTATCTCCCTTGTCATCCTTGTTTTAATTGTTGCTGCGGCAGCGGGGGCCACCTTTGTAGCGCCCCATGATCCGCTGCAAATCTTCACCGCCCGCCAGGCGCCTTCGGGCGAGTTTTTATTCGGCACCGACGACAAAGGTCGCGACGTTTTATCGCGCATGATCTACGGTGCGCGCTACTCGCTTACCATCGGCCTGTTTGCAACGGCCTTCGCTTTGGCTTGCGGCTCTATCTTGGGTTCCCTTGCGGCCACTTCGCGCAAAGCTGTTTCTGAAACCATCATGCGCATCATGGATGTCATCATGTCTTTCCCGGGCATCGCCTTAGCAGCCGTATTCGTAACGGTGTTTGGCAATTCGCTTCCCTCACTCGTGTTCGCCATCGGCTTTCTGTATATTCCGCAGATTGCACGCGTGGTGCGCGCGAACGTGGTCAACGAATACGGGCAAGATTACGTTCGTGCCGCCATTGTTTCCGGCGCGCGCGCCCCTTGGATTTTAGTGAAGCACGTCGTGCGCAACTGCATCGCTCCCGTTATGGTGTTCACCATCGTGTTGGTGGCCGACGCCATCGTATTTGAGGCCTCGCTTTCCTTCATCAGCGCAGGCATCCCCGAGCCCACCCCCACATGGGGCAACATTTTAGCCGATGCCCGTGCGGGCGTTTTAGCTGGTCGTTGGTGGCAGGCGATGTTCCCCGGCCTGGCTATTATGATCACCGTTTTGTGCCTGAATATCTTATCGGAAGGCATGACCGACGCCATGGCTGCCGCCCCCAAGGCTCCCGTTAAGGCAAGCGATTCCAACGTGCTTGCCCAGCGCGAAGCCGATAAATTGGTAGCCGACCCCAGCTTGGCCTATGCAACCCAGGCCGAATCGCTAAAGCGCCGCTTGGCCGAACTGAAAGCCACCGAACTGACGCGCAGCGATCGCTTTGAAGCCGACACATCGGTCGAGCCTATTTTGCTCGTGAAAGATTTGAGCATCCAATTCCCCCGCCACGGCGCAGTCGATATCATCGACCACATCAGCTTCGTGGTGCGCCCCCGCCAAACGATGGGCCTTGTGGGCGAATCCGGCTGCGGCAAATCAATCACCGCCTTGGCCATCATGGGGCTGCTTGACCCCAAGGCCACCATTGACACGGGCGAGATTCTTTACCAGGGGCAAGATTTGCTGAAAATGACCGACAAGCAGCGCAATGCCCTGCGTGGCAAAGATATTGCCATGGTGTATCAAGATGCGCTTTCGTCGCTTAACCCTTCCATGCTTATCAAATCGCAAATGAAGCAGCTGACCCGCCGCGGTGGAACACGCACGGCCGAAGACCTGCTTGAACTGGTGGGTCTTGATCCCCAGCGCACGCTGGGATCCTACCCCCACGAACTCTCCGGCGGCCAGCGCCAGCGCGTGCTGATAGCCATGGCGCTTACCCGCGACCCCAAGCTTATCATCTGCGACGAACCCACCACCGCCCTTGACGTGACGGTGCAAAAGCAGGTTATCGATCTGCTTAACCGCCTGCAAAAAGAACTGGGCTTCGCCATGGTGTTTGTTAGCCACGACCTTGCCCTGGTGGCCGAAGTGGCCAATTCCATCACGGTCATGTATGCCGGTCAAGTGGTGGAACAAGGACCCGTGCGCGACATCATGTGCTACCCCATCCACGAATACACCCGCGGTCTTTTGGGTTCGGTGCTTTCCATCGAAGCGAAATCCGACCGCCTGCATCAGGTGCCCGGATCCGTGCCCAGCCCGAAAGACTTTGCCCCGGGCGACCGCTTCGCACCGCGCTCAAGCCACTTCAACGTTGCCTCAAGCGTGCGCCCCGTTATCAAGCGCTACAAAAATTCCGACCACTACTATGCCGAACTTCCCGATGAGGAATTACAGAGGGTCGACCTTACGCCCTATGATGGAGGCGAACAATGAGCGAACAAGCACCCGTCACGCAAGCGACCAGCGAAGAGCCCATCATCTTTCTTGATGACGTTCATGTGATGTTCAAAACGCGCACCGGATCGCTTTTGCACCCCACCAAGGTACATGCGGTGCAAGGCCTTACCTTGAAGCTGATGCCCGGTGAAACAATCGGCATCGTCGGTGAATCGGGCTGCGGAAAATCGACCACCGCCAACATGATCTGCGGCCTGCAAACCCCCACTACGGGCAGGGTTTTCTTCAAGGGGCACGATGTTACGAAGCGCACCGCCGCCCAAAGGCGCGTTATCGGCCGCGTGGTTTCGGTTGTTTTCCAAGACCCGGCCACAGCGCTCAACGCCCGCATGAGCGTGCGCGACCAGCTTATGGATCCCATGAAAGTGCACCGTATCGGTTCAAAAAGCGAATGCGAAGCGCGCACGCGGGATTTGATTGAAATGGTAGGCCTGCCCACTTCCGTGCTCAACGCCTTGCCGGGGCAACTTTCCGGCGGCCAGCGCCAACGCGTCGCCATCGCGCGTGCCCTAGCCCTTTCACCCGACGCCATCATTGCTGATGAGCCCACTTCCGCGCTGGACGTTTCGGTGCGCGCGCAGATTTTGAATCTGCTGACCGATCTGAAGCGTGATTTAGGGCTGTCCATGGTGTTTATCAGCCACGACATTCAAACGGTGCGCTATATTTCTGATCGCATCATCGTTATGAACAAAGGCAAAGCCGTCGAAGAAGGCCCGGCGGCACAAGTGTTTGATAACCCGCAAGACGATTACACCAAGATATTGCTAGGTGCATCGCCTTCGCTGCTGCACCCCGAATCGCAAAGGTAATGTGCACGAAAAACGCTCCTTTTGCGAGGGGCGTTTTTCGTCTTGACGAACCTTGCCCCAAACTCTATAGTTGCTCACGTTTTAGTTGCTCACACTTTATATTCACTTCAAGACAAAGGCTTACAACATGACTGATCTTAGCTTTCGCGGCGTCATCCCCCCCGTTATCGTTCCCTTAACTCAGGATCGCCAGCTCGATGTTGCCTCATTCGAGCGTTCCATAAACCGCATGATCGATGCGGGCGTACACGGCCTGTTCTTCTTGGGATCAAGCGGCGAAGTGGCTTTCCTCAACGACGACCAGCGCTACGAACTTTTGGCGCAGGCGGTGCGCATCGTTGACGGCCGCGTGCCCGTGCTTGCCGGCATCATCGACATGGAAACGGAACGCGTGATTGCGCAGGCCAAACGCACCGAGCTTTGCGGCGTGGATGCGCTTGTGGCCACCGCCCCCTTCTATGCCCTGGGCGGCCCCAAGGAAAACGAGCGCCACTTCCGCAAGATTCGCGAAGTGACCGAATTGCCGCTGTTTGCCTACGACCTGCCGGTGTGCGTGCACACCAAGCTTGACCCCACCATGTTGGTGCGCCTGGGATCCGATGGCGTTATCGATGGCGTGAAAGATTCTTCGGGCGACGATGTGTCCTTCCGCTTCCTGTGCCTGGAAAACGAAGATGCCGGCAACCCGCTAACACTTTTGACCGGCCATGAAGTTGTGGTCGACGGTGCCTACTTGGGCGGCGCCCACGGATCGGTGCCCGGCCTGGCCAACATTGACCCGGCAAGCTACGTGCGCCAATGGGATGCCTTCCAGGCCAAAGATTGGGATGTCGTGCGCGCCGAACAAGATCACCTTGCGCGCCTTATGTTCATGACGCGCGGCGTTAAGGCAACCGTAGGCTTTGGTGCCGGCGTCGGCGCCTTCAAAACGGCGCTGTGGCAACTGGGTGTATTTGACACCAACCAAATGCGCGAGCCTGTTCAGGCGCTTATTGGCGACGATGTGGAAGAAATCGTTGCGGTGCTCAAACGCTCCGGCATGATGGATGCCGCTGCCGCTGTGCGCTCTTAAACTCACGCCGTCACACCACGCTATCAGGAAGGGAAACCGCGCCCCTATGCACACCACCGATACACTGTTTTTGCCCCCTTCGGTGATCGCCCTTGATGTGGGCGGCACAAAAATTGCGGGTGCGCTGATCACCTACGATGAAGGTGTCAAACCCTACGCCACCCACTACACCACGGTGCCCACCCACGCCCAGTGCGGGGGCGCCGCTGTGCTAGAAACCCTGCTTGACCTTGTGGGAAAACTCTTGACCCTCGCCGATGGCGAAGCGGTTCCCCTCGCAGGGATCGGCGTGGCTGCGGCGGGCTGCGTGGAAAACAACAGCGGCGCCATAGCTTACGCCAACGATCTTATGCCCGGCTGGACGGGGCAACCCGTCGGTGAGCGCCTGCGTGAGGCGTTTGGCCTGCCCGTTGCCGTTATGAACGATGTGCATGCCCATGCCTTAGGCGAAGCGCGCTGGGGTGCTGCCCGCAAAACACAGAGCTGCCTGATGGTTGCCGTTGGCACAGGGTTGGGAGGCGCTTTTGTGGAAGACGGGCGCGTGCTGCGTGGCTTCCACGGTGCCGCAGGCGAAGTGGGGCACACGCTGCACCCGGCGGCACGCGACATCATGTGCACCTGCGGCCACAAAGGACATATCGAATCGATTACTGCGGGCACCGGCATCGGTGAGCTCTACCAGCGCCGATACCTTGCCGCAGCCGCTAGTGGCACGCTTTGCTGCGAGGCAAGCGCAGCCGCAGGCAAGGCCGACGCTGAAGATGCCTCCATAGCCAGCATTGATGGCGCCGAAGTGGCGCGCCGCGCCGCCGCGGGCGATGCGCTTGCCCGCACCACACTGCAAGATGCCGGCTGTGCCCTGGGCGAAGCCCTGGGCGGCTGGGCTAATATGCTTGACCCGGAAGTTATCATCTTGTCGGGATCGGTGTGTGCCGCAGGGCCACTTTGGCGCGACGCCGTCACAAAAGGTTTTGCCAGCCAGGCGCTTGCACCCCTGCAAAAAACGCCCCTTATCCCGGCAGACTTAGGCGGCATGGCCCCCTTGGTGGGTGCCGCCGAAAACCTGCGCGATAGCCTTGCATGCACACGCGGCACTCTTTGAAGCAAAGAAAGAAGGAGCTATGGGAAACACCCTGCTAGACGGCCTAAAAGGCAAACTTATCGTCAGCTGCCAGGCCTACCCCGGCGAACCTATGCGCCACCCCGAAACCATGGCGCAAATGGCGCTAGCCGCACAAATAGGGGGTGCGGCCGCCATTCGCTGCCAGGGTTTGGCCGATATCGCAGCCATCAAAGGACAGGTGGATATTCCCGTGATTGGCCTGTGGAAAGAAGGCCACAGCGGCGTCTACATCACCCCCACGCTGCGCCATGCCCGCGCCTGCATTGCGGCAGGTGCCGACGTTGTTGCCTTGGATGCCACCGGCCGCCCCCGCCCCGATGGCCGCACGTTTGAGGAAACGGTTTGTGCCCTTGCCAAGGAAACGCTTATCATGGCCGATTGCGCGTGTGTGGCCGATGTGCAGCGCGCCGCTGCTGCCGGCGTGGACATCATTTCCACTACCCTTGCCGGCTACACCGACGATCGCCCCAAAACAGATGGCCCCGACCTGGAATTTTTACAGGAAGCCCTCCGCTGTGCAGCGGGCATTCCCGTCTTTTGCGAAGGACGCCTGCACACGCCCGACCAAGCGCGCCAAGCCATTGAAGCCGGAGCCTGGGCGGTCGTTGTCGGAACGGCAATCACCCACCCCACCACACTTACCACCTGGTTCAATAACGCTCTTTAGCGCAGCACGCGTCCGCGCACCACAACCTGTTTGATCGTTAAATCGGGGTTAAGAATCACCGCATCGGCGATGTGCCCCAGCTCTATCGCGCCGCGCTGACCTTCAATCCCCAGCGCGCGCGCCGGGTTTATCGTGGCCGCGCGCACGGCACTTGCAAGCGGTATGCCCATGTCGGCCACGGCAACGCGCAGGCATTCCGCCAAATCCGTTGCCGAACCAGCCAGGGTGCCATCGGCCAGCGTTGCACGCTTGCCCTGCACGGCTACGGCTTGGCCACCCAGGCTGTAGGCACCATCGCCCAAGCCCGTCGCCATCATGGAATCACTGATGAGCACCACTTTGTCATCCCCAAACAGGGTAAATGCCGCCCGCACCATGGTCGGATGAATATGCACACCATCGGCGATCACTTCCACCATCACATCTTTGGCATCGATAGCCGCACCGATCACCCCCGGGTCGCGGTGGTGCAGCGGCGGCATCGCATTGTATAGATGGGTCACGTGGCGTGCACCCCGCAAAAAAGCCTGGGTGGTCGTAGCATAATCGGCGCAGGTGTGCGCCACAGAAATGCGCACTTCATCGTGAAAGGCATCGATAAACGCAAGGGCACCTTCCACTTCAGGCGCCACATCAACCAGCTTGATCAGGCCGCCCGCCGCAGCCTGCAAGCGCCGGAATAAAGCGGCATCGGGCACCTGCAGGTAAGCGGGGTTTTGCGCGCCGATTTTGCCCTCAGAAATAAACGGGCCTTCCATGTTGATACCCACCAACGCCGCAGCATCGGGCGCATCGGCGTGCGCGGCGGCGGCGTGCATGATGGTGGCCAGCGTGGCTTCCGGGTACGTCATAGTCGCAGGGCAGATGGCCGTTACCCCCCGCGCCGCTTCATGACGGGCAATGGCGTCAAAAGCTTCGCTGGTGCCATCGCAAAAATCGTAACCGACGCAGCCATGAAAATGAATATCTATCAGACCGGGGATTACGTAGCATCCCGCAGCATCCACAAGGCTTGTATCGTCGGGTAGCGGGGGTGCAAAACAATCGCCCTGCACGCCCACATCCCGCACTTCAAAACTATCGCCGCAAAAAACAGCACCGCCGACAATCTTCATGGTTTTAAGCCTTTCTAGCGGCTAAGAGCACCGGCTTCGGCATCCACAATCACCGTAACATCGTGATGGAATTGCAGCACGGAAGCGGGCACCTGAGGGGTCACCGGGCCAAAGAAAGCCGCATGCACAATTTCGGCCTTTTCGGCACCGCTGGCAATCACCAACACCTTGCGCGCAGCCATGATGGTGCCAATGCCCATGGTGTAGGCCTGGCGGGGCACTTCATCGGCGGAATCAAACAGGCGGCTGTTGGCCTGGATGGTGCTTTGCGTAAGATCGACGCACTGCGTGGTCGCAGCAAAATTGTCGGCCGGTTCGTTAAAGCCGATGTGGCCGTTGTGACCCAAGCCCAAAAGCTGCACATCAATGCCGCCCGCCTGGGCAATAAGCTGCTCATATTCGGCGCAAGCCGCCGCAGCATCGGGGTTAGAGCCATCGGGTACATGGGTATTTTCAAGATCAATATTCACTTTATTGAAAAGATTTTCGCGCATGAAATAATGATAGCTTTGCACGTGATCGTGTGCCAGGCCGCGATATTCATCCAGGTTACACGTGGTCACCTGGGAAAAATCGAGCGTTCCCGCAGCAAAATCTGCTGCCAAATCGGCGTAGAGGCCAATCGGGGTGCTGCCCGTTGCCAAGCCTAAGGTGCACTGCGGATCTTCGCGCACGATAGCAGCAATCACGTCGGCAGCCTTACGGCTCATTTCGTCATAATCTTTTGCAATAATGAATTCCATCGATCATCCTTCTCTCAGTTTTTTGCCAGTAAGACCAAACCATTCTGGGACTTACGTCCAGAACTGGAATGTTTCGACGAAGCACTGATAGGCCCACGGATACGCGTCGGAAAACCAACCGGTTTCAGGAACGACGCACAGCAAAAGACTGTAAAGCATGCTTACCGCAACCAGCACGATCAGTACTTTCATCAGAAGATGATACGTCGTTGAATCGGGATCAAGGTGCTCGTTGGCGATAAACACCAATAATACGGTTGCCATCAAGAACATGAAGCTAAAATCGGCGAAGTAGCGCTGCAAAATACCCGCCATTTGCGCGTCGAGCAAACCGATAATGATGCCCGCCGAAATAAGCACAATAATGACGCCCGCGATGGTGCGCGTGGAGCGCTGGGCAATGCGCAGCGTCAAAATGCGCTTGGCAAATGGCAGCACCCACAAAAACGGCAGGCAGGCAAACACGCCACCGAAAGTAACCTCTTTGATGGTTTGCCCCATGTAAGTGGTTTCAAACAGCGCCGGCTGAATATAGGGGAAGGTGCCACTTACCGTAGGCGGCTGAATGAAGTAGGCAAACAGCGCCGGAGCCAGGCGCCCGATATTCCAGCCGCGCTTGGTCATATCGTTCACCGTTAAGTTGTAATTGGCGCCAAAATCAAACAGCGAACCAAAGCGTACCTTGTTATACCAGCACAACCCGGCAACCACAAACACGTAAGGTGCCACCAGGCAGGCAAACTCGATTGCCCCCTTGCGCGTCATCAGGTGTTGTTCGGTAATGAAGAGCCTCCAAAACAGGGGGAAGGCCAAAAATGAAAGCAGCACCAGCTGGGGGCGACAGCCCGCCACAAGCGCCATGCACAGCGACCCCGCAAAATACCACCCTGCGGCCTTTGTGGGCGCACTGCGCCCCCGCATCCAAAAATAGATGCCCCACACCGAAAACGCGAGCGCCAGCATGATAGGCAGCGAATAAAAGGTCGGGAATTTAAGCAGGTATAAAATGCCACAACCAAATACAAGGGGAATCTGCAACAGCAGATACAGCCCCAAGCTGACCCTTTTGAAGTGGTAGCGCGCAAAGCGATCAAGCAGTGCCGAACACCCTAAAATGAAGGCGATGGCCGCCAAAAGCACCCCGATAGCCGTGGGGAAACTGGCGCCCGTAGCCAGATAAAAGGGCAAGTAGAACAGCAAGACAGGCACCACGCCAAAATAGACGTAATAGTGGCCTTCGTAATAGGCAACATCGAAAAGATATTTTTCTCCCGTGGCCTTTTGGGCTTCATCACGCGCACCCTTATCGTAGGGGTCGGCCATATCTTGCAGCCACTGCGGAGGCTCTTCTTCCAGGTAAAACGTGCCCGAGGCCATCGATTTCGCCAATTCGGCATATTGCTGCGCGTTATCGCCGCCAACCGCGAAGGTGTTCACAATGCTCGATTTATTCCACGACCCCGCATTGTAGCTAGAGGTGGCCACCCCCACCAGGTTTGACCCCATGAACAAGAAGGTAGCAACCAAATACACCTCTATAACAACGGCCAAAATAATGCAGGCTTTCGATTTGCGCGAATGCTCAACGATAGAACAACGATAGATGCTTGAACGCGGGCGGAAAATGTAGATGAGCGCCAAGATGCCCGCAGCCAAGAAAAAGCGCATGCTGTTGAAATCAAAGGGGTGCTGCGCGTTTATGTACACCCCGGTAAGCTTTATGGGATAGTTCACGTCGGCGCCCACAATTTCAATCTTAAGATTGTTGGTAAGGCCGCTGGTATTTAAGTTGATGTATTCGCTTTGATCGCAGTTTGTGGCCACCTGCGCGATGGGCACGCCCACCGTATATTCCGTGGAATCAAAATAGGTCAGGTGCGCCGCATCGGTGAAGTTTATTTTCACATCAAGATTCTGCGCCGGTTGTGCCCACGAAAAATCGAGGCGCACGTTGTGTATTTCGGCATTAAGATGGGAAAATTCCATCGTATGATTGACGGAAGTAAGCTTGTATTCTTTATCGGCCGTTGGCTGCAGCGTTAACTTGTTGCTTAAATTGACGGTGTTGTAACCCGCCGACGCAAAGTAATTGAAGTTGAACACGAACGTTTCAAGCAACAACGCCACCGCGAACACAGCAAGAGCACATTTGATCACGTGCAAAAGCGTGGCCTTATGCGTATGCATGAAGTCAGAATAGATGCGCCGTATGTGGTCACTGGTGCTTAACATGGTAAAACAGAATTATAAAGGATAAGACCCCTAAGTGCCGCGTTAATCGCCGAATCGATACCCTACGTGCCACACCGTTTGAATATAGTAAGGGTTTGAGGGGTTAGCTTCAATTTTTTCTCTCAAGCGGTGGATGAGCACGGTAATGCAAGCCAGTTCGCCCTCGTAACGCGCACCCCAAATATCTTCTATCAGCTGGTCTTTTGTAAAAACTGCACCGGGATTGCTTGCGAGCATGTAAAGAAGATGGAACTCTTTGGGCGTAAGGCTCACCAAGCTTCCTTCCACTTCAACACGACGCCGCTTAATATCGATTTCAAGGCCATCAAAAGTAAGTTTGTTGGAAATAAAGCCCTCGGTGCGCACCTTGCCACCCCTTCGCAACAGGGCTTCAACACGCAGCAAGAGCTCTTCTGGAACAAAGGGCTTCACCAAATAGTCATCGGCGCCCGCCTTAAACCCAATGCTTTTATCGACAATATCGCCTTTAGCCGTCAAGATAATAATCGGTACGGTCGCTTTCTGGGCACGCAATTGTTGACAAACCTCAAAGCCATTTAATCCGGGCATCATGATATCAAGAATAAGCACATCGGGTCGTGCTTCCTCAAAAACAGATACCGCCTCGCTGCCATTGACCGCATAACAGTAATCGTAGCCTGCCTCGCGCATGATATGACCAACAAGCGTGCGCATGCCTTCATCGTCGTCCGCCAACATGATTTTCATATCCACACCCCCCTATTCCATCTCATCGTCAATTCCGAGCGGTTTCACGGGCAGCTGCACCGTGAAGACACTTCCCTGCCCCACTTCTGATGTGACCTCGATTGTTCCTCCGTAAAAATCGACCAGCTCTTTTACCAAAGCCAAACCGAGCCCGCTGCCGCTGCTTTGCTTCGGCGCAGAACCCCTGACAAACCTGTCGAAAATCAAAGGAATATCTTCGGCAGATATGCCACATCCATCATCGGACACGACGA
>JAVVPE010000041.1:0-8238 GCA_036655915.1 Raoultibacter sp.
CTTGGCGCGGGGAAACAGACGCTAAAGTGGATTTATGAAGAAATCTGAAGCTCTCAAAATACTGGGTCTTTCCGACGGCGCAAACGACGATGCCGTAAAACGTGCGCACCGTGAAAAGGTGAGGGAAAATCATCCCGATAACTTCGCGCAAAATTCCACGAAACATGCCGAAGCGGAAGAAAAAACCAAGCTGATCAACGAATCGCGCGACGTGTTGCTTTCCCGCAAGTGGGATCCCGAATACGGCGGCCGTCGCCCGGCGGGGCAAAACCCTTACGGCGGCTCGTACCCCAATCCCTATGGTGGTGGCGGCACCCCTCGCCCCGGCGCGGGTGGCGAAGATTACGACCCGTTTGCAGGCTGGCCTTTTGGCGGCACGGGGCAAACGGGCTGGGTGTGGACTTCCTGGGATGATACCCGCCAAGCAGGTGCCGGCCAGCCGGGGCAGCAAAGCACCTACAACCCCTTTAGCGGGGCTGGCGTGCCGCACAAAACACCGCAGGAACGCTTCACGGAAGCGGAAGTTGCCCTGAAGGTGGATGCCTTCCTGATTGCGGCGAAGCTGATTTTCCTGGCGGCCATGATTGCGCTGGGGTCGGCGGCCACCGGCTTGTTTGCCTACGTGCTGGTTTCGGTTGTGAATCACTTCAGGCGCAGTGGCGGCTGCTCGTGGGTTCTCATGATTCCCGCGCTGCTCATTTTTGGGCCCTGGCTTATCATGCTTATGCCGCGCATGGGGTCAAGCGTTACCATCGGCCTGGGGATATTTTTTGCCCTCGCAGTATTTTTCGACCTCTCAAACACCCGCGACGATTACCGCATCTATCAAGCCGCCAAAAAAGCGGTGGGCTAAGTAGCGGGCAAGCGGGCAACCTCCTCCTCCCCTCCTCAATCCTTTTGTGCGCAAGCTTAGCGGCAACAACAGGGGGAATGCAGGAGTATTTGACCACCAAGACCAACTAAAAGGGCACCCCGAGGGGTGCCCTTGGTTTATCCAGGTGGCGTGCGTGTTGGTGCGGGCGCGCTTAGTGGCGGAAGTGGCGATGCCCCGTAAACACCATGGCCACGCCCTGTTCATCGGCGGCAGCGATCACTTCCTCATCGCGAATAGAGCCACCCGGCTGGATAACGGCGCTTACGCCCGCCTGTGCCAGCACATCGAAACCATCGCGGAAGGGGAAAAACGCGTCGGATGCCGCAACGGAACCCTTGGCGGCATCGCCCGCCTGCTCCACGGCAATTTGCGCGGAATTCACGCGGTTGGGCTGGCCGCCGCCCACGCCCACGCTGGCATGATTTTTGGCCAACAAAATAGAGTTGGATTTGACCGATTTACAGGCCTTCCAGGCAAAGATCAATTCCTCAAGCTCGGCCGCCGTGGGTTGACGCTTCGTGGCCACGGTAAACGTGGTGGGGTCTTCGGCCACCGCATCGCTGTCTTGGCACAGCAGCCCGCCTTCCACCGAACGGTATTCCACTTCGCAGCCGGCCGGGTTCACGCCGCCCGTCGAAAGCAGGCGCGCGTTGGGCTTGGATGCATACATATCTAAGGCATCGGCGGCAAACTGCGGGGCGATGATGGCTTCCACAAACTGCTTGTTGTTGAAAATGGCCGTCACCATATCGGCGTTGATGCCGCGGTTAAACGCAATAACGCCACCGTAGGCCGAAACCGGGTCGCAGGCATGGGCGCGCTGGTAGGCATCCACAATGTTGTCGTCTTCGCACACGCCGCAGGGGGTTAAATGCTTGACGATAACGCAGGCCGGCTTGTCAAATTCGCGCACGGCTGCCCAAGCGGCATCAAGGTCAAGATAGTTGTTGTAGGAAAGTTCTTTGCCCTGGTGCTGCGTGGCATGCGCCAAGCTGTGGGCGGCCATCGAGTAATCGTCGCGGCGATAAAAGGCAGCACTCTGATGCGGGTTTTCGCCGTAACGTAAATCTTGCACTTTGGTCAGCGTAAGGTTTTTGTGCGCGACAAACTTTTCGGCCGCAGCATCTTCAAGCTGGCCTTGCATCCAAGCGGCGATAGATCCGTCGTAGGCATTCGTGGTTTGAAACACCTGCAGCGCCAAGCGCACGCGCGTGGCACGCAGCGTGGCACCGTCGTTGGCTCGCATTTCGGCAAGCAGGGCGCCATAGCTATCCGGGCTGGTGACCACGGCAACCGATTCAAAGTTTTTGGCGGCAGAACGCAACATGGAAGGCCCGCCAATATCGATGTTTTCGATGCAAGTGGCAAAATCGGCACCGGAATCGACCGTTTTCGTGAAGGCATACAGGTTCACGACCACCATATCGATCATGTCGATGCCGTGGGCGGATGCTTCGGCCATATGATCGGCGTTGTCGCGCTTGGCCAGCAGGCCGCCATGCACCAGCGGGTGCAAAGTTTTCACGCGCCCGTCCATCATTTCGGGGAAGTGCGTCACTTCTTCAATGGGCGTTACCTCAACGCCGGCCTGCGCCAACGCGCGCGCCGTGCCGCCCGTCGAAATAATCTGGGCACCGAATTCCTGGCTGAGCGCCGCCGCAAACTCGGCAACCCCCGTCTTGTCGGTAACTGAAATGAGTACTCGCTTGATCTTTGGGTTTTCCACGCTAGTTCCTCCCTAGGCTTGCTTCATGTTTTGCCTGCGCAGCAGCGCTATAACGCTGCTTGTAACGCACATCAACCAGTTCACCAACAATGGCTATAGCCAGTTCAGCCGGTGTTTTTGCCCCGAAACTAAGACCGATAGGACGCTTCACGCGATCCCAATCGGCATCGCTTATGCCGGCGGCCGCGCACAGTTCACACACGCGTTCGTTTTTGCCGGCGCAGCCCATCATGCCCACATAATGCACGCCGTGGCGCAGCGCCCACACGCAGCTTTCAGGGTCTTGCATGTGCCCACGCGTCAGCACGCACACGTAATCTTGCGGTTTCGCTTCGAGGGTATCTAGCTTATCAAAGCTTTCAAGCACGATGCGCCGGGCTGCGGGGAAGCGCTTTTCATTTACGTAAGCGGTATCGTAATCCACAACCGTCACGTCAAATCCCACATGCATCGCAAGCGGCGCCACTTCGCTGGCCACATCTGATGCCCCGGCAAGCCACACGTGCACGCGATCAAACAGCGGCACCGACACCCAGGTAAGCCCCGCAAACTGTTCGTTGTGCATCGAAGGCCCGCGCGTGGAATCCTTCATCTGAAAAAAGTCGCGTGCGGAAGGGGTGCGCGAAGCGACCAGTTCCTTGGCATCGTTGCAGAAAAACACCAGCGGCTGCCCGTCGGCCGATCCCGCTTCGCCATACTTCTTCGTCACTTCGTTATCGGTGTTGGTAACGGCCACCGCGGCATCGGCAACCACTTTAAAGCCCAGCCAACCCAGGTCGTTTTCTTCCATGGAACGCAGGGCGCGCTGGAAGGTGGGAATGTCGGCCGCGCTCAGGCTTGCCGCAATCACGTCGAGCGTGGCCGGGCTCACATAGGCGTTGCCCGCTGTGGCCTCCGCAGAAAAGCAGGGGAAATCCTCCACGCTCAGCTTGGGGGTAACCCCCGCGCGCAAATCTTCGATAATGTGCTGCAAAACTTCCTTATTCACTGATGCGCACCTTTCTGTTTTCGTCGATTGAAACGCGCCGGGATGCAAGCAGGCGCAAAACTTCGGGGTAAAGATCGTGTTCAGCTTCGTGTATGCGCGCTTCCAGGCTTTCCAAGCTGTCCTGTTCGCGCACGGCGATGGCGCGCTGCGCAATAATGGGGCCCTTGTCGTATTCGGCGTTGGCAAAATGCACGGTGATGCCCGTTATTTTCACGCCCGCCTCAAAGGCATCGGCAATGGCGTGCGCGCCCTTAAATGAAGGCAGCAGCGCCGGGTGTAAGTTGATCACTTTATCGGGGAAGGCATCCAGCACTTCTTCGCCCAACATGCGCATATAGCCCGCCATGACCACATATTCAGCGCCTGCGCGCGTAAGTTCGGTGGCAATAGCTTCGTTGGCTACGCGCGGATCGGCATAGACTTCCCTGTTCAGCGAACAGGTGGGAATGCCGGCGTGCTGCGCGCGCTTTAAGCCATAGGCGTCGGGGCGCGACGCGATGACTTCCACAATTTCAGCGTTGAGGCTGCCTTGGGCGATGGCGTCGATAAGGGCTTGCAAGTTTGTTCCGCTGCCCGAAAGCAACACGCCAATTTTCAGCGGGTCGGTCGGGTCGGTCGGGCTGGTCGGGCTGGCCGGGTCAATCGGGCTGGTCATAGCAGCGAGCCTTCGTTGGTGTAGCGCACCGTTGCGCATCCCGGTTCAATCGTGCCAATGGTGTACACGGTTTCGCCCTGTTGTTGCAGCGTTGCGCGCAGCTCTTCGGCCTGAGAAGCGTCCACGATAAGCACCATGCCGATGCCCATGTTGAATGTTTTGAGCGCTTCGGCTTCATCCAAGCGGGCGGCCGCGCACACAAAGGGCACAATGGGCGGCATTTCCCAGGTGCTCAAATCAACCACGGCATCCATCGTTTTGGGCAGCGCGCGGTTCAGGTTTTCGGTGATGCCGCCGCCAGTGATGTGGGCCAGCGCATGTATGGCTTCGGGGTGCGCCCCGAGCGCGGCATGTACCGACTTCACATAGATGCGCGTGGGTTCTAGCAGGGCATCTTGCACGCACGAACCGGCCAGTTCTTCACAGGGCAAGCGCAGTTCGTAGTGGGTTTTGCCTTCGATGCACACCTTGCGGGCAAGGGAATAGCCGTTGGAATGCAGGCCGCTTGAAGCCAATCCCAGCAGCACATCGCCCACAGCCACCCCTGCCGGATCAAGCATGAGCGGGCGATCGACTATGCCCACGCAGAAGCCGGAAAGATCGTAATCGTGCGGGTCCATCACGCCGGGATGTTCGGCCATTTCGCCGCCGATAAGCGCACAACCCGCCTGGCAGCAGCCTTCCGCAATACCCGCCACCACTTCGGCCACGGCTTCGGCTTCAAGTTTGCCCACCGCCACGTAATCCAAGAAGAACAGCGGTTCGGCACCCGTGGCTAAAATATCGTTGACACACATGGCCACCAGATCGATGCCCACCGTGTCGTGTCTGCCTGCCAGCTGGGCAACTTTGAGCTTCGTGCCCACGCCATCGGTGCCCGAAACCAAAATAGGGTCGGCCATCTGCTTGGCCGCCGCCACAGAAAACAGGCCGCCAAAACCGCCGATGTCGCCGATAACTTCGCTGCGATACGTGGAATGCACGGCACCTTTGATCGCATCGACCGCGCGCGCACCTTCCGCCGTATCCACCCCTGCCTGCGCATAGGTGGTCGCATCTTCGTTAACCCAGCTAGGCATAGCGGGGGCTTCGTCGTTTTCGGTGTAGGGCATGGTGATCCTCTCGGTCATGTTTTACTCCTTGCCAGCAAAGGTGGCGCTTACCGTACCGGGTTCCAAAAAACCCTTCTTCTGAAGCGGCTCGGGAATATCTACCGGGTATTCCCCCGAAAAACAGGCGTCGCAGAAATCGTCGTGGTTCGCATGCACCGAAGCGTGCAGGCCTTCAAGAGAAATAAACGCGAGCGAATCGGTGCCGATGTAATCGTTCATCTGTTCCGTGGTCATGTTGGCAGCGATAAGCTGATCTTGGGTGTCGGTGTCGATGCCATAAAAGCACGGCCACATCACTTCGGGGGAAACGATGCGCATGTGCACTTCTTTGGCACCGGCCGCCCGCAGCATGGCCACAAGCTTCTTCGACGTATTGCCGCGCACGATGCTGTCGTCGATAACCACCAGGCGCTTGCCGGCGATAACGGAAGGCAGCGGGTTAAGCTTGATGCGAATGCCCATCTGGCGCATGGCCTGGGTGGGCGCAATAAAGGTGCGGCCAACGTAGCGATTTTTTACAATGCCATCAGAATACGGGATGCCGCTTTGCAGCGCGTAGCCCATGGCCGAAGGCACGCCGGAATCGGGCACGCCCAACACCAGATCGGCTTCGACGGAAGATTCCTGCGCCAAGATGCGGCCCATATTGCGGCGCGCCTGATAGACGCTCTGGCCATCCAGCACGGAATCGGGCCGCGCAAAATAGACGTATTCAAAAATGCACGATGCGCGCTTCTGCGCGGGAATCGCCTGTTCAGCGTACATGCCTTCCGCATTAAAGCGCACGATTTCGCCCGGTTCGACATCGCGCACAAATTCGGCGCCGATGATATCAAGGCCACAAGTTTCGCTGGAAACAACCCAGCCGCCACCGGGCAACTTGCCAATGCTAAGCGGGCGGATGCCGTGCGCATCGCGAAACGCGTAAAGCGAATCGGGGCTGGCCAACACCATGGCATAGGCGCCTTCCAGCGATTGCATCATCGTGCGGATGCCGTCGCGCAAATGGTGCGTTTTCTGGGTGGCCTGCCCAATCACCTTGGCCGCCACTTCGCTATCGGCCGAAGAACGAAACTGCACGCCCTGCGCAACAAGGCGTGCGCGCTGAGTGTTGGTATTGATAAGCGTGCCGTTGTGGGCAAGCGCGATCAGCACATCGTCGATGGCCGAAATGTGGGGCTGTGCCGCTTCCCAGGAAGAAGAAGCGCCGCTGGTGGAATAGCGCACGTGGCCCACAGCCACGCACCCGGGCAGTGCCGCTAACGATGCTTCGTTGAACACCTGCGTCACCAGACCCAAATCTTTGGTGACCATAATGGTTTCGCCATCGCCCACCGCGATGCCCGCGCTTTCCTGGCCGCGATGCTGCAGCGCCTGCAGCCCGAAGCAAGTTAAGCGGGCAACATCTTCATCGGGCGCAAACACGCCAAACACGGCGCACTCTTCCTCGGGTCGATCAGGGGTTTCACCGGGAATCAAAGAGCCACTCATGCAATCTCCTTAGCTGCTTGGCCGACAACACCCACATCGTTGGGGTTGACAGCGGTAGTGGTAGGGGTTTCGGTTTTTGTGGATTCGACCACGGAAGCAAACAGAACTTCGCGCCCCGCGTCGGTAACATTATCGCAGGTTATAAGCGAAAAGACGCGCGTTACGGCCGCAGGGTCGATCGGTTCTGTAGGCGTAACAACGCTGCGGTCAATCTTGTCTTGCACGTAAGCTTGCAAATCGGCGGGCGTGGCAAAGCTCGGCTGCGCCAAAGGATCATCGTCTTTGCAGGCGATCAGGGAAAATGTTGAAAGTTTATAGTTTCCATCGGGCGTGAGTATATAAATCGTGCGGTGTTCGTTAAACGCCTTGTTGTCGAAAAGGCCACTGATGAAGGCAAACATCGAACCATCGTTCATATGGTGGCCATACACGATGTTGTTGGCATCCAAAAAACTGGGTGTGTTTTCGGCCGAAAGGAAAATGCTGCCAAACTGCGCCAAAAAGCCCGGGTCGCCCCTAAAATCGGTTGTCAGGTATTTTTCGTTGTTGGTCGTGTGCACAATGGGGTAATTAGCCACGGTGCCGGGCACGTATATCCAACCGACAACATCGGGGTTTACCTTGCGCAGGGCATCCCAATCAAGCGTCATATCGGCCAGCTGCAACGCGGCAGGATCTTTGGGTTCGGGGAAGGCTTCCTGGGCGATTTCTTTATAAGTATTTTGCCCCTGCCAATAGCTAAAGCCCATAACGCCCAGCCCGATTAAGGAAAGCACCAACACAATAAAGGCCACACCGAACACGATGCGCCAAGGCCCGCCTTTTTTGGGGGGCAAAGGCGAACCGGGCGCTGTCCTGCCCACCGAAGGGCGCGAACCAGCCCTGCGGCGCGCAGGCTCACTTGTTGCTGGCAACACCTGCCCATATTCGTGATGATCCGCCATAAATTCCTCTCCTTACCCGTGTGTGCCCATGATAAACAAAGCGCCCCGAAAAGAGGGGCGCACTCTGCGTTTTATCGGTTTCTGTACGTAATATCCACGGCTGTGTGCGCCCGACTAAGCCGCAATCGACCCTGGGCCGGCGGCGGCACAAGCAAGCCCGAATACCTTATTTCTTCTTCATTTCGTCGATAAAGCCTTTGGCCACAAACACCACGATAATCAATACAATTACCGCAACGATAATCCAAACCGCTTCCATAGGAATGTTTAGCATATCTACCCCTTTTGTCTCAAACATTGCCGCCCTGCGACAAGTGCATTAACTGCGTACGTTTACGTCTGTCTATGGTAGCGCTCACTTACTTTTCATGCAAGCGGGCTTCAAGGGTATCGTTGATGATTCGTAACGCTTTTATGCGTGCATACTGCTTATTATCGCTTTCCAGGA
>JAVVPE010000041.1:8338-13752 GCA_036655915.1 Raoultibacter sp.
CCCTTGCCCGCAGCATCCCAGCCTTCATACATGATCATAAGCGGAATGCGGCGCTGATACATTTCCAGTTCAAGGTTGAAAAGTCTGTCCTGTTCCACAGAAAGGCGCTTCTTGTATTCTTCCCGCGAAAACTGCAGGTGGCGGTCGATGCCTTGCAGGGAAGGAAAATCGGCCACGAGGGGGAATTTCGACGACGTGGGTGCTGCCGCCCGTGCGGCGACGGCCTGAAGCTGTGCGGCAGCGCGCAAAGCCGCTTGTTGCTGGGGCGTGCGCGTGCGTTCATCGGCGCCCTCTTCCTGTGCTGTGGCGGCGTTGGCAAAAGCCGCCACAGACGCTGCCGCGGTGGCAGGATCGGCCTGCTTGTGCAGCGCCGCTTCGATCGATTCGACCAGGGTGCGCACGATGGTTAAGTTTGATCGGCGCTTGTCTTGGCCATTGAGCAGCACCCAAGGCGCGAAACCGAAGTTCGTTTTGCACAGCATGTTTTCATATATCTGGTAGGTATTGGCGTAATCGTCAACGTGACTAAGCTCTTCTTTTGAAACGCGCCAGGCCGTCGCTGGATCTTTTGCCAACCCCGTCAGGCGTGCGCGCTGCGTTTCTTCGGGAATATGCAGGAAAAATTTCACGACCACATAGCCGTCAGCGATCAGCTGTGCTTCAAAATTTTCGATCGATTCGATATGCGCATCTATTTTAAGGCCGAGCGCTTCTTCAAAACGGCGGCGCTGCTTGCGGGAAGCATCCTTGTCGGGCTTGGCATACATAAGGCGCTGAGCTGCGGTGGTATACCAGCCGCGATCAAACAGGGTCATGTTGCCTCGCGGACCGAGCGCCTTCCAAAATTCCTGCATCAGCGGGAAGTAACCCGTCGCGCCGTAGTGTTCGTTGCGGAAGAGCTTGGCATCTTTCACGTTGAAGTTTTCTGTCACGTGCACCGTGGTGGCGCGCGCATCCAGTTCAAAAAGCAAATCGGAAATGCGGCCGCCCTTGCCGGCTCCGTTCCAGCCTTCCAGCAAAACGACCACGCCCACTCCCGCACTGCGCGCCTGCTGCTGCAATATAACAAGGCGCTGCATCAGCGCATCGTGTAGCGGTTTGTATTCTTCCTTGGAAATGGCATCGACCGCAAAATCAATTTTTTCCAGCATGAAATCCCCCCGGCTTAGGTAAAATATTCGTCAATTATGATACTCCATGAGCCACATTTGCCGCGCCGCGCTTTCAAAAGCGTTACTAAACCCCTAAACTAAAGGAAAACGCTTTGCATCGGCACAGATAGGAACCCCGACATGCCCACCTATGGAATCATCGACCTTGGCTCAAACACCATCCGCGCCTGTATCTATGAAGTTAAAGACGACACGAAAACGGTGTATCGCCGCAAGAAGGATTTTCGCAGCCTTATCAACCACAAGGTGATGGCGGGCTTATCTGCCCATGTTGAAAATGGCATCATGACCGCCTGCGGCATCGATCATGCCGTGAGCGTATTAAACGGGCACCTGCGCCGGGCCGACTACTTCAAGTGCAAGCGCCAAGAAGTGTTTGCCACCGCCGTGCTGCGCAACTGCACAAATTCAGCCGAGGCAACAGCGGCCATTGCAGAACGCATCGGCCTGCCCGTTACCCTGCTTTCAGCTGCCGAAGAAGCGCATTTGGGCTTTGTGGGGGCCACAAGCGACGCCAGCCTAGAAAACGGTACCCTTATCGATATCGGTGGCGGGTCCACCGAACTCACCCGCATCAGCGCGGGGCGCGATTTTGACAACATCAGCATTGGGCAGGGATCGCTTTCCAGCTTTGCCAAGCACGTGACTTCCCTTTTGCCCACGCCTGACCAGGTAAAAGCTATCGCCACTTCCTTTGAGCGTGCCACGGCCCAGCAAACCGATTGCGCGCCCTACACTAGCCCGCAGCTTTTCGGCATCGGTGGCAGCGTGCGCGCCGCCGCGAAGATGTATGCCGAAATAACGCACACCATCAACCGCCCCGA
Source organism: Raoultibacter sp. (assembly GCA_036655915.1). GTDB lineage: Bacteria > Actinomycetota > Coriobacteriia > Coriobacteriales > Eggerthellaceae > JAVWGW01. The sequence goes on from JAVVPE010000041.1 coordinate 10,335, forward strand.
CACCTTAACACCGGCACAGGTGGATGAAATTTTGGCGCTGCAAAAAAGCCAGCCCGACGCCTTTGTTCACCTTGCGCTTAAAGCGGTGCCCGACCGTATTCACACCCTGGTGCCCGGCTGCCTTATCTTGCGCCAGATCATGCGCGATTGCCACAGCGAACAACTGCGCCTTTGCAAGGGTGGCGTGCGCGAAGGATACTTAATCGAACGCATATTACAGGCACAAACCAGCTAATAGATTATAATAAGGAAAGAAACGCGAGAGTAAGGACGAGTATGGACACCAAAAAAGCCCTCAGCCAAACACCCGCCACCCCCGAGACGAAGGCACGCGCAACAGCCGACCAGCCTTCAACGGAAAAAACATCTGATCAGGCCTGCGTCTACATGCAAAACCGCGAACTATCCTGGCTCACCTTCAACGAACGCGTGCTGGCACAAGGGGCCGATGAAACGGTGCCGCTGCTAGAACGGCTAACCTTTATCGCCATATTTTCTTCTAACCTGCAAGAATTTTTCATGGTGCGCGTGGGCAGCTTAACCGACTTAGGCCTGCTGAAAAAAGCGGTGCGCGATTCCAAAACAGGCATGACGCCCGCCGAACAGCTAAGCGCCATCTATGAGCGTTGCCACGAACTCTACCCCATTCAGGAAGGCATATTTAAGGATGTGCGGCAAAAATTGGCTACGCGTGGCGTTAAAAACCTGCACGCCAAAGCCTTAAGCGCCGCACAAGACGAATACCTGCGCGCCTATATGCAGGCCAATGTTGTGCCCTTCTTGTCGCCGCAAATCATCAATTCGCGCCACCCCTTCCCCCATTTGGAAAACGGAGCGCTGCACGTGTTGGTGCGCCTGGATGAAGAGGCCGAGCCCGTAAAAAACGGCGTCAAACCCCCCCACAAAAAGGAAAAGAATCAGGCGGCCGAAGGGGTCACGCTGGGGCTGATTCCCCTGCCCAAGCAGTGCGAACGCGTTATTGCCCTGCCGGGTGAAGGCCTGCAATTCATCTTGATTGAACACGCGCTTGAAATGATTGCTGCCGACATTTTTTCGATGTATGAAGTCAAGCACACCAACGTGATTTGCGTAACGCGCAACGCCGACCTTGATGCCACCGAAGGCACCGATGAAATTGAAGAAGATTACCGCGAACACATGAAGCGCATCTTGAAGAAGCGCGCGCGCCTGGCCCCTGTGCGCCTGGAATGCGAACGGCGCCTTTCGCCCGTTATGGAAGAATTTTTGGTCAAACGCCTTAAATTGAAGGAAAACCAGGTCTACATTACCAGCGTGCCCCTTGATATGAGCTATGCCTGGGGCTTGGCCGGCCGCCTGAAAAACAAGGAGCTTGCCGACGAGCTGACCTGCGCGCCCTTTGTGCCGCAGTGGCCATCGTGCGTGGACCGGCGCCGCCCCGTTATGCAGCAGGTAACCGAAAAGGAACTGCTGCTTTCCTACCCCTACGAAAGCATGGATGCCTTCGTGCAGCTTTTGCGCGAAGCGGCCGCGGACCCCACGGTTGTTTCCATCAAGATAACGCTGTATCGCCTGGCCAGCCAATCACATTTGGCCGAAGCCCTCATTTCTGCCGCCGAACGCGGCAAGGATGTTACCGCGCTGTTTGAACTGCGCGCGCGCTTCGACGAAAACAACAACATCGAATGGTCGCAGCGCTTTGAAGAAGCGGGCGCCAACGTTATCTATGGCTTCCGCGATTACAAGGTGCACAGCAAAATTTGCTGCATCACGCGCCAAACCGAGGCGGGCATCCAGCACATCACGCAGCTGGGCACGGGCAATTACAACGAAAAGACGGCCAAGCTTTACACCGATCTTTCCTTCATCACCACCGATGCCACCATCGGGCGCGATGCCATGGAATTTTTCCGCAACATGGCGCTGGAAAACGCTTCGACAAATTACGAACTGCTGTGGGTGGCTCCGCTGCAGATAAAGCAGCTGATCATGGCGGGTATCGACAAGCAGATTGCCCTGGCACAAGCGGGCGAAGCAGCCGCACTGTTTTTCAAAACGAATTCCATCACCGACAAAGATTTGATCGAGAAAATTGCCGAAGCTTCGCAGGCGGGCGTGAAAGTGACGCTGCTGGTGCGCGGCATTTCGTGCCTGATTCCGCAGATTCCCGGCGTTACCGACAACATTCGCATCTTTTCGATCGTGGGGCGCCTGCTTGAACACAGCCGCATCTATGGCTTTGGCCCGCACGACAGCATGCGCATCTACCTTTCCAGCGCCGATTTGATGACGCGCAACATGGACAAGCGCATCGAGATTGCCTGGCCGATTTTGAACGAAGAGCTGCGCTGTTCCATCCTGCGCTATCTGGATGTGGCCATGTCAGACACAGCAAAATTGCGCGAACTGCGCGCCGACAAAAGCTACACGCCCCTGGGGCACTTTGCTTCTATCAACGACCAAGGCACCCGCGAACTGTTTGATTCGCAGGATTACTTCATCAAGGAAGCCTACGGCCGCCGCCTAGAAGCCGCCGCCGAAGAAGCCGCCCGCGAAGCCAACCGCAAACCCGCCAACGCAGCGGGCGTGGAGAGCGCGAAGAACGTGCCCGTTGGGGAAGTGCCGGCGGAAGTAAAGAGCGAGCCCGTTGTGGAAGTGTCGGTGGCGGAAGTTGTGTCCGATGAGGCCGCAGCACAGGCAGAGGCCGAAGCCCTTGAACACGAACTGCAAGTGGTGACAGAAGCCGAAGCCGCCCTAGAAGCGCAGGCCAAAGCCGCCGCGCAAACAAGCACCCCACAGGCTGCGCGCACGCAACCGCAAGCACATCCCGCAAGCGCCGTACCCGCAGCGTCGCGCCCCCTACCCCGCCCCACACCGCGCACCCCAAGCACCCCACGCCCGCCCAAAAAGCACCGCTTCCTCAACTTCCTAGCCCGCCTGCTAGGCCGCAAGCAAAACAAGTAAAGTCGCACGCACGCGTTGTCATAGACTTTTCGCGCCCTTAAGCGAAGCTTCCTTAAGGGCGCGAAAATCGAAGGTGGGTTTGATGGCAGAAATTGCCTGCTGAAAGGCCTCGCCATATGCCGAAGCCGCGCTTTGAGCTTCCTGACACAGCGTAGCTTCAAAGGATGTGACAGCCGCTTCATTGCCTCCACCCGTGTTGAGCCAAAGGCTTATACGCAACACATCCAAAACCTGCAAAAGCTTATCCAATTGCATACCCACAGCAACGCCCTGCTCAAGCGAAACAATGGAACGCTCAGACACATGAGCAGCTTGCGCAAGCTGACGCTGAGTAAGCCCCTCTTCCTTGCGCCGAGCCCGCACCGCCCGCCCCACCTGGCGCACAAACACACTACCCGTGCCCATGCCACCACACCCTTCCCAAATCTGCAAAATTATGCAAATCATTATACCTGCAAAATTTTGCAGATTCAAC
>JAVVPE010000042.1:0-10199 GCA_036655915.1 Raoultibacter sp.
TTCTGCCTCTCATTCTGGGATACCCCTCTTTCCCCCAGTTAATGTTACTCACACATGCGCTATCCCCGCCACGTGGATTATCGAAAGCGCCGTAAAACCCCTTTCTTTAGATATGAGGATATAAGGCGCTTCGCCTTTAGGCGAACAAAAGTTCGTTTTGTATGGTATAATCATTCCTGTAGAAGAAGTAGAGGCGCTGTCGCGTACAGCTGTAAGAAGAGGTGTGGGGTGTGGATAAAGCATATGAATATCGTCTATACCCCACTGCACATCAGCGTGAGTTGATGGCAAAGACCTTCGGGTGTTGCCGCTGGGTATACAACAAGGTTCTTGCAATGCGCCAAGATGAATACAGGGCACAGCAAAAAACAAAAGGCATCAATTCCTACATCACCCAAATTCCGCTGTGGAAGAAAACTGAGGAACCTTGGCTTGCCGAAGCTGATTCTATGGCGCTGCAACAATCCCTTCGTGACTTGGACAAGGCATACAAAAACTTCTTTCGCAATCCTGGCAAAGTTGGTTTTCCTCGCTTCAAATCCAAGCGAAACAATCGAAAAAGCTATCGCACCAACAATGTTTCAATTGTTGGCGATAAACAGGTAAAACTTCCTAAACTGGGGATAGTCAAAGCTCGTATAAGCCGCCCTATTGAAGGGCGCATCCTGTCAGCTACCGTAAAGCAAGTGCCCAGTGGTAAGTATTACGTGACCATTTGCTGTACGGATGTGTCTTGTCCAAATGTTAAGTGCGCGACAATTGAAATGCTTGGAATTGACGCTGGTATTCACGATATAGCTACCTGTTCAACAGGCAAGCATATGCAAAACCCCAAGAATTTTGCCAAGAGTGCAAAGAAGCTTGCAAGGCAGCAACGGAAGTTGTCCCGCAAGCAAAAAGGCTCTCAGAACCGTGAGAAACAACGAGTGCGTGTGGCTCGTGTGCACGAAAAGATAGCAAACCAAAGAAAAGATAGCTTACACAAGTTCACAACAGCTGTGGTAAGTGAAAGCCAAGCTATTGCAGTTGAGGATTTGAACGTAGCGGGTATGAAGAAAAACCACTGCCTTGCCAAAGCGATAAGTGACGCAAGTATGTCAGAAATGATTCGACAGCTTGAATACAAGTGTGCCTGGCATGGGCGTGATTTTGTAAAAGTGGGCAGGTTTTTTGCATCAAGCAAGACATGCAGTACGTGTGGATACAGATACAGCGAACTCACCCTTGCCCAGCGAGAGTGGAAGTGCCCTGATTGCGGCACCCACCACGACCGTGATGTAAACGCTGCAATAAACATTGCTTGTGAAGGAATACGACTTTTAAAAGGTACCGCAGGGCTTGCGGGAACCTCAGGTGTAAACTTGAAAACGCTTCTGGAGCAGGTGTAAGACCAGCCCTCCGTAGGGAGGGAAGGCTACTGGCGATGAAGGAAGAATCCCCCGCCTTTAGGCGTGGGGAGTGTCAAACTAGGGAAATCAAAAAGGCCACCCTAGTCGTTCGGTGGGAAAAACCGGCGCGGCAGGCGGCAGGAAAGCAGAAGGAGAACGCCCATGAATGAAATGATCGGCACCACCTGCGTGCAAGGCGGCTATCGTCCCGGCGATGGCGATCCGCGCCAGGTGCCTATTTACCAGAGCACCACGTGGAAATACGACACGAGCGAACACATGGGCAAGCTGTTCGATTTGGAAGAAGCCGGCTATTTTTACACGCGCCTGCAAAACCCGACGAACGATTTCGTTGCGGCGAAAATCTGCGAGCTTGAGGGGGGCAGCGCCGCGATGCTGACTTCTTCGGGCCAGGCTGCCAACTTTTTTGCCGTGTTCAATATTGCGGCAAACGGCGACCACATCGTTGTTTCTTCGGCCGTTTATGGCGGCAGCTTCAACCTGTTTGCCCACACCATGGCACGCATGGGGTTGGAATGCACCTTTGTGGCGCCCGATTGTTCCGATGCACAACTGGCTGCGGCATTTCGCCCCAACACGAAGGCCGTTTTTGGGGAAACCATCGCCAACCCCGCGCTTGCCGTGTTCGACATCGAGCGCTTTGCCGAAGCCGCGCATGCCCACGGCGTGCCGCTGATTGTTGATAACACCTTTGCCACGCCCATCAATTGCCGCCCGTTTGAATGGGGCGCCGATATTGTGACGCATTCCACAACGAAGTATATGGATGGCCACGGCGCAACGGTGGGCGGCTGCATTGTCGATTCGGGCAAATTCGACTGGATGGCGCAGGCGGAAAAATTCCCCGGGTTATGCCAGCCCGATGCAAGCTATCACGGTGTGGTGTATGCCGAAAGGTTTGGCCTTGAAGGGGCGTTTATCACCAAGGCAACGGCACAGTTGATGCGCGATTTTGGCGCTATTCAATCGCCGCAGAACGCCTTCCTGCTAAATATGGGGCTTGAAAGCCTGCACGTGCGCATGGCGCAGCATTGCAAAAATGGCCAGGCGGTGGCTGAATTTTTGCAGGCGCATCCCAAAATTTCCTTCGTGCGCTATTGCGGATTGCCCCAGGATGCCTATTACGCTTTGGCGCAAAAGTATCTGCCAAACGGGTCGTGCGGCGTGGTCAGCTTTGGCCTCACCGGTGGGCGTGCGGCGGCCGAAGAATTTATGAAACACCTGAAGCTTGCCTCCATCGCCACGCATGTGGCCGATGCGCGCACCTGCGTGCTGCACCCCGCCAACGCCACGCACCGCCAGATGAACGATGAAGAACTGATGGCAGCCGGCATCACCCCCGATTTGATTCGCCTTTCGTGCGGCATCGAATCGACCGAAGATCTTATCGCCGACCTACAACAGGCCCTGGCAGCCGTATAGCGCATCGATTTTCCACGAAGGGGGGAAGCATGATCGAACTTTCAGATGAAAAAGTTTTGTTTGCGTTTTCGCAGGATGCACAACCGGTAATTACGGTTGATTCGGGCGAGACTGTGCGCATTCGCACCAAGGATTGCTTCGGCAACCAGGTGCAAAACGAAACCGACGAACTGGCAACCATCGATTGGGATGCCATCAACCCAGCGACTGGCCCTGTGTTCGTGCGCGGAGCGGTTGCGGGAGGGGCGCTGAAGGTTTCCATTGACGCCATCGAGCTTGACGACCGCATTGTTTCTTGCACGGGCGCGGGCGAGGGTTTGTGTGGGGACCGGTTCACCGGCTGGTCAACCCATTTGTCAAAGATTGAAAATGGCCAGGTTGTCTGGGATGATAAGGTGCGCATCGACATCAATCCGATGATCGGTGTCATCGGGGTGGCGCCCGCGGGCGGTTCTGTCAATTGCGGAACCCCTGGGTCTCACGGCGGAAACATGGACAATACCAAAATCGCTGTGGGTGCAACGCTGTATTTTCCCGTTGCATGCGACGGAGCCCTCTTCGGTTGCGGCGACATGCATGCGGTGATGGGCGATGGCGAAATCAGCGTATCCGGTGCGGAAGTGGCCGGGTATGCTACGGTTACGCTTACGGCATTGCCGAATCTGAAGCTGGCAAACCCCGTCATTGAAACCGCCACGCATTTTGGCATCATCGCTTCGGCAGAAACGTTTGATGCGGCAGCCGACCTTGCCGTTCACAACATGGTCGATTTGGTACATGAGCGCACAGGGCAACCGAAAGATGAATTGGTCATGCTGTTTTCCTTGGTGGCTGATATCGAGGTGTGTCAAATGGTTGATCCCGAGAAAACGGCGCGCTTTATGGTTCCGAAATATGTGCTGGAAGCCTACGATTTTGCCTGGTAAGGCTCAAGTATTTACGCGGTAGTTTGGCAAGAGAAAAGGGGAGGAAAATGGCTGAAAAAAAAGTTACCTCGAAGGCAGATACTTTGTCGCGCGGGGCGGAAGGAAGCAGCGAGCGAAGCAGCGATGCGCTTCTTGAGGAAATGGGCTACAAACCGGAGCTGAAACGTGCCATGTCGGTGACTGACATGATCGTATACGGGTTGATTTTTATGGTGCCCATCGCGCCGTTCGGCATTTACGGCGGTGTATTCGGCGATTCTGGTGGAATGCCTGCGTTGGTATATCTGGTAGGTATGATCGCCATGATTTTCACGGCGGCTTCCTATGCTATGTTGTCGCAGGAATTCCCCGTCTCGGGTTCGGTATACGGCTACACCTCGCGCGGTTTGGGAAAAGGCATCGGCTTTGTTACCGGGTGGACGATGCTGCTTGATTACCTGCTGGTTCCCACCTTGCTTTACGTGGTGGCGGCTCAGGCAATGAGCGGTATTATTCCGGAAGTTCCGGCCGTTATTTGGGGTATTTTGTTCATAGCAATCAACACGTTTGTGAACATCCGCGGCATAGAACTGACCATCTTGGTCAATCGTGTGGCACTGGTCTTAGAAATTATCTGCGTGTTGATTTTCCTCGTGATGGGGGCCTTGTGGCTTTCCACCGACCCGCTTTCCAACGGCTTTACGCTCACGCCGTTTTATAATCCTGAAACGTTTAGTCCCAACCTTATTATGAGTGCGGTTTCGCTGGGCGTGCTTTCGTTTTTGGGCTTTGACGGCATCGCCACGCTGTCTGAAGAAGCCAAAGATGCCAAGCGCGGTCCGGGTCGGGCCATGGTGGCGTCGCTTTTAATCGTCGGCTTTTTGTTTATGGCAGAAACGTATATCGCTGGTTGTATCAGTCCTGATGGTGCGGTGTTTGTTGACGATCCCGACAATGCGTTTTATCTGGTGGCTCAGGTTGTCGGCGGCAAGTTCCTCTACATCGTATGCGCCGCGGCAACGGCGATTTCTTGGGGTATCTTCAACGCCTTGGCGGCTCAGACCGCTATCGCACGCATCCTGTTCGCCATGGGGCGCGACGGCAATATTCCCAAAGTGCTTTCAAAGGTTCATCCCAAGTATCAAACGCCCTATGTTGCGGCTGCTTTGGTGGGTGCGATTTCATTGGTGCTTGTTATCGTGTTTGAGCAGCTGGGCATCGACGCCATTTCGCGTCTGGTGAACTTCGGCGCCCTTACTGCCTTCTGTATCCTGCACATCACCGTTGTGTGGCATTTCTTCATCAAAGAACGCGACGGAAAATTCATCACGCACCTACTTATTCCGTTGCTTGGCTTTCTTATTGTCGGTTACACCTGGTTTGCTCTTGATAGCGCGTCGAAAACCATGGGCTTTATCTGGGTTGCCGCCGGCATCATCTACTACCTGGTGTTACATAAAGTGTTGAAAAAAGACGTGAAATTGGACGTGTAAAACAACTGACCGTGCGGTGCTGGCTCAGGCGATTATATCTACACTTTCTGCAGATGTGGGTGATTTGGGTGTTTTTTCGTTGACTTCGCTTGCCCAACAATCCTATAATGCAAAGGTTCGCTTTCAAAAGCCCCGTGTGGCAGCGTGCAACGGAAACGTGCGTAACAAGGAGTCCAGACCCTGTTCGGCGTTGCTGGTGTAGGAACCCGGCATCCGTGAAACCTGCACTTTTGAAAAACGAAACTTAAGTTTATTGGAGGAATATTCGTGAAAACGTATTACGCAAAACCCAGCGAAGTTGAGCGCGCGTGGGTCTTGATCGACGCTAAGGACCAAGTACTTGGTCGCGTTGCAACCAAGGCTGCTCATATTCTCAAGGGCAAGCACAAGCCTACTTATACCCCGCATATCGATACGGGCGATTTCGTCGTTATCATCAACGCCGACAAAATCCGTGTTACGGGCAATAAGTTAACCGCCAAGGAATACTTCCGTCACAGCGGTTTTCCGGGTGGTCTGAAGTCTGAAACCCTCGAAGAGGCAATGGCTAAGCATCCCGAACGCGTTATCGAACATGCCGTCAAAGGTATGTTGCCGAAAAACACGCTCGGTCGTGCAATGGGCAAAAAGCTCAAAGTCTATGTCGGTGCGGAACATCCGCACATGGCACAACAGCCCCAAGAGATTAAGATGGAGGACAACTAATGGCAGGCGAAGCTATCTATTACGGCACTGGCCGCAGGAAGAACGCTATCGCTCGCGTTCGTATTGTTCCGGGCACCGGCAAGGTCACGGTCAATGGCCGCGAAGGTCTTGCATTCTTTGGTCGTCAGGCGTTGGTAAACTACGCAATCGATCCTTTTAAGATTACCGATACGGTTGATCACTTCGACGTCATTGCTACCTGCAATGGTGGCGGCGTTGCTGGTCAAGCGGGCGCACTGCGCCACGGCATTTCTCGCGCGCTGCTTCAGGCGGGCGACTATCGTGCCGAGCTCAAAAAGGCTGGCTTCCTTACGCGCGACTCTCGTATGGTCGAACGCAAGAAGTACGGTCTGAAAAAAGCACGCAAGCGTCCGCAGTTCAGCAAGCGCTAAATCTGCCGCTTGTTTGCAAGTGTTTTTCCAAGAACTCCGCCCTCGCAAGAGAGCGGAGTTTTTTGCGTTTGTACGAAAGAAAATGAGAAAACAGCAGGCTTTAAGATACTAGCTGCGGTAAAAATGTTGGGGAGTGCGGGTTTCGGGTGTTTTCCTGGGTGCAGGGGAGGCTAGCTCGGGTACACTGTTGGAATCAATTCGCGTGCATGCGAAAAGCATGTGGATCGCGATGGGTTCGTGTTGGTGTACGCGCGTAAGGAGAGTTCTAACATGGCGAAGGTTTCCGAGAGCTATGGAACGATGGTTTTCAACGATTTTACGATGCAGGAGCGCTTGCCTTCCGCAACCTATAAATCGCTTGCCCAAACCATTAAAGAGGGCAAAGAGCTTGATTTAGAAGTGGCCAATGTGGTCGCGCACGCCATGAAGGAATGGGCCATCGAACGGGGCGCCACCCATTACACGCACTGGTTTCAGCCGCTGACGGGCATCACTTCCGAAAAGCACGACAGCTTTCTTGACCCCACGGGCGACGGGCGCGCAATCATGGCGTTTTCCGGCAAGGAGCTTATTCAGGGCGAGCCCGACGCATCCAGTTTTCCTTCGGGCGGCCTGCGCGCCACGTTTGAAGCGCGCGGCTACACCGCATGGGATCCCACCAGCCACGCCTTCATCAAAGATGAAGTGCTCTGCATTCCCACGGCCTTTTGTTCTTACACGGGCGAAGCGCTCGACAAGAAAACTCCGCTGCTGCGTTCGCTGGCAGCCATCGATGAACAGGCAAATCGCGTGCTGGCCCTGTTTGGCGAAGAGCATCATCGCGTGGTGGCCACGGTAGGATCCGAGCAGGAATACTTCCTCATTTCTGAAAAGGATTACGAAAAGCGCCAGGACCTTATTTTAACGGGACGCACGCTGTTTGGGTCGTCGCCGTGCAAGGGCCAGGAACTTGAAGAACATTATTTTGGCGCCATTCGCCCCACCGTGAATGAGTTTATGAAGGAACTTGATACGGAATTGTGGGCGTTGGGCATTGCGGCCAAGACGAAGCATAACGAAGTGGCACCGGCGCAGCACGAACTGGCACCCGTGTTCACCAACTGCAATCGTGCCATCGATGAAAACCTGATCACGATGGAAAAGATGCGTCTTTTGGCCTCGCACTACGGGCTGGTTTGCCTGCAGCACGAAAAGCCATTTGAGGGCATCAACGGTTCGGGCAAACACGATAATTGGTCGCTTTCCTTCGGGAAAACCAACCTGCTTGACCCCGGTGATACCCCGATGGACAACCTGCGTTTCCTGGTGTTTTTGACCGGCGTTATCCAGGCGGTTGACGACTATCAGGAACTGCTGCGCATGAGTGTCGCTTCTGCGGGCAACGATCACCGCTTGGGTGCACACGAGGCACCCCCCGCCATCATTTCTATCTTTTTGGGCGATGAACTGGGCGAAATCGTTGAGGCTTTGATTACCGACCACGAATATACCAGCGCCGAAAAGGTTGCTATGGATCTGGGCGTTGCCGTGTTGCCGAACTTTCTGAAAGACAACACCGACCGCAACCGCACCAGCCCCTTTGCCTTTACCGGCAACAAGTTCGAGTTTCGCATGCCCGGGTCTTCCGTGAATCTTTCCGATGCAAACATGGTTTTGAACACGGCTATGGCCAAAAGCTTGAAGGAATTTGCCGATGCCATGGAAGGCTTGTCGGGCGATGCATTTGAGGCGGCGGCGTTGGGTTACATCAAAGATACCCTGACCGCGCACCAGCGTATCATTTTCAACGGCAACGGCTATGGCGATGCCTGGCCGATCGAAGCCGAGCGACGCGGGCTGGCCAATTATGGCAGCACCGCCGAAGCGCTGCCGTGTTTCATCGACCAGAAAAGCTTCGACCTTTTTGCGGAATTTGGCGTGCTCACCGAACCCGAAGTGCGCAGTCGCTACGAAGTGAAGTTGGAAAAATACACGAAGCTGCTCAACATCGAAGCGCGCGTGATGAAGCGCATGGCGCGCCGCACCTATCTGCCGGCCATCAACGATTATGCGGCCAATGTGGCCAGCAACATTACGGCCATCAGGGCTGCGTGCCCGTCGGCCGACCTTGATGCGCAAGAAGCATTGCTGGGCAAGTTGCTTTCTTCTCTTAAAGTTGCTGCCGCCCAGGTCGAATTGCTCAACGACGCAAACCACAAGGCGGAAGCGCTGGCCGATGAACAGGAAAAAGCGACGTGCTACGCCCAGGAAGTGCTGCCCATAATGGATGATTTGCGCGCTGCCATCGACGCGCTGGAAATTATTACCGAACGTGATTATTGGCCGGTGCCCACCTATAACGACATGCTGTTTTACTGCTAGGCAATCCTTGCGCGCCGGTGTTTGCTAGGCCTTAGCTGGCGCCTTGGGTTGAAGCGGGTTTAAGGGGTCGTGAATAATTTTGTTAGCTAGGGGACCAAACGGCACCTGGTGTATAATGGCGTTTTGAATAGCAACCAGGCGCCATGCCTCTGATTTATCCGAAAGCGGGAACGCAGTGTTTTTTCAACGGGGGGGAACAGGCCATAAGTTGTGCGTGCGGGATGCGCGTGCTGCTAGTTTGCCCTACGCGCGCGGTAGTTTTGCGCGATGTGTGCTCGCCTTCCTTGTTGCGGGAATATGCGTATGTGCAGGTTTTTTGCCCGCTACGGCCTATGCGGATCGCCCCCCCGAGGGCTGGGATAAGGGCGAATCTGCGCCAGCGGCCACACCTTCTGCCGATGCGGTGCCTGCGCCAGAGAGCCCAGCGGCTTCCGGGTCTGCGGCGGCGGGGACGGGTGTTTCGACGGCAGAAGCACAGGCGGCTGCAAGAGTTGCGGCAACAGGGGAAGTGGTGGAATTCGCCAACAAGAGTGCGGCGCACGCAGCAGAACAGTCGGGCGTTGCGCAGGCAGCGGAATTGGAAGATTCTGCAAAGAGTGACCAACAAGCTTCCCAACAGCACAAACATTTGGGACCCTGGATCGCGCTGACCGACACGCAGGCGGTTACGCGCTTGGAATCAGAAATGAAAATGCGCTCGCTTCAGGCTGCGCTTCCTGGCTTTGCAATGTTGGGGGCAGCCGCCTTATGCGGTGTAGCGGCGGCATTTTGTTTGCGAAGGCGTCCCGAGCGTCCTTCGCTGTAATAAGGCGCGAAAAGATGACATATCCGAATGGTACGGTGAGGTAAAAATATGGCTATGCTTGATTCCAACGAAACACAGGGCGCCCTATCGCTCGGCGCACTTTTGGCGGCCTCAAAAGGTGATTTCTCTGCGGCAGCCACGGACGTTTCTTCCCCCGAAGGGGAAACGGCAGCGGATGATGCGCTGCATTCTCCTCTCGAAATTTTGCAGGGTCTTGGTCTTGCGGGTGCACAGCCGCAATCCTCGGCAGCACAGCCTGCCCAGGAAACAAGCTCTTCATCGTCATTTAATTTAGCGGCGGCTTTGGGCTATGCTCCAAGCGAACCTGTTGCTGCGGCGCCCGCTGTTGCCGAAGCAAAGCCAGCGGTGGCGGCCGCGGCGCCTGCAAAAGAGCAGAAACCTGCTGAAAAGTTGCAAGAAAAACCTGTTGCGCAACAGGTAAAGGACGAACCGGCGCATCCTGAAATAAAGGATCAGGCAAAAGCACGCGGGCACGAACAGCTGCCGCAAAGAAGTCGCTTTGCCGACATTCCGGCCAAGCGCGCGGAAAAAGAGCCCTTCGACACGAAGAAGGGCGCAGCGGCGAAGTCAACCCCTGCTGTTGTCAAGCCAGAAGTTAAGCCCGAGGTCAAACCTGAGGTTAAGCCCGAGGTCAAACCTGAGATCAAACCCGAGGTCAAACCTGAGATCAAACCCGAGGTCAAACC
>JAVVPE010000042.1:10299-13408 GCA_036655915.1 Raoultibacter sp.
TCAAACCTGAGATCAAACCCGAGGTCAAACCTGAGATCAAACCCGAGGTCAAACCCGAAATCAAGCCTGGGGCCAAGCCCGAGATTAAACCCGAGATCAAGCCGGCGCCCGAACCGAAACCTGAGCCGAAACCTGAACCGACGCCCGAGCCCAAACCAGCGTCCGAACCCAAACCTGAGCTGAAACCTGAACCCAAACCTGAGCCAGCACCCGAATTGAAGCCTGTGCTTGAACCCGATTTTAAGGGTGTCGTGCCGATTGTTCCCGCAGGTAAAGAGGCCGCCACCCCAAAACCGTTTAAGCCGAAGCCGGCGAAGGTCCCCACCAGTCAACTGGTGCCCCTTGATGGCGGCAGCGCAAAAGACGCACATGCACCGGTGTCTGCGGCCGATAAAAAGGAAAAGAAGTCAGCAACTCCCCTCCGTTTCAAAGTGGCGGGCGCCGTTTTGTTGGCACTGGCTTTGGTGCTGATGGGTTTTGCCGTGTACAGCTTCATTCTTAATCCCCAGACCCTTGAGGGGGGTTCTGCCACGAAGGGCGGTAGCGTTGCGGCCGATGGAACCAGCACTATGGTCTATCGTTACACCATTAAAGGCCCCGGCGACGTCAGTTGCACAGCGGTTGAAACAGCCAAATTCGATGCGGATGAAATGCTGGTGCAAAGCAGTATTGTGACCGAGCTTCCCGATGCTGAAAGTGCCAAGCAGTTTTTACGGGATACCAAGACAGATTTTGGCACCGCCCTCCTCGAAGGCAAAACTGAAGGAACATCGGCAACCGTGGTGATAGATGAAACCAGCCAGAAAATTAAAAAAGACGTCTATACCGAACTTCTGCAGAAAAACGCCGAAAACTGTGAGGTCATAGGGTAGTTAGTGCGCACGTTTCACGTTGGGTGCTCGCATTCTAGGCGTCTTTGCGTCAGGAATTGCGGGCAAGCTGCGTCAATGATTAAAAAGAACCCGCATGAGAAAATTCATGCGGGTTCTTTAGCCGTTTGACGCGTTTTGCGTGTTGCAGCCTAAGCTATTTAGCAGCAGCCGTTTTCATGACCTGATCAGAAACTTCAAGGAATGCCGCATACACTTCAGGAGCAAGCATGACGCAGGAAATCTGGTTGTCGGTAACAAGCATCTTTACCTTGTCGTTCTTGATGCCGCGGACGAATTCTGCTTCCTTGGCTTTGCCCAAGTCATCGGAGGTGATGAGCAGTTTAGAAAGGCTGTCTAAACGAGGAAGATTGGTTTCTGGGGACATGGAAGTACTCCTATCTCAAAGGTGACACGAAAATGTACAATGTCTCGATTATAAGCAAAGTGGCCTCAGTTTTGAATGGAGATTTGTAAAATAGAGGTAGAGAAGCACGCTAAAGCAGCACTTCGGGGCAAAAAAGATGAAATTCAAGCCCCCAAATCGTTTTTCCGCCAAAAGGGTACACCCAAAGTTAGTGTGTAGACTGCGCTTGGAGCGGCGGGCAACTCGCAAACCTGTGCGCTCGTGCCGCCGCAAGGTGTGCTTGACGTTTATTCGACGTTGCCTGTCCACTTATCCCTACCCATCAGGGGTGCTCTTTGTTATGCTGAAAAAACGATGAATTCACGCGAGGCATATAACGGCAAACACTTTTCGCTGGGCGATCTTTTGGACGCGGCGAAAAGCGTTGCGGACGAAAGCCCTGCAGCCGCAATAAATACGCTGCCTAAAAAGGAAGCGGCAGCGGAAAAGCCGAAGAAAGCCGAAGCGGACAAGAAGGCGGCCGCAAAGAAGAAATCTGCGAGCGAGCCAAGTTCACTTATACCCCCCGCGCCGCAGAACGTTGTGGCTGTTGAGGTTTTGGCGACTTTGCCTGTGATTCCGGCCTTGTTTGCGCCAAGCCGCACGGAAGATGAACCGATTACCCTTCCCGAAGAGCCCTGTCGTGGTCGCCATGCTCGGACGGTGCCGCTTGAACGTGATGCTGCAGTCTCATCTTTCGGCCGGGGTGATATGCCTGCACAATCATGGGAAAATGCGGCGGCTGCACCCTTCAGAGGTAATCATGCGCAGTCTTTTCCGGGGGCGCATATGGCCTCCGAAGCATCTGCACTGCCGCCGCAGGCGGAGGCCTACCGCGCGCACAATCCTGACTTAATAAGTGAACAGCGCAGTGCTTTGGCGCAGCAGCGCGCGCTCGATCAGCTGGTGAAATCTGTGCAGCCCGGCGATCTTGCCTCGTCAAGTGAGTTTTGTGCCAACAAGGTTGTTTTGGCTGAAATGCGCGAAACTATCCAGAAGCGCCAAAAAGATTTGATGGCGAAAGACAGCTCTGTTTACCTGCGGTCGAGTAGGCGTCTACAGGCGCAAAAAACGCCCGCGCAACAGTCTGCACCGCAAGAAAAGGCGCCTGCGCAAGCGGCCGCTGCTGGTGTGACGCCCCGTAAACAATCGGTAAGCACGGCTGCGCCTGCCTCCGTGGCAGCAGCTACCCCCGTTCCAACCTCCGCAGACCCGTTTGCCCTGCTTGCCGAAACCTTGCAAGAAGCCCAAAAGAAACGCGATCGGCGCAAACGCCGTCTGATCATCTTTGGCGTGGCCATCGCTTTTGCGGTGCTTGTTGGTTTGGGTATTTTTGCCGGTTATCTGGTCAGCACCAGCGGCGATGCGGCTGCGCCCGAGCAGACGCAAGCTTCTACAACAAAAAACTCCTCTGATGACGGCAAAAAAGGGGGCAGCGGATCGGCATCCAGCAACAAAGGCGACACAAGGGATTCTTCCGCCACGCCTTCTGCGGGAAGCGATTCCGCCGCCGCCCCCGGTGTTTCGCCATCCAAAAAGGATCAATCGGGCGTGGTCGTTTACAGCTATGAAGAAACGGACGCCGCCGGGGTTGCCCATGCCGTCACGGAAACGGTCGCCTTCGATCAGGAAGGCCAGTGCGCTACTTCCACCCGCGAAGCAGCTTGTGCCGATGCCGCCGCTGCCGAAGCCTACTGCGCAGCCGCGAAGCAGAGTTTTGCCGCGGCCTATCGCGAAGGCGTGGTTGAAGGATCAAAAGCCAAGGTCAAAGTGGATGTTAGCACCAAAAAACTCGACCGTGAACACTACGAAGACATGCTGCGCACAAGCGTTT
>JAVVPE010000043.1:0-13343 GCA_036655915.1 Raoultibacter sp.
GTGCTGCTTTGCTATTTCTTTTCCAATTTGTTGGACTACTCCAACTACGAGGGCATTACCCATACAGAATGCTCGACGGCCGTCGGTCATGGTGGGGTCAACATTTTTTGTGTCGGTCCATCCTTTGGGAAACATTTGCAGTTGATCGAGTTCGTCGGGCATTAGGCGACGATAGCGTCCGCTATCGGTTTTGATAACGTGCTTAAATCGGGAAGCCCCAGCACCGCCTTCACCAGTAAGTATGGTGCGAGATGGTTTTGATAGGTCTTCAGGAAAGGTCATACCACCTTCGGAATAAAAATAGGTATGACCCGTTTTGGTGGTTCTTTCCTCTTTCTTTTTTCCTTTAAGGTATTCCCAGGCAGGGAGCTTTTCTTCTGGAATAAAAAACTCATCGGGAACTTTCGAATCATCAATCAAGATATCACCGAGTGTCGTGAAGGTGCCATTGTAATCCGGTTCAATTTTTGCGGTAATCGCTAATCCGTCTTGCATAACACCCGCAGTTTTGAATTTTGAAATTTTATCGCCAACACCAAATTTTTTGGTTAGAACTTCAGGAGCTGAGGAAACCTTTATTTTTGAAAAAGCATCAATAACTGGCTTAATGGGAAGTGCTTTAGCCATAACGCCCGAGCTCTGAAAACGTTCTTTTTTATCCCATGGCTTGGCTTCTAATTCCCCATAAATGTAAATGCGTCGGCGACGCTGAGGAAAGCCATAATCAGCGGCATTGACAACGCGCCATTCAACAGAATAGCCAAGTTCGTTCATGCAGGATAAGATGATGGCAAAATCACGACCGCGTTGTGAAGCAGGACTCTTCAAGAGGCGGTCAACATTTTCGAGCAATACATATTTAGGCCGTTTCAAATCGAGCATGCGATAGATGGACCACCAAAGAATTCCTTTTTTTCCATCGAGGCCATTTGACTGGGATAGAGGGCGCGCAACGGAGTAGTCTTGGCACGGGAAGCCTCCAACAAGCATATCGAAATCAGGAATTTGCATCGTTGCGGACTCAAGCGCATCCATGACTTCTGCTATGTCTTGATTCGAGTGTTCTTCGGGATGGTCACCGTTGGGGTCAAAGCGTTCGGTGTAGCAGCGGTAGGCAAACTGTTTCGTTGCGGTTCCTGGTGGTTCCCACTGGTTTGCCCACACAACCTTAAAAGCACCTTTGGGGACCCCCCATTCGGGAAGGCCTTCAAGGCCAAGGCGAAATCCACCTACCCCGGCAAATAGTTCTGCAACTTTGATTTCTTGTGACATGGACTCGCTTTCATGAATTAATCTCTGGCTATTATAGATGATCGAGTGATTTCGATCAAGAAGAAAGTTTTTGAAATCCCGTTCAGCGGTGTTCAATTGGCGTTTATGCAGATCAAAAGGTAAATTTATTTGTGGCAAAACGATGGGCTTGAGATAGAATTGAGCGAAACAGTTTTGAAGAATTTATTTTCAAAAAAGTAGGGAGAAAGAGCAATGGATGCATATGATAGCAGGGATCCTAAGAGCATAGAAGCCTATGCAAAACGACTTAAGGGAAAGACGTTTTACGATGTTTTGAATATGGGGATATACCCTGAGGGTAAATCTAAAATTGACTATGAAGGTAAAAAGCTCAATAAAGGCAAACTCGGAAACCTTCTGGAGGAGCGCTATTTTGGGTACGAGGTCAACAGTATTTCAGCTGCTGATTTTCCCGAAGCTGGCGTTGAGCTCAAAACCACTTGTTACGACATTACAAAAAGTGGGCGCGCTTCTGCTGGCGAGCGTCTTGTTCTTGGTATGCTTTCTTTTGACGAGCCGATTGAAGATGATTTTTTTAAGTCACATGTTTGGACCAAATGTAAATCAATGCTTCTCATTGAGTATGAACGCGTGAAAGGCTCCAAAGATAAACTGTCCCAGCGCATTGAGTATGCTTGCCTGTTTACTCCTTCAGATGCTGATTTGAGAATTATTGCCGATGATTATAGGGTTATATCGGCAAAAGTGAAATCCGGAAAAGCCCATGAGTTAAGCGAGTCTGACACCGTTTATCTTTCGGCAGCAACAAAGGGTGCGTCGGAGGCGACGATGTGGGTACCTCAGAAGCAATACGCCCCTAAAGTTCCCGCAAAGAAACGTGCCTTTAGTTTCAAGCGCAGCTACATGGATTATATTTTGCATGAGTATATCTTCCCTGATGCTGATATCTCTTCTAGCTCCTCCGCCTACGGACAGAAAATCATTGCAGATTCTCGCGATTTAGAGGGTAAATCTTTCGACGAGCTTTTGATTGAGAAGATTAATGGTTTTGTTGGCATGACCGACGAAGAGCTTTGCTTACGGTTCAAAAAAGAACTCAAGGGAAGTAAATCGCGTTGGTCAGAGCTTGTTTTTTGCATGCTTGGCGTTTCAAGCAACGGGGCTGAAGAGTTGCAGAAAGCCAATATGGTGGTCAAATCTATCAAAGTGGAAGAAGCAGGAGGGGTTAAGGAAAGCGTTTCTTTTCCTGCTTTTGAGTTTGCCGATTTGCTAAAAGAAGATTGGGATGATTCTGCCTTATTGGACTATCTCGAAGAAACTAGATTTCTTTTTATAATCTGGCGAAAAGAGGGAAATCTATGTGTTCTTGAAGGGGCAAAAGTTTGGAACATGCCTTATAAGGATTTAGAGGAAGTGCGTAAATGTTGGGAGAAAACACGGGAAATAATTTTTGACGGCGTGAAAATTACCCCACAAAAAGTGAGCAAGGGCGTGCGTTATCTAAACAATCTTCCCGGGGAAAGGGATAACGCAGTAGCACACGTCCGGCCCCACGCAAGCAAGAGAGCTTATCGCTTCGAGAATGGCTCCATTGTTGGCAATATTGAAAACGATGCATCGGAACTGCCAGATGGGCGGATGATGACCAAGCAGTGTTTTTGGCTGAATAGCAATTACGTTTACGAATCTATCGCATTTCCTTTTTTGGATAAAAAAGAATAGTGTTACCGAGACATCCTCTCCACGCTCTGCTCACATAAATTTCCACTTACCGAAGCGGCGCGCCCTCGAAAGCGTGACGGCGCATTTTCCACTTCAGTGTGCGAAAGCGCTGGTATTATTAGCAACGTTATGTCTAATATGCGTAGCACCACAAACCCAAGCGAGAGGAGAGGTATGTCTCAGCTGACCGAAATTCGTTGGCATGCACGTGCTGGTCAGGGTGCAGTTACTGCGGCCAAGCTGGTTGCGGACACGGCACTTTTAGCGGGTTCCTACATTCAGGCGATGCCCGAATACGGCCCGGAACGCACGGGTGCGCCTTTGAAGGCCTACACGCGCGTATCCAGTGAGCCCATCGAAGTGCACAACAATATTACCAACCCGGATATCGTCATCGTGTTGGATGACACGCTGCTCGACGCCATCGACGTGACGGAAGGCCTGCCCGACAACGGCACGGTGCTTCTGAATACGCAGATGGATGTTGCCGCTGCGCGCAAAAAGCTCGGTGTTGCGGATTCCGTGAAGGTTGCGGTGGTCGATGCTACCGGTATTGCCATGGACACCATCAAAAAGGATATGCCCAACACTCCGCTCGTCGGTGCTCTTTCCAAGATTACGGGAATGTTTCCCAAGGAAAAGGTCGAGGAGCGTTTGATTATCACCTTCGGCAAGAAATTCGCCAAGGAAATGGTCGATGCGAATATTGCCAGCGTCGATCGCGCGTATGAGGAGGTTTCGCTATGAGCACCTATGATGTGACCACGTTCGATCACTGGAAGCCCAGCGATTTCCCCATCGGCGTCGCGTGCCCCGATGCGGGCAATTCCAAACTCTATATCACTGGCGGTTGGCGCAGCGAACGACCCATCTGGTCGCAGGACGCTTGCAAAAATTGCATGTTGTGCTGGGCTTATTGCCCCGATTCTTCCATCGAAGTTGCCGATGGCGCCATGACGGGTATCGACTACGACCACTGCAAGGGTTGCGGTGTCTGTGTTGCTGAATGTAAATTCGGAGCTCTGGAAATGATCTCCGAGAGCGAAGCGAGGGAGGCATAATATGAGCGAGAATAAGGCCTTTTCCGCTACGGGCAATCAGATGGTCGCCGACGCGATGCGCCAGGTTGACCCCGATGTCATGGCGGCGTACCCCATCACACCGCAAACCACAATCGTGGAAAACTACGCGAAGTTTGTGGCCGATGGCAGGGTGCATACCGAATACGTCACCGTTGAATCCGAACATTCCGCGCTTTCAGCCTGCATTGGCGCTTCTGCGGCGGGCGCGCGCGTGGCAACGGCTACCAGTTCGCAAGGTTTGGCGCTGATGTGGGAAGAATTGCACATCGCTTCGGGCATGCGTTGCCCGATCGTCATGGCCAACGCCAACCGTGCGCTTTCGGCACCCATCAACATCCACGGTGATCATTCCGACATCATGGGCGCGCGCGATACCGGCTGGATCATCATGTTCGCCGAAACGGCGCAGGAAGCTTACGACAACACGGTCATTTCGTTTAAGGTTGCCGAAGATGATCGCGTGCTGCTGCCGGTTATGACCACGCTCGATGGCTTTGTCACCACGCACGCAATGGAGCGCTGCGAAATGGAAGACGACGCAACCGTGCAGAAGTTTGTGGGCACCTACACGCCCACGATGCCGTTGCTTGATACGGATAATCCGGTGGGCAAGGGCATGTTTGCCAACTTGGGCGACACCTACATGAAGGTCAAAAAAGTTGAGCGCAACGCTATGGAAGCTTCCGCCGCCGTTATTGAAGAACACGGCAAGGCCTGGGCTGAAATCTGCGGTCGCCCCTTTGACATGGTTGACTGCTGGGGCACCGAAGATGCCGATTTCATCGTGGTTGTGCTGGGTTCCCTGGCGGGCAATGCGCGTTTTGCTGCACGTCAAATGCGCGCCGAAGGCAAGAAGGTCGGCGTGGTTCGTCCGCGCATCTTCCGTCCCTTCCCCGGTGCTCAAATCGCTGAAGCCTGCAAGGGCGCCAAGGCTGTTGCAGTGTTTGATCGCAGCGATTCTTTTGGTGCCGATTACGCCCCGCTTGGTGGCGAAGTTGTCGGCGCGTTTTACAAGGCTGGCATGAACGTGCCGGTCAGCAACTATGTGACGGGTCTGGGCGGCGCCGATGTGACGCTTGACCAGATGAAGCAAGTATTCGGTGAGCTCGAAGAATGCGCGGCAGGTACGCGCAAGAGCGAACTGACCTATCTCGGTATCCAAGGTTAGGGGGCAGCAGATGGCAAACATTAAAGAATTATCCAATCGCCCCGAATCTTTGGCTCCGGGTCATCGTCTGTGCGGTGGCTGCGGCGCTTCGATCGCGGTGCGTCAAGTGCTTATGGGTGCAGGCGAAAATGCCCAGGTTGTCGCCGGGTGCGCAACGGGTTGTCTGGAAGTTTCGACGACCATTTACCCCTACGATTCCTGGAACATCCCCTTTGTTCACAACGCTTTTGAAAATAGTGCCGCCACCATGTCCGGTGTTGAAGCTGCTTTCAAGGGCATGAAGGCGGGGGGCAAAATTCCCGCCGACAAAGAAATAAAATTTGTTGCGTTCGGCGGCGACGGTGGCACCTACGACATCGGCCTCCAGTCGCTTTCTGGTGCCATGGAACGTGGCCACGATATGGTCTATGTGTGCTACGACAACGGCGCCTACATGAACACGGGCATCCAGCGATCGGGTGCTACGCCGAAGGGCGCTTGGGCCACCACCGCTGAAGTGGGCGTGGCTCAGCAGGGCAAGCCGCAGGTGCGCAAGGATCTTACTTCCATCATGGCTGCTCACGGCATTCCCTATGTTGCTCAGGCGACGGTGGGCAACTGGCGCGATTTGGTGAACAAGGCCGAAAAAGCCTTCGCAGTCAAAGGTCCCGCCTTCATCAACGTGCTGGCTCCGTGCCCGCGCGGCTGGCGTATGGCTTCTGATATGACGACGGAAATCTGCCGTTTGGCTGTTCAGACAAAATTCTGGCCCATCTTCGAAATCGAAAATGGCGTGTGGAAGCTTACTCCTGTGCGCGAAAAAGACGAGCGTCCACTGGAAGATTTCTTGAAGCCCCAGGGTCGTTTCAAGCACCTGTTCAAGCCGGGCAACGAAGCTCTGCTGCAAGAAATGAAAGACGACGTTGCTGCCAACTGGGCATATCTGGAAGGCCGCGTCGAAGGCTCGAAAAACCTCTAAGAACCAAGCGCTTCACCTGTGCGCAAAATAAAAAAGACCCGGTGTAAAACGCTGGGTCTTTTTGCAAGGTGGCCTATCCTTGCGCACTATGTAGTATGATTTCATCATGACTTTACGCCTTATTACAACAACAAACTCCCTGGCAACAAGCGAGCGCATTGCCCAGGCGGCGGCCGATGGGTCGGCTAAAAACGCCGTCGTTTGGCTGCTGCCCACCTATGCTGCGGTGCTGGCACGGCGCAAAGCCTTGGCCGCTGCAGCGTCTTGTGCGCGCTTTGGCGTGACGCTTACCACGCTGAGCGCTTGGGTGGCCGATACCTGGGAACTCTACGGCAACGGCTGCACGCTTGTTTCGCCGGTGCAGCGCGATTTGCTGGTGCAGCGCCTGCTTGAAGAGGCTCATGTTGCAGGCGAAGCGCAGCATATCGCTTCCACGGCAGGCATGGTCGAGCTGATTGCTAGCGCGGTGGCCGAAGGCGCGGGGTTAGCCGCTTTTAGCGCTGCGTGTTCGGGGGTGTATCCCGACGGCTTTGCGCCCACCACTGCCGAAGCTGAATTGTTGTTAGTTGCCCACCGTTATTTTGAAGAGCTTGAGCGGCGCTCTTTATGCGAAACGGGGCAGGCGCTTATGGTTTTGTTTGAAGCAAACAGGCAGGCCCCCTCTTTCATCTGCGAGGGGTTTTCTGCCCTGGATGCGGCTTCTGCCTGCGCCTTTGCCCGCTTTGCCGCACACGAAGAGGTGGCGTTTGTTGTGCAAACTGCGCCGGATTCCTCCTTCGATGCAGCGGCCGAACTTGCAGCGGTTTTTGCAGCGCAGGGTGCGGCTACGCTGCGCGAACACGACGTTGCGCACCCCCCGGCACCCCGTGCGCCCGAGCTGCAGGCTTTCTGTGCGGCGCTTTTTCATCCCGACGCCGCACACCCCGTGCGCGCCACGGGTGCGGTGCGGTTTTTGCTGCCTGCGGGGCGCTATGCGGCACCTTCCCTGCTTGCCGACACCCTGATTGAACTGGCGCCCAGCCCCGATAAACCCCTTGTTGTTGCCTGCAGTGATCCAGCGGCGCTTTTCTACACCATTGCCCCCTGGCTTGAAACGGCGGGTATTGCTTCGGCCGCATCGTATAATCGCCGCTTCGGCGAAGTGGCCATCGGCCGTGCCCTTGTTGCCCTGATGGCGCTTGGGGATGAGGCTTCGCACCCCGACACCTTTGCTGCGAGCGATTACGCTTTAAGCCCGCTTTCGGATATGAGCGTGCGCATGGCCTATGCCCTCGATGCGAAGTGGCGCGGTCATCGCGGCATTGATCGGGAAGGCATTCTCGATGATCTGTGCGATTATGCGCCGGAACTTGCCGCACCGCTTATCGGATCGTTTGAGGCGGGGCGCCCCGATGAAGCCTTTGCCCTTGCCACGCAATTCTTTCTGTCCCATTTTGTGGGGTCGGAAACGTTTCGCGCCGAACAGCTTTCCGCTCTTGCCACAGCCCAGCAGGTGTGCGCTCAGGCGCGCGCGCTTGGTTTTGATTTTGCTGCGGCCGCAGGCGTGCTGCAAGCGCAATCCATCAGCGTTCATACGGCGCTCGGGGCGTGCCCCTGCGTGCATTTTACGACGCTTGCCCAGGCGGCTTGGGCAGCCCCGTGCACGCGCGGCTCTCTTGCCACACTTGTGGTGGCCGATTTGAATGCGACTGATTATGGCGTTGGTGTGGCGCGCAGCTCTAAAGATCTGCTGTTTGAAAAGTTGGGGTACACGCACACTCCCGATCCTTTGCAGCGCGTGCGGGCTCACTTTTTTGCCGCCTGCGCACTTCCGCAAGATACGCTTATTTTCCAGCGCGCGCTCAACAATGAACAGGCCGAACCCGCCTATCCGGCCGTCGTTTTTGAAGATGCAATCGATTGCTATCGCGTAAATCCCACCGACGCTTCCGAACTCGATCGCGTGACAGGCTTGCCCGCGGGCTTGCTGCCGTTTGCTGTGCAGGCGGGAGAAGAGCACTTCTCAAAAAACCTCTGCGGTAGCGATGCTGCCCAGGCTGCCGATGCGGCCACACAGCGTGTGCCCCTGCCTTTAACGGGGCAGCTTTCCCCGCGCAACAGCGGCCGCATTGTTTTGCCGCGCCTCTATGCGCAAGGTGCCAGCTATGCCGGGATGGATCTTTCCCCTTCGGCCATCGAAAGCTATTTGGAATGCCCCTACAAGTGGTTTTCGCTGCGGCGTCTTGGCCTGGCCGTGCCCGATGCAGGTTTTGGGGGCATCGAAAAAGGCAACTTTGCCCATACGGTGCTGCAGCGCTTCTACCAGGAGTTTCCCGAGCGGGCGGGCGTGGCGAAACCAAGGCAGGAAAGCATGGCGGCTGCACAGGAATTTTTGGCGCAACTTTTCGATGAGGAAGCGGCGCGCCAGCCCCAGCTTGCCCCCAATCGCAATCCGCTTATCGCGCTTGGCCCCTGGGAAGTGCGGCAGCAAGAGGAATTAAAGCGCCAGTTGCAGGAATTTCTTGTGCGCGATAGCGCGCTGCTGCCCGGGTTTACGCCAAGCTATTTCGAGTGGCAGTTTGGCCATGTTGCCCCCATCAGTTACGCGGGGGCTAATCTGCTAGGGCAAATCGATCGCATCGATGTCAACGAACGCAACCAGGCGGTTGTTATCGATTACAAAAGCACGCTCAACGACGATTACCATGCCTTGCCCGCGCAGGGTGAGCAGTTCGTGCTGCCGCACAAAATTCAAACACTCATATACGCCCAGGTGGTACGCGAAGTGCTTGGGCTAGAGGTCGTGGGCGCGCTTTACACTTGCGTTTTGAAGCCGGGGCTCTACGGTGCCTACGACGGCAGCGTTTTGGGTCCGGCCGACCTTCCCGGCATACACGAAAAACGCAATGGGTCGCACTATGCGCACCTAGCTTCCTTCCCCGATCTGCTCGATTGCACCGAAGCACTCATTGCCGAGCGCCTGGGCGTTTTGCAGGCGGGTCTTATTCAGCCCTGCCCGCACACGGAAAAAGTGTGCACCTATTGCCCGGTCACCCTGTGCGAAGCGAGGCGCGCGTAATGGATATGACAAGGTTTACCGCTGCGCAAAGGCAAAGCGTCGAGCACCTAGAAGGTCCGCTTTTTATTTCTGCGGGCGCAGGGTCAGGCAAAACATTTACGCTGCAACAACGTATTGCCTATGCGCTTTCGCCCCAAAGCGGACCTGCTCTGTCTTCGATAGATGAAGTGTTGGCCATCACCTTTATGGAAAAGGCCGCGGCTGAAATAAAGGCACGCGTGCGTTCGGCTCTGCGCGCTGAGGGCTTGTTTGAAGAAGCGCTCAAAGTGGACGGGGCCTGGATTTCAACGATTCACGGCATGTGTTCGCGCATCTTGCACGAAAACGCCCTTGAATGCGGCCTCGACCCGGCCTTCACCATAGTCCTCGATTTTGAGGCAAGCCAGCTGCGCGCCGAAGCAATCGATGAAGTGCTGCGCTGCGAAAACGAAGCTCAAAACAGTCGCTTTTCTGCGCTGTTCGCCGAATATGGCACCAACAAAAACACGGCGTATTCGGTGGCGGGATTGCTCAATACCCTGCTTAAGGAGTGCGCTTCGTTTGAGGCGGGACTCGATGCCGTCTGTTTGGGTCCGGCACCTACAGCCCCCTCAAAGATGGCGCGTGAGCTGCTGGAGGCCTACGAATCGGTGCATCTTCTTGCCGAAGCGAAGATGAGCGCAAAAGCGGGCGTGAAAATAAGCAATGCCGCCACGTCTGCTTTGGCGGCGTGCGAAAGTCTGCAGCGCTTCTTAGAATCGGGCAGCCAAAACCTCGAAGAATTTATGGGTGTAGTGGCAGGGATTGATCGCATCGCTTTGTTTGGTGGCGAAGAAGAAAAGCAGGCGGCAACCCTCTCGCAGCAGACGCTTGATAAGGTGTATAGCAACGCAAACGCCACCCTGGGTCGCCACTATACGGAAAGCCTCATGGACCTTGCCCATGAGGTTATGCACACCTACGATCGCCTGCTTGCCGATCGCGCCGCACTCGATCAAAACGGCCTTTTGCGCACCACATTGCGCGTATTGACCGAACACCCCACCCTTGCCAATCGCTATCGCAAGCAATTTAAGCTGGTCATGGTCGATGAATTTCAAGATACCGACCAGATGCAAATAGATTTGATTACAAAACTTACCGGTATTGAACATCTGTGCACGGTGGGCGATGCACAGCAGAGCATCTATCGCTTTCGTGGGGCAGATGTCCACATCTACCAGGCACAGCGCGCACGCATGCAAGCTTTTGGCCCGCAGGCTCTTTGCGTGCAGCTTGACGACAACTTTCGCAGCCATGGTGATATTTTGGCTTTTGTGCGCCACATCTGCGCGCAGGAAAGCGTATTCGGTAGCGATTTTCTCGATCTGCAACCGGCACGCGCCGAACGCGGTGTGTATAAAGGCAGCACCCCGCGCATCGACCTCCAATTAACAACCTATACGACGGGAAAAAAACTCGCGGCCGTGGAGGCCGAAGCACGGGGCATCGCCGAGCGTTTTGCGGCGCTGCGCGCTGCGGGCCATGCGGCAAACGAAATGGTGGTGTTGCTGGGAGCCATGTCAAACGCTGCGGTGTATGCGGAGGCTTTGCGCGCTGAAGGCTTCGAGTGCATCATGGTGGGCGGTTCGACATTTTACCAGGCACAAGAGGTCAAGGTCATCGGCAATCTTGTGCAAGCGCTGGCCAACCCCGCCCATACCGAAGCCCTTTTTTCGGTGCTCAGCAGCCCGCTGCTGCAGCTTTCAGCCGACGATTTTATACAGCTTGCCACCGGCGTGGATGAACAGGGCAAGCTGAAGCGGCGCTCGATTGACCGGGGCCTTTACCAGGTGGAAGCCGGCGATTCTGCCTTGCTGCAGCAGGCGGCCGAACTGTTTGCGCGCGCACGCCACGCGCTTGTTACCCAGCGTCCCTCGCAGATTATCCTGCAGTTTGTCATTGACGCGGGATGGTTTGCGCGCCTGGAAGCCCAGGGTGTGCAGGGGAGTGCGGTGGCTTCCAATATTCTTAAAGCGCTGCGCCAGATCGAGGATTTGGAACAAAAGCCCGGCTACGGCATGGCGCAGGTGGCGCGCGATTTTGGCGCGATGATGGCGGCTGGTGTGAAAGACGGGCAAGGCTCTCTTGCCGTTGAAAACCAGAATGCCGTGCGCATCATGACCATCCATAAATCGAAGGGTTTAGAGTTTCCTCTTGTTGCGGTTGCCGCCTACGATTCGCTTACGCCGCCGGCAGGTGCTTTGCGTACCCTTGCGTTTCAAGGCGCGCTCTATCTGCAACTTTTGGCGCACAGCAGCGCTTTTGAGTCACCCGTGAAAGGCGATTACGCCTATGTTGTACCCGACCTTTTGCCCGACCTTCTTGCCGATCCGGCTGCGGCAGGCGACCCCGCAAGTTTCGGCTGCGTTCTGCGCGCACTTGAGGCCAAAGAAGAGGCCGCCGAAGGCAAGCGGCGCCTTTATGTCGCGCTCACGCGTGCGAGCGAATGCCTGATAGTGGGCGGTATTGTAAAGCCGACGAAGGATATTTTTGCCACCTACGCCAAACGCAATCCGCTCCTTAACGCCCTGCGCAGCGCCCTGTGCGGCGACGCCGATTTCCCCGAAGAAGAGGCGCTGCTTGCCTATGGTGGCAGCGCGCCGGCCCATTTCGCTCGCATCAGAGTGGGGGCAGACGAGGGCGCACAACAGGGTGACGGGGAAGAGGAAGGCAGTGGTGGTGCGACCAGCGATACGCAGCAGACCTGCGCAGATGCGCAGGAAGTGGCCACGGTGTGCATCCCTGTGCTGCCTTTGCAGAAAACTTTGGCCTACACACCTCTTAAGCTGCGCGAGGATGTGTTTTCTTATTCGGGCATTGCTGCCTGCGAAAATTCCACCGCACACAACAAGCACGACGATGGCAGCGCCGCGCCTACGGCCCAAGCGAGCGCCTTGGCTGGCCCTGTTGCAGCAACCGATTTGGGCACGGCGTTTCATCGCATCGCCCAGTATGCTGTGATAAGTGCGCCCGAACAGGGCGGTCGCCTGGTCGCACCGAATAAGCAGCGCATTGACGCCATCGCGGGTCTTTATGGTGTTGTGGGCACGGCGCGCGCGCGTCTCGATGCCGCGCTGGCGCGTTGGTTTGCCAGCGAACCCGCGCGCCAGGCACAAAGCTACGCCACCATGCGTGCCGAAGTTCCCTTCTTCGTACAACTTGCCGGCAACCCCAGCCATGGCAAGGGCGGCAACAGCGCTGCCAATGAGGGCACCCCTCTTTTCATGGAGGGCGAAATCGACCTGCTGTGCAGCGATGCCGAAGCCAGGCGCGCGTTTGTTATCGATTACAAAACGGGGGGATCCTCTGAAGAATCGCCCGATCAACTACAGGAAAAGCACCTGTTGCAGGCCACCTGTTACGCCTACGCCATCCTCTCGCAAGGCTACGAAACCGCAGATTTCGCCTTCGTCCGCGTCGAACAGCAGGTTTCAGCCAATTGCACCCAGCCCCAAGTAGTAAGCTATCACTTCGAAGCCGCTGGGCTGCTCGCCCTGGAACAAACCATCTGCGCCGCGCACAAAAAAGCCTCTCACACCCCCCGCAGCTAAGCCATCTACCGATTGGTGCAACGCTTTTTTTCTAAGTCAATCATGAGGGCGTAGGCAATAGAATCTCATCGGGGTGCAAAGCTACCCGATGATGGGTCTTGGGTCTGCGCGAAGGGGTTTACCATGAAAGATTCAGTTAAATCAAAGAAAGTGTTCTCATGTGCGTTGGTTACGGTTTTCGCGCTTGTGATGGCGATGGGCAGCGCTATCGCCGCCTTCGCCGGCAACTTCAAAAGAATTGCAATCGTGGTCGCTCTTGGGATTGCGCTGTTTTCCCTTGGCGCGTGCGCGTCGCCTTCCAGTCAGGGCCAGAAGGAGCCGTTTACTCCTGCGATGCCCACGCTCGACAAGTCGGGCCTCTACGGCTCCGGCGAGAGTATTGCAGTAGGGGGCATCGTGCTAAACGGCAAAGAACAGTCAACCGGGGTTGAGATATCCTTGGGTTTTCCGTCAATCACTGGATCGGCATCACTCCCCGACAAAGTGAGTGTATCCGATTTTAGGGGCGGTTCGTTCGATGAATCGTCGT
>JAVVPE010000044.1:0-2416 GCA_036655915.1 Raoultibacter sp.
AATTCTGTGTGAAGACGGTGCAGGTGGGGGGTTTCTCTAGGCAAGGGGGCTGCGATATGGTATAAATTGAATCAAGCGTGTTTCGGCACGCACAATACTTTCGAAACTTCGAGAAAGTGGGCATGCTCCCGCTTTCTTTGTTTCTGGGATACTTTAAGGAGGAAACGTGCTCGGTAAAAAAGAACAAAGCCTGCTGGATGCGTTTTCGCCGCAAGCCCAGGCACAGGGTATTGAAATTGTAACGGTGGAGATTGTGGGCGCCAAAAAAGCGCCAACCATCAGGGTTTATATCGACACACCGCAGGGCGTCAGCTTCGATGAGCTGTCCGGTTCGCAGGTGTGGATCAACGAAACCTTGGATGCTCTTGACCCCTTCCCCGGGGCCTACACCTTGGAAGTATCATCGCCGGGCATCGACCGCCCCTTGCGCACCCCCGAACATTTCGCGCGTTATGCGGGCGAAACCGTGCTGGTGCAAACGGTGGCTCCGATTGAAGGCAGAAGTAAATGGAGTGGCATTTTAGCAGGCATTGAAGGCGACACCGTGTTGCTGGATGTTGAAGGTGTCACGCAGAAAATCGCATTGGATGAAATCAAAAAAGCCCGCATAAAGGCTTCCATTGATTTCAGCGCATAGGAAAGGATGCAGACTGTGGCAAGTTCAGAGTTGATTGAAGCCTTGCAGGCATTGGCGCACGAGCGCAAAATTGACGAGTTTTACCTGATTGAGCGCCTGGAATCTTCGCTTGCGAAGAGCTATCAGCATATTTTGGATTTGGAGTGGGATGCGCGCGTTACCATCGACCGTTCCACGGGCCACATCTATGTGTATGAATTGGTGCCGGTGGGCGAACCCGACCCCGAAACCGACGAGTACGCCGAATTTGAAGAACGCGATGTGACGCCGGAAGACGTCAGCCGCATCGCCGCGCAAAATGCCAAAAACGTCATCGCGTCCATTGTGCGCGAAGCGGGCCGCCAAAGTATCTACGAAGAATTCGCCGGCCGCGTGGGCGATCTGGTTACGGGCACCGTGTTGCAGGGCACGCCCGATTTTACCATCATCAAAATTCGTGATGGCGTGGAAGCCGAACTGCCGCACTACGACACAAAGCGCAACCCCAGCGAACACAACGAACGCCCCGGCAACGAACACTATCGCCACAACCAACGCCTTAAAACGCTGATTATCGAAGTGCGTGATCCTCATTCCGATGCGCCGCGCACCCGCAGCGAACAGGCGCGTCCTGCCATCGTTGTTTCGCGCACGCACCCCGATTTGATTCGCCGCCTCTTTGAAATTGAGGTGCCAGAAATTTATGACGGCATGGTGGAAATCAAATCGATCGCCCGCGAACCGGGTGCGCGTTCCAAAATTGCTGTTTCCAGCCGCGAACCCAACCTTGACCCGGTGGGCGCGTGCGTTGGCCCTAAGGGCTCGCGCGTGCGCATGGTGGTTGAGGAATTGCGCAACGAACGCGTCGACGTGATTCAGTGGAGCGAAAACCCTGCTGCCTACGTGTCCAACGCTTTGTCGCCCGCCAAGGTAACTCGCGTGCTTATAGATGAAGAAACAAACTATGCCACCGTTATCGTGCCCGACGATCAGCTTTCGCTGGCCATTGGCAAGGAAGGCCAGAATGCGCGCCTGGCAGCCCGTTTGACCGGGTGGCACATCGATATCAAATCCGCTTCGTTTGCCGGTGAGCCCAAAGCCACCGACAACGCGCTTATGGATGAGGATCTTTTGCTGGATGATGAAGATGGCTTGTGTGCCCACATTGGTGAAGACGGCGTTCGCTGCCGCAACCACGCACGCCCCGGCCTGCGTTTTTGTGGCGTGCATGCCGCAAGCGAAGAAGAATAGGCGCCACAAACTATGACCGCGATTGCCCCCAACCCCCCCAAAGAAAAAAGGCAGCGCCGCTGTGTGGCGTGTTCAAAAAGCGCCAGCAAAGCGTCCCTTTTTCGCATTGTGGCCAAAGAGGGCGTAATCGCGTTTGATGCTACGGGCAAAACCGCTGGTAGGGGGGCGTATGTATGTTCGCTGCCTTGCTTTGAGGCAGCGCGCAAAACGCGGCGCTTGGATAAAGCGCTCAAAACGCCGCTGGCAAGTAACGACTATGAACGTATCGCAGAGGGTCTGCGTGTTGCGATACGCCAGATGCAAGGATAGATGAGGAGAGTATATGGCCAGCATGCGAGTACATGAGTTGGCGAAGGAATTCGGGATAAGCAGCAAGGATTTGCTTGACCGCTTGTTGGAGATGAAAATCCCCGCAAAAAGTCACGCGAGCGTTCTTGCCGACCCGTATGTGGAAAAAATCCGCAAGAATCTTGCGCCCGAAATCAAGCAGCGTGCCGGCCAACTCGAAGATGAGGAAGCAGCCAAGCTTGCTGAAGAACAAAAGGCTGC
>JAVVPE010000044.1:2516-6380 GCA_036655915.1 Raoultibacter sp.
GGTAAAAAATCGGCTTCCGCCTTTGGGTCGCTGTTATCGCAGATTGAAAGCGAAAAAGAGCGCATAAAAACCGAGAAATCACAGGTTGTTGCCAAGGCGAAAAAGGTGGCTGGTCCCAAGCCGGGCAAAAAACCTGCCGCCCCCGAAAAAGGTCACAACTTTGAGCCCGATGTGCCCGAATTAAACGCTAACGCCTCAAGCGAAGATCGCTATGCGCAGATGGCGGTGCAGGCCGAAAAGCTGCAACGCGATAAGGTGTTGGCCGAAGCGCGCGCTGCTGTGGAAGCTGCCACGCACGAAGGCGAAGGCCGTCGCAAGAAGCGCAAGGAAAAGCGTGTGGCCGAAGCGCGCGAAAAAGCCGAATTAGATGCCATCGATAAAGGCCTTGACCCCGATTTGGTGCTGGATGAATCCACCATCGAAATTCCGCAGGGCACGACGGTTGCCAAGTTTGCCGAACTGTTGGCCGTGGCCCCCAACGATGTTATCAAGCGCCTGTTTTTGCTGGGTCAGGTTTTAACCCTTACCCAATCTATGCCCGATGAACTGGTGGAACTTATTGCCGACGACATGGGTCGCACCGTGCGCGTCGTTTCGCCCGAAGAAGAATTTGTGGTGGTTTACAACGACCGCGAAGAAGATTTGAAGCCGCGCCCGCCTGTGGTAACCGTTATGGGCCACGTTGACCACGGCAAAACATCACTGCTTGACGCCATCCGTTCCACGGGTGTGGCCGAAAGCGAAGCCGGCGGCATCACCCAGCACATTGGCGCATCGGTGGTCGATTTGGACGGCCGCCAGGTGACGTTTATCGATACCCCCGGCCATGAAGCCTTTACCGCCATGCGTGCGCGCGGCGCAAAAGTGACCGACGTTGTGGTGTTGGTTGTGGCGGCAGACGACGGCGTTATGCCGCAAACCATTGAAGCTATCAACCACGCCAAGGCCGCCGAAGTGCCTATCGTGGTGGCCGTTAACAAGGTGGACAAGCCGGGCGCTAACCCCGACCGCGTGCGCCAGGAACTGACGGAATACGGCATCATCCCTGAAGAATGGGGTGGCACCAACATGTTCGTGGATGTTTCGGCCAAAAAGCGCCTGCATATCGACGATTTGCTGGAAAGCATTTTGCTGCAGGCCGATGTGCTAGAACTGCGCGCCAATTCCGATGCCCCCGCATCGGGCTTTGTTATCGAAGCAAACTTGGACAAAGGTCGCGGTCCCATTGCCACCATGCTGGTGCATCGCGGCACGCTGCATGCGGGCGATGTCGTGGTTGCGGGCACGTCGTATGGTCGTGTGCGCGCCTTGATCGACCCGCGCGGCAAGCACATCCAAGAGGCTTTCCCCGCTGATCCGGTTGAAATTTTGGGGCTGAGTGCCGTGCCGATGGCCGGCGACGAATTCCGCGTCTATGAAGATGAACGCGATGCCCGCAAGCTGGCCGAAGAACGTGCGCTGCGCCAGCGCTTGGCCGAACAGGAAGCCAAATCGCACATCAGCTTGGACGATTTGTTCGCGCGCATCAAGGAAGGTCACGCCACCGATTTGAACCTGGTGGTCAAGGCCGATGTGGGCGGTTCTATCGAAGCTTTGCGCGATGCCTTTGAAAAGATGGATCAATCCGAAGTGCACATCAATATCATCCATTCGGCCGTGGGTGGCATCACCGAAACTGACGTGGCCTTAGCCGCTGCCAGCGATGCTATCATCATCGGCTTCAACGTGCGTCCCACGGGCAAAACGCGTGTGGCCGCCGAAAAAGAAAAGGTGGATATTCGCCTGTATCGCGTTATCTATCAGGCCATCGAGGAAATCAATGCCGCGCGTGTTGGCCTGCTTTCCCCCGATATTGTGGAAAAAGATACCGGCATCGCCGAAGTGCGTGAAACCTTTAAGGTTCCCAAGATTGGCACCATTGCCGGTTGCTACATCACCGAAGGCGAAATTACCCGCGATGACCAGGTGCGCATTGTGCGCGACGGCACCGTGGTGTTTGAAGGCACCATCAACAGCCTGCGCCGCTTCAAAGAAGACGTGAAAATGGTCAAGAGTGGCTATGAATGCGGCATCGGCATCAACGGTTACCAAGATATCAAGCTGGGCGACACCATTGAAGGCTTCCGTGTCGTCGAGGTTGAGAGAACGGAATAAGGTATGAAGCAGAGTTCTTCCAGCAGAAAAGTGAACGAGCAGGCACGCGAGATTATCGCGAGCATCCTGCTGTTTGAAATTTCGGATCCGCGTTTGGAAATGTTGAGCATCACCGGTTGCGAAGTCAGCTATGACCGCAGCGTGTGCAACGTGTTTTACACCACGGAACCCGAGCGCTACGAGGGTGCCCAGCAGGCGTTTTTAACGGCTGCCGGGCGCATTCGCACGCTGATGGCCAAGCAGCTTTCGTGGCGCATTGCCCCCCAGCTGCGCTTCATGTTGGATACCAGCGTCGATGAAGCAGAACGCATCACCACCGCTTTAGCGCGCGATGCGGTAAGGAACACCCATGATAACGCCGCAGACTAACACCACGCTAGAACAGGTGGCCACCGCGCTTAAAGCTGCGCAAAGCGTCGTGCTGTGCGGCCACGTAAGCCCTGATGGGGATTGCTTGGGCTCGCAGCTAACGCTGGCGTGGGCGCTGCGTGCGCTGGGCAAAACAGTCACTTGCGTGTTGGCCAAAGATGAACCTGTTGAAGGGGTGCTGCGCTTTTTGCCCGGCGTGGAAGCCTGTGTGCCGGCAAGTGCTTTTGAAGGTGCGGCCGATGTGTTTGTGGCCTGCGATGTGCCCAGCATAAAACGCCTGGGTTTGGGTGCCGAAGTGCAGGCGCGCTGTGCGCTTACCATCACGCTTGATCACCACGCGCGCGATGATTCTATGGCGCAGCTTAACTACGTTGACCCCGATGCTCCTTCCACCACGATGATTATGTGGGAATTGCTAAAGCACTTGGGGGTTGGGGTTTCTGCGGATATGGCCACCTGCGCCTATACGGGCCTTGTTACCGATACAGGGCGCTTTCAGTTTCAAAATACTACGCAAGAAGCCTTTGTTGCCGCTGCCGAAATGGTGGCGGCGGGCGCTAAGCCCTCCGATGTTTCGCGGGAAGTGTTTCAAAATCGCAGCCTTGCATCGCTTCTGCTGTTTCAGCGCGCTATAAATCATCTTAACTTTGACCGGGAAACCGGCTTTGCGTTTTCCTACCTTACCCTGGAAGATTTTGCGCAGTGCGAAGCGGTCAAATCCGATGCTGAGCCGCTTATTGATGAACTGCGTTCGTTGGAAGGTGTGCGCGTCGCTTTGATGCTGCGTGAACAGGCCGCCGAAGTGCGGGGGAGCCTGCGTTCAAAAGATGCCACCGACGTTGCCGCCATTGCGGCGCGCTTTGGGGGCGGCGGGCACAAAGCTGCGGCCGGGTTTAGCTTTAAGGGCAACCTTGATCAGGCGATTGTTGCCCTGCGCGAAGCGGTGGCCGAAGTTGTGGGCACCTGTGCCCAGCGGGGCTAAGCTGTGGCTGCGCCCCGGGGAACATCAGGCTTAAGCCTGATTGTGGGCGTGAATAAGCCTGCCGGGATGTCTTCTCACGATGTGGTAAACCGTGTGCGGCGCATATTCGGCGAACGGCGCGTGGGCCATACCGGCACGCTTGACCCTTTGGCCACGGGTGCCTTGGCGGTGTGCATAGGGCCGGCCACACGGCTAGACCATTACCTGACCGGGCACGATAAGGTGTATCGCGTGCACATCGTGTTTGGTGTGCAAACGGAAACCGACGATGCAGCAGGCGAAATTTTAGAAACAGCGCCCGTTCCCGATGAAGTGTTTGACCCCTTCTTCGCCCAAAATTTCGTGCAATCTTTGGTGGG
>JAVVPE010000044.1:6480-9624 GCA_036655915.1 Raoultibacter sp.
CGCACGCGGGTGGGCGATCTTGCGCTGGAAGATTGCGTTGACTTGGATGTGCTAGAAACCCTTGGTGCGCGCGCCGCGCTTGACCCGGTGAAACTTTTGGGCCTGCGCGTTATGTTTGCCGATGCGCAACAGGCCGAAGCCATCGGTTTTGGCAAAGCACTGTGTGCCCAAGAATGTTCCTTTTATACGGCGCCCCGTTTTGCCGATGCTGCCTTTGAACTGTGCGCGTGCAGCAACGGGCTGCAGCAGGCAAGTGAGCCTTTGGCCGACGGCGAGATTGTGTGCGTTGTAGCACAAAACGTTTTGGCGGCCTTATACGTATACGATAAGCAGGCGGCCGTTTTGCGACCGCGCTGCATTTTTGCTGTGGGGGTGTGCCGTGGTGCCGGTATATAGAACGGATGCTGTCGATTTTGATTATCGGATATTTCAAGGGGCATCCTGCGCGTTTGGTGTGTTTGACGGCGTGCATCGTGGCCATCGCTTTTTGCTGGGATGCGCCCAGCAAACGGCGGCGGATGCGCCGGCAAAGGGCAGATCAATCGCCCTTACCTTTGATAGCGACCCCGACGAAGCCTTTCACCCCGATCGCCTAAAAAAGCTGCTCACCAATGCCGATCGCTTGGAAATGCTTGCCACTACGGGTGTTGATGCGGTGGTGGTATTGCCCTTTACGCGGGATTTTGCGGCGCTTTCGCCGATGGAATTTTTGCAGAAAACATTTGGCGGCCATGCACCAGCCTATTTGCATGTTGGTTTTGATTTCCATTTTGGCGCGAAGGCTTCTGGCAGCGTGGCTGAGCTTAAGGCCTGGGCACAGCCCTTTGGCACGCAGATTTGCGCTCACGATCTTAAAAGTGACGATGGCGCACCTATTACGGCCACGCGCATTCGCCTGCTGCTTGATGCGGGCGATATACAAGAAGCCAACAAGCTTTTGGGTCGCCCCTATTATCTGCGGGGAGTGGTCGAAGCGGGGCGTGGCCAAGGCCGCGATATGGGCTTTCACACCGCCAACCTGTCGCCCGCCTTTGCGTTTCGCGTGTTGGGTGAAGGGGTGTATGCCGGCTTTGCTACGGTGGCACACGCGCGCTATAAGGCAGCGGTTTCGGTGGGGGTTTCGCCTGTTTTTGCCGGTGAGGCCACCGCAAGCTGCGAAGTGCACATTCTCGATTTTTCCGGCGACCTGTATGGCCAGGAAATAAAGGTGGAATTCGTCGAGTTTTTGCGTCCCATGATAAAGTTTGAAAGCACGGAGGCGCTTATTAGCACCGTTATGTCCAACATTGCCTACGTCCGCGAAAACCTGACGCTCTAAGGTTTTCGCGGGTTTGGCCTTGCGGTCTTGCAGCCTTGTTCTAGGCTTATCACCTGCGATTATTGTGCCGAAGAAATATGTTGGCAGTTGTCGCCGTAAAGGGCGAAGCGGTCGCTGGCGGTGATGCGCGCGCCATCCCAGGGGTCAAGCGCTATGAAGTTGGCAAGCGTTAAAGCATCGGGATTTGTGGCTGCCTGGTAGCCAATCAGGGTAATCCAGTGTTCACCATAGCTGGCACTCACGTGCACAACCGTGGGTTTACCTGCGGCAATCTGGTCGTAGGCTTCGCGCAGCAGCGCTGAAGAAGATCCCACATCACGAAACGAAGAATTGCCGCCACCCCAACCCGGCCAGGTGCACATCGTGCACCCATAGGCGGCGTGGTTGTTGGCTGTGCCCTTTACAAAGGCATCGCCGTAGGCGCACGCAAAGGCCGAACAGCAGATGCTGTGCCCGCTTGTTTCCTGTGTGCCGATGGCAGCAAGCAGCGCCGGATCACAGCTGAGTTCTTTATTGGCGGCGGCCAAACGGCTGCGTTCAGCCTGTTTTTCGGCGGCCAATGCGCGCGTTGTTTCCAAAGATTTCTGTGCTTTTTCTGCAGCGCTTTCACTTGTGGCTAAGGGGATGGGCGCTGCGATGGCGGAAGGTGCGGGTGGTGTGGCCGGTGCCACAACAACAAGGGAGGGCTTTTCTGGTGGGGTGGGAAAGGTTTGTGTAGCGGGCGCTTCGTTGGCAAAAGCAAGGGGTGCAAGCACGCAGGCGGCAAGCGCCACGCACAAGGCGAGGGAGGCTCCCAGGGGGCGTCTATTCAAAACAAAATCCTTTCGTGTGGCCGGGTAGTGTAGGAAAAAGAGGATTCCGGTCAAACTCGAAGATATAGGTTAACAAAGCCCGCCTTGTGTGCCAGCTTTTCGCGCCAAAGCCCTAAAGCCCACCACACAGGATGCAGGCAATGGGCACACTTTGTGCACACGCTAACCCTATTTGGTGCAGGAAATATTCATACTTTTTGCAAAGTACCTGTTGAGGGGCTTGGGCTTGAGCCGCCAGCGGCCAGGTTACAAATCGGCGCAATAGCCTGCCGCAATAATGTGCTTTTCACTTTCGGGAAACAGCGTGGCGTATAAGGCCATAAAGTAGCTGTCGGTCATGGATGCCATGTAATCGACCACGATCTGGTTGGGTTCTTCTTCCAGGTAGCTTTGCGCAGTAATGGTGAAGGATTTTTCCACAAGGTTGCGCACGTGATGCTTGAACAGGGGGGATGCTTCATCGCGGGCCAGGCAATCGGCCAGCAGGCGTTCGTAGATTTCGCCAAACATTTCTTCGACGATGTTGCCCGCCCCCGTTATTACGCCTTCATTGTGATAGATAAGCTGGTAATTTTGGCGCTTGGCCAGCTTTATGTCGTTGAAGACGGCTTCGCTGAGCGCGATGTGGTCGCGCCCGTAGCTGTTGTTGATGATATCGACGGTAAGGTTGTTGATAATCTGGGCATTCGTGCGCCCGATAACGGTGGTGTCAAAGCCGCTAAGCGAATGGATGATGCCCATATCCAGCGCATCTTGACGGTCTTTTCCCAGGTAGGCAATCATATCGCTTATGCGCACAACGCAGGCTTCAAGCGTTGATGGGCACAGCGTTTTAATGGTGGATTCGTCGGTGTAGCAGCGCTGAACCTTCGCGTCGAAATCTTCAAAGCTGGCCAAGTCGCTTATGCGCAGCACCTGTTGGGCAAATTCGCCGTTGTGGCACAGCACCCCATCAAGTGTTTGCAGGCTGATATTGCGCCTAAAAAGGCGATCGAGCACGCGCACCGAATGCAC
>JAVVPE010000044.1:9724-13130 GCA_036655915.1 Raoultibacter sp.
TTGATAATCTTTTCGATGTCGCGCCCAAAGGCGGGCCGGGTAAGGGTGGCCTGGTCGTGGTTGGCGTCCGCCCGGCGCACAACGGCGCTATCCTCGAAGCGGTGCGGGTTGTGCCACCCCCGCGCGCGGTCGCGGGTAATGGCCGCTTCTATGGCGGGGTCAAGGTTAAGGTAGGGTACTGCCGCATCGCTGGCGCGCGAGCACGGCGTTGTTGCTGGTGGGGTTGCAGGGGATAACGCTGACATAGAAACTCCTTATCGTGTGTGTTGCCCCGTATTGTAGCGCAAAGTGCGCCTGCACAGATGCCGTGTTGCTCGCGGCCGGTCCACAGTAGACCGCCTGCGATATGATAAAGTGGAAACTAAGAAAAATTGAGCGGAAGCGGAGGATTTCCCCATGAAAGATAAAGCTATCTATGTGAAGTGGATTGCCATACTCTGTGCCGTTATGGCGCTGTTTTGTTTGGCCATTTTTGTTGTGGGATACAAAGATTTAAGCTTTGGCCGCGTGGCCACGGTTGTTGCGCTGTTGGTGGCTTCGGTGGCGTGTGGCATTGCCTCTAAAAAGATGGCCGCCGCGCCTGAAAAAGCAGCGGCTCCGGTCGCAAAAAAAACAACAGGGAAGGGTGCGCGCTAACACATGGCCCTCATTAGCGAAGAAGATGTTCGTCTTGTTCGTGATGCAAGCGATCTTGTCGCTGTCGTAGGCGAGCGCGTCCCTTTGCGCCAGCGCGGCCGCGATTTTTGGCTGTGCTGTCCGTTTCATAAGGAAAAAACCCCCTCATGCAAGATAGATCCAGGCAATCAGCTGTGGCACTGCTTTGGGTGTGGGGAAGGGGGCGATGTCTTTTCCTTCGTTATGAAGCTTGACGAAGTAAGCTTTCCCGATGCGGTACGTGCGCTAGCTAATCGTGCGAATATTCAGCTGCAAGAAGACAGCGGTAAGCCGCAGGTGCCGCAAAGCTATAAGGCGCGGCTCAAAGAAATATGCAAGCAGACGGCACTGTTTTACCATGGCCAGCTCATGCGTTCTACCACCCCGCTGGCCGATCGAGCACGAACCTATCTTGCCGGGCGCAGCTTGGGCGGGTCGGTGCCAAAAACGTGGCAGCTGGGGTTTGCCCCCGGTGGGGATGTTTTGGCGCGTTACTTGCGTGGCCTGGGGTTTAGCAACAAAGAAATGGTTGACGCCAATGTTGTGGTCAACACCAGCAAGCGTGGCATACAAGATCGCTTCTACAACCGTATAATGTTTCCCATCTTCGATGCGCAGGGTGATTGCATTGCCTTTGGCGGCCGCGTTTTGGATAAGCATGAACCGAAGTATCTCAATTCCCAAGAAACGCCCATCTTTCATAAATCAGAAGTGTTGTTTGGCCTTGATAAGGCGAAGGTTTCGCTGGCTTCCACGGGCATTGCGGTTGTGGTGGAAGGGTATACCGATGTCATCTGCCTGCACGAAGCGGGCATTACTAACGTGGTGGCCAC
Organism: Raoultibacter sp.; assembly: GCA_036655915.1. Classification (GTDB taxonomy): domain Bacteria; phylum Actinomycetota; class Coriobacteriia; order Coriobacteriales; family Eggerthellaceae; genus JAVWGW01. The sequence goes on from JAVVPE010000044.1 coordinate 11,212, forward strand.
GATGGGCACGGCGCTTACCATGCGCCACATTCGCACGCTTTCGCACCATGCTAAAAATAGTATCATTTACCTGTTTGATGGCGATGAAGCGGGGCAACGTGCCGCCGATCGCGCCTTGAGTTTCATCGATTCATCCCTCACACCTGAAGCGGGGCGCAGCAAGGTGGAACTGGCGGCGGTCACGCTGCCCAAAAACATAGACCCGGCCGATTTTGTGACACAATATGGTGCCCAGGCGCTGCAGACCCTGCTCGATGATGCCCAGCCGCTGCTGAAGTTTGGCATTGAACGCCGCCTGGCGCGCTTCGATCTTACTACCGCCGAAGGCCGCAATCACGCCATCGCCGAAGCGCTGGCGATACTGGCACCCATCAAAGATTCGCTGCTGGCAAAAGATTACGCGGTGCAGGTTGCCAGCAGGTGTCGCGCGCGTGAAGAAGATGTGCTCGATCAGCTTGCCCAGGTGAAGGTGCCTTCCAGCTTCAACGAAGCGAATGGCGAAGATGATCTGGCGCACGCACCCCTTGTGTCGCCGCTTTCCCCCAGCGAAAAAAGCCGTCGCCGTTTTGAACGCGAGTTTTTAAGCCTGTGTGCCTGCCATGCTAGTCTGGGGCAAAGCAGCGCCGCAGCGCTTGCATCCACGCAGTGGCACGTGAAACTGCACGGCGTGTTGGCGCAGGTCGTCTTGGCTATTTTGGCGGAAACACCCAGCGTTTCGGCGGCTGAATGCATCACGCGTGCCGCACGGATTGAACCGAAAGCGGCCGACGTTTTAAGCTCGGGCACCATGACGCAGGAAGTTGCCCCCGAAAAACTAGCACTCTTTCTTGCCGAAGAATTGGCCATAGGCGATTTGGAAGAAACCGTGGCGAGCCTGCACGACCAACTTAAAAACCCCGAACGCATGAGCGCCCAAGATTACGAAGTGGTTTTTGAAAGCGTCGTTGCCCTGCAAAAGGATCTGACACAGCGTCGCTTGGCCCACAAGCCACTCACCGGCGCGCGCGGCTAACTTCGCGCAAGATGGTATACTCACGCAAGAAGAAAGGAGTCTGCTATGAGCCCTTTTATCTGGCTTGCGGTGGCGGTTGTTATGGCCGTTATCGAAATTGTTTCCCTCAGCTTGATTACGGCGTGGTTCGTCGTCGGGTCGCTTGCCGCATTCGTGGCAAATTTGTTGGGAGCTGGTGTGGCGCTGCAGATGGTGGTGTTTTTGGCCGTGTCGCTGCTGTGTCTTATCTTTTTGCGTCCGCTGTTTTTGAAGTATCGCCGTCGCGGCGAAGATCACGAACCGACTCTTGTGGGACAAAGCGCGCTTGTGTGCGAAGAAATAGATAATGAACGCCTGGTGGGACGCGTAGAAACAGCCAACCGCATGACCTGGGTTGCCCGCAGCGCCGACGGCAGCGTTATCCCCGTAGGGGAAGCGGTCGTGGTAGTGGACCGTGAAAGTGTCAAGCTTATCGTTGAAAGGAAGTCTTCATGACCGCTATCATTGTTCTTATGGTTATTGTTGTGTTGGTTATTTCGTTTTCGCTTACCTGCATCAAAATTGTTCCGCAGGCGCATTCCGCCGTTGTGGAACGATTGGGATCTTATTTGACCACGTGGCAGACGGGTCTTCATGTGAAGCTGCCCTTTATCGACCGCGTGCGTGGCGGCATTACGCTCAAAGAGCAGGTGGCCGATTTTCCGCCACAACCCGTTATCACAAAAGATAACGTGACCATGTCGGTCGATACCGTCTTGTTTTTCCAGGTTATGGATTCAAAGTTGTATTGTTACGGCGTCGAACAGCCGCTGATGGCCATTGAAAACCTGACGGCAACCACGCTGCGCAACATCATGGGCGATCTTGATTTGGATACCGCGCTTGTTTCGCGCGACACCGTCAACGCCAAGATGCGCGAAATTCTTGA
>JAVVPE010000045.1:0-12698 GCA_036655915.1 Raoultibacter sp.
TTTTGCATGTATTCAGTATAGGACTGGCGTCAGTGGTCGCGGTGGCTGGCTGTTTTAATTTCAAGACCTCACCACTACTGCTGTCCATCAACCTAGGAGGGTGACCGCAGGCGATGCGGGAGGCTTTACGCCGATTGGGCGCTGCGGGGAAGGTGGTATGCTGGAACAAGCTCCGTTGCCGTCGAGATTGTGTGAAAAGGTGCATACGTGCAGAGACGGTGCAAGTGCGTGGGTTTTTCAGGTACGGATAGGCTTTGCTATAAAGGAGGTTTGGCTGTGGCTAAATATGTATGTCAGATTTGTAACTATGTCTACGATGAAGCCCTTGGAATCCCTGATGAGGGGATTGCGCCGGGAACAACGTGGGAAGAATTGCCCGATGATTGGACGTGTCCGCTGTGCGGCGCACCCAAGGCCGATTTCGAGAAGGAGGAAACGGCGGTGCCTGTAGCAGCTTCGACACCGGCACCTGCGTCCCCCGCAGGAGCATCCAGTGAGCCGGTACAAGATATGCGCGAGCTTTCAGTGTTGGAAATGAGCGCGTTGTGCTCAAACCTTGCGCGCGGGTGCGAAAAGCAGTATTTGGCGCGTGAATCAAAACTCTTTACCCAGTTGGCCGACTATTTCAAAAGTCATGCGCCGGCAGAAGAAAGCGCTTCGATCGATGCCTTGCTTTCCCTTGTAGAAAGCGATCTTAACGCAGAGTTTCCTGAGGCCAACGCGGCGGCATCGGCCCATCACGATCGTGGTGCGCTGCGATCGCTGGTGTGGAGCGAAAAGGTGACGCGCATCCTCAAATCGCTACTTGCACGTTATGCAACGGAAAAAGAGGGTCTGCTAGAGGGAACAAACGTGTATGTTTGCACCATCTGCGGATTCATTTTCGTGGGTGCCGAAGCGCCAGAATTGTGTCCTGTGTGCAAGGTGCCGCGCTGGAAATTCACGAAGATAGAGGGGCGGTAGACTATGTACGCTGTCAGGAATATTAGATTGTGCACCAAGGATTGCCTGTGTCTCTACGTGTGTCCTACCGGGGCAGCCGATACGGAAAATAGCATCATCGACCGGGACAAATGCAGCGGTTGTGGCACCTGTGCCGCAGCCTGCCCTTCAGGGGCCATTTCGATGGTCCCCGAAACCTATCCGCCGCAGCAGCCCAAGGACGATGCCGTTGTGTCGGCGCAGCGAGCGCTTGCTCGCAGTAAAACCATCCAGGAAAACAAGGCCGCCACTATTGCGGCAACGGCGGAAAATGATACTTCGTATCGGCTGGCGAAGGCGGTGGAAATGTCTAATCGCATCATGGCGGAAGACATTTTGCGTGAAGCGGGCTATATGCTGCCCCAGTGCGGAAACACCCATACCTTCTTGCGCTTGCTGCAAGAAAGCTCTTTCGCTGATGATTTCCCGAAAGAAGCGGTTGCAGAACTGTTGAGCCTTATTACCCCCAACGAGTAGTGCACGCTAGCTAGCGGCGTCCAGGCAGGTGCAAAGCTGTTCAAAAGTTTTGCACCGGATTGGGCGCTTGCAGCCCTCTTTTTTGTTTGTGCGGGGGAATGAATATGGGGGATTGATGGACAAGCTGTTGATTGATGTGGCTCTTGCTTAACCCCTTGGCAGCTTGCCGCTTGTTTGCTGGTATTATGAGCTAAAGCCCCCTCATTAAGAGATTGACTATGACTGATAAAGATAACGCTAAAGATAAAGATGTAACGGTGGAAGCCAAAGAAAAGCAAAGTGCAGCGCAAGCAACCGCTTCTTCTCAGGAACCCACCAAGCAAATTCCCTCAGTGCCTGCTTCGAAGCCTGCCCCGCAGCCTACCGCAAAAATTCCCCCGGCGCCTCCTGTGCCCCCCGTGCAAACGACGGGCGCCTTTCGGCCTGTTGTGCCGGTAGGTACGCCGCGTGCTGAAGCTACGGCCGGTGCACACGGTATTGTTGTGGAAGGCAAGCGTCCCGGTAAGATAGCACTTATCACCCTGGGTATTATCCTGGGCGTGCTTTTGCTTGTCTATGTGGGGGTATCGCTGTTTTTCTTCAACCGTTTTTGGCCCAATACCGCGCTGGCCGATCTGGATATTTCAACGATGAATGCAACGGATACCCAAGCGCTTATAAGCGATGCGGTCAACGATTATTCCCTTGAGGTGAAAGGGGAAGGCCTCTCGTTTACCTTAACGGCAGCTGATGCCGGTATTTCCTTGGATAGCGCTGCGCTTGTTGCTAAGATGCTGGAAGATGTTAACCCCTGGATGTGGCCGGTTGAACTTACGAAGCACCACGATGCAAGCAATGAACTGGTGCTTTCTTCCGCACAGGCCGGTCTTAAGGAAGTGATAGGGGCGCAGGTCGAAGCCTTTAACGCCAACGCAAAGGCCCCTCAAAACGCGACGATTGCCTACACCGAAGCCGTGAAGGCCTTTACTGTTGTCCCTGAAGTTGCCGGCACCGCTTTTTCTGCTGATGAAGTGCTGAAGGTGGTTGATGGCGCCATTGCCAAGATGGATCGCAGCGTGTCGCTTACCAAGCAGCAATTGGCACAACCTACCGTTACCGAAAAAACCCCTGAGCTTACGACGGCTTGTGCAAGCGCCAACAAAATGATCGCTGCTCAAATGCGCTTTTTGATGGCGGGAACGCTGGTGTCCGAATTGGGCTCCGCACAGATTGCCCCCTACGTGCGCCTGCAAGAAGATTTGAGCGTAGTGCTCGACGACGGATTTTTGACCGAGTGGTCCGACAAAACAGCGGCGGCCTGTAATACCTATGGCTCGACACGCACCTACACGCGCCCCGATGGCAAGGTATGCACGGTTTCGGGCGGTGTTGTGGGGTGGGTTGTGGATAACGCGGCGCTTAAAGCTGCGGCAGCGCAGGGCGTTGCCGAAGGCAAGCAGGGGGATATGGATGTTCCTGTGACCCAAAGTGCCACCGCCTTTAACGGGGCGGGTGCGCAGGACTGGGGTCCGCGCTATGTCGACGTTGACCTGTCGGAACAAACGGCGCGCTTCTACGACGGCGCGGGTGCGCTTATTTGGAGCGCCGCCTTCGTTTCAGGTGTGCCCGATGGCAAAAAAAATACCCCGACCGGGGTATATGTTGTCAACGCCATGCAGAGCCCTTCAACGCTGATTGGTTCTATGATGCCCAATACGGGCAAGCCAGAATACGAAACAAAGGTGCAATACTGGATGCCGTTTGTGGGTAATGCCGTTGGCTTTCACGATGCCAATTGGCAATCGAGCTTCGGGGGCACCCGGTATGCCGACGGGTACGGTTCACACGGATGCATAAACCTTTCGGTCGGCGATGCCGGGGCGCTTTACGGCCTGCTTGCGGTGGGCGATGTGGTGGTTTCCCACAACTGATTTAGCCTTCGATGGGTGTGATAAAGTTTGTGGCGATTTTTGCTTCCGTTTGGGGCGTGGTGATTCCTGCGGCTTTGCCCGCGGCAATACACTGCAGCAGCCAGGCCATATTCTGCCCTAAGGTGCGCATGATCTGCAGGCCTTCTTCATCACGTTTTACCTGTTCGGCGGATTGGCCATGCACCATAGGCCAGTAATTTGAGGCCACAAGAGGCATCTTGTTGAACAGGAAATACTTGTTTAACTGATCGAGGGCGCAGGTGGTACCGGCGCGTCGTGCCGAGGCGACGCATGCGCCGGGCTTAAACGCCATGGCACCACAGCCTGCGCGAAACATACGGTCGAGGGTGGCGACAAGAGCGCCGTTGGCTCCCGCGTAAAACACGGGCGTTCCCACAATGATGCCGTCGGCCTCAGCCGCCAAATCAAGCAGATGGTTTACGACGTCATTGCTGTGAATGCAGCGCTGATTGCCTTTTTTGCTGCAGCCTCCACAGCCATCACAGCCCCTGATGGCGTCGGTGCCGATCCAGGCGATTTCGGTTTCTACGCCGCAAGCTTGCAGGCTGTGTGCCACTTCATCAAGTGCGGTGTACGTGCAGCGTTTTTCGTTGGGGCTTCCGTTGATAAGTAAAACTTTCATCGCTGTCTCCTTCGTTGTGCCTTACCTGTGATTGACTTTTCCAGATTAGCAGAAAATATGACCGAATGCAGTGCGCATAACGTAGGCCGCACCCCTGCGCTATACTGGCAGCATGGATACCTTAGCGCACACACCCTCACCCCCCTCTTATAGCTTGGGGTCGGAAGGTTTTGATAATGCCCCTATCGGCATTTTCGATTCGGGTTATGGCGGCTTGACCGTAGCCCGCGAAATTATGGCGGCATTGCCCCATGAAAGTATCGTTTACGTGGGTGATACGGCGCGGTGTCCTTACGGCCCGCGCACGCTGGCTGAAGTGGACTCTTTTGTGCAGCAGATTGGTCGCTGGCTGGTGGAACACCAGGTGAAGATGATTGTTATAGCCTGCAACACCGCTACAGCCGCCGGTCTTGCGCATGCGCAAGAAACATTTGACGTGCCGGTTATTGGGGTTGTTCAGCCAGGGGCGCGCGCGGCGGCGCAAACAACGAAAAATGGACGCGTGGGCGTGATTGCAACCAAGGCGACGGTCGATTCGGAAGCCTACACCAAAGCGATTCGTGCGCTTGATGCGCGTATCACGGTGTTTTCTACGGCGACGCCCCGTTTTGTTGAAATTGCTGAACAGGGTATCCGTATGGCACAAGGCCCTATCGAAAACTATACGGCCCTTGCTTCCAAGGTGTATATTCGCCCCGCTTTTCAAGAAATTGCGCAGGACTACCTTGATCCTTTGCGACGCTGCGAAATAGATACCCTCGTTTTGGGATGCACGCATTTTCCGTTGTTAAAGACCCTTATCGGGGGCGTGGTGGGGCGCGATGTGGTCTTGATTTCTTCGGCGCAGGAAGTGGCTAAAGATGTGGATTCCACTTTGAGCAGGCGCGAGCAATGCGCAAGCCCTGAAAACTTGCCCACGTATCAATTTTTTACAACAGGAACCGACGCCGATGAATTTAAGGGCTTTGGATCCCGGGTTCTCGGCTTGTCGCTTGACTCTGTTTGCGCCATTGATTTGCCCTAAGCTTATTTTTTGCCCACGCATCCGCCGCCGAAGAAGGGAAGCCGTATGAAGCGCGTCGTTATCGCTAGCAACAATGCCCATAAAATAGAAGAGATAAAAACAGCCCTCGATTTTGAGGGATGGGAATTTCTTACCCTGCGCGAAGCGGGGGTTTTTTCAGAACCCGAAGAAGATGGCGCCACCTTTGAAGGGAATGCTCGCATAAAGGCGCTTGCTGCCCACGCGGCGACAGGATGTGCTGTGCTTGCGGATGATTCTGGTTTGATTGTCGATGCGCTTGGGGGTGCCCCCGGGGTGTATTCGGCACGTTATGCAGGAAAGCACGGAAACGATGCCGACAACAACGCAAAAGTTTTAGCGGAACTATCAGGTATTCCACTTGATAAAAGAACGGCACGTTTTGTGTGCTGTCTGGTTTTTATCGACGAAGGGGGAGCCCAAACGGTTGCCGAAGGCACGATAGAGGGCACCATAGGCTGCGCCGCACAGGGAAGTGAAGGCTTTGGTTACGACCCTCTTTTCTTTCCCACAGTTTTTGCAGGGGAAAAAACCTTGGCGCAGGTAAGTCAAAGCGAAAAAAATAGCCTTTCTCATAGGGGAAATGCGTTGCGCTTGTTGAGGGATAAGATTTCACCCGCAATGCGGTGATTCTTTGGTATAATGCTAGAGCTGTTCGGACGTCGGGACGTGGCGCAGTTTGGTAGCGCGCCTGCTTTGGGAGCAGGATGTCGCAGGTTCGAATCCTGTCGTCCCGACCATTTTTTTCGCGGGTGTGGTTCAATGGTAGAACTTGAGCCTTCCAAGCTTATGACGCGGGTTCGATTCCCGTCACCCGCTCCACTCTTTTCAACCTGACGGCGTGTCCTGGTGGGCATATAACCGTTCAAGCCTCTCGTCGTTTTCGTGCGCGTACAGGGAGTACGCTTACTTCAAACTCCTCGGTCTTTCACGATTATCTGCTCCGCCAGGACACGCCTGTCTTTACCATTGTTGCTCCAACCTGTGGCGGCGTCTGGATGTTTATTTTACTGCGAGTTGGTCGCGCAGTGCTGCTTGTAATGTCTGCGAGAAATTAACTCCCTGCTCCACGGCGCGCGCGTTCAGCCATGCCGGAAGAGTTACCGTTCGGTTCACGGCCTTGGTGGACTGTGCCTGGCGTATCGAGGGCATGTACACATCTACGAGAGCCGTGTGGGCGTTGTTATTCACTGTTACGCCGCTCAGCAGCGATGGAGCGGGTATTTCCTCGCCGTCCTCTTCTAGGCCATAGAGCACGCACCCCAAAAGCTCACGTGCCGATAGCAGTGCGTCATCGTCGTTCACTCCGCTGGTGGCTACGCCTAAGTCAGGAAACTCCACGGCGATTTCACGCCCAGGCTCATAGGTGAACACGGCAGGGTAGGTGTAGCGGTCTTCCTTTTTCATTCGTTCCTCGTTCTCTTCGGAGGGTAGGACTATTTAAACTGTAGCCCCGACTGCAACCCAATGCTCTGTAAGGTCTTTGGTGGTATGTCTTTCGTTGGATGCTTTACCGTCACACGTCCCGGTTTTATCGGGTGCTTGTACTGATGATGACTGCCAACCGCACTAACCTCATACCATCCGTCCATCGTAAGTAGCTTGATCACTTCTCTCGATGAGTAGCTTTTCATCTGTTTCCTTCCGACAGATCGAGTATAACGAATATAAAAACACGTGTAAAGGGCGATAACAAATATAATTCTATGTGTTTAGTGCTCTTTGTTGCGGCGCTGCGCGGCGGTCACTGTGTGGGGGGGTTTGCGGGGGAAGAGGTTGGGGGCTTGGGAGACTATTACTCCGGCTAAGATGACGATGATGCCGATTATCTGTAAGATGTCCACGTGTTCTTGTAGCAGAATAAGAGCCAGCACCACGGACGCGGGTAGTTCGCTTGATGCCATGATGGTGGAAACGCCTGCGGGCAGGTGCGGTGCGCCCAGGCCGAAAAGCAACACGGGGAAAAAGAGCCCGAATAGGCCAAGTGCCATGCCGAAGGGGAGGATGCCCTGCAAAAGCACGCCTGAAGTGAAATAGCTGGGACACACGCACAGCCCCAGTAAAAGGGTGCCGCAACAGGTGATAAAGCCGCGCTGCATGGGCGGCATGGTCGTTTCAAATCGTCCCGAGAAAAACAGGAACAGCGCGCAGCTTAGGGCTGATATAAGCCCACAGGCGATGCCGAGGGGATTAAATTCCGCAAAATTGATCGACCCGCCGAAGCTTGAGGAAAGAAATCCGCTGGCAAACAGCGTGCCGGCAAAAATGAGCACTATCGCTGCCACTTCGCTGGCCGAAGGTGGGCGGCGGGTGGTTATAACCTGCAATACCATGCCAATCCAGGTGAACTGAAAAAGCAGCGTGATGGCAATAGAGGCGGGAAGCATCGTCAGCGAAAAGTAATAAAAAATGGCGGTCGTGCAGGTAAAACACCCCAGCAGCAGCAACTTCGCCACCTGTTTAGGTCCCACTTTCACCACGTGGCTGCGCCGCACAAGCTGGGTGGCAACTATGATGCCGAAGTAGACAACTGCGAAAAATCCTTGGCTTACCACCACCTGTGACCAGGTAAAACCCTGCGCGTAGGCAAGCTTTGCAATGGCGGCTATCGCGCCATAGCTGATGCCTCCTAAAAAGACAAAAAATGCGGCACGCAGCTTACTTGACTGCATGGCAGCCATTTCCCCCTTGTGCGAACAAATAGGCACGGTGGCGCACACCGCCCGCGCCGCATAACTTAGCGTGCATCGCGGCGGTACTGTTCGTAGGCGGCGGTTACGGCAAGTTCATATTCTTTGCGGTTACCTTTGACGGTCGTATCAAGAATTAACCCGCAGGCAAAACTGAGAAGTCCCGTAAACACAAACGCCACCGCCAGCAGGGCCGAAGGGAATTTCATCACAAGGCCGGTTTGGGCAAATTCAAAGATGACAGGGATGCCCACGATAAGGCCGACAAGGCAGAATATGAGGCCGATCCAAGAAAAGGCCACCAGCGGGCGGTAGTCCTTAAAAAGGGAAGCGATGGTCAGCAAAACGCGGATGCCGTCAGAAACGGTGTCAAGTTTGCTTTCGCTGCCTTCCGGGCGGTCGCGGTAGTCGATGGGCACTTCAGCGATGCGCCAGCGTTTATCAACCGCATGGATGGAAAGCTCCGTTTCGATTTCAAAGCCGGGGGAAAGCACGGGCATCGTTTTGGCGAACACAGCATTGAAGGCGCGATAGCCGGTCATAACATCATTGAATTTGAAGCCGTAGATAAGTTTGATAAGCCCGCGTACCAAGTTGTTGCCGAAGTTGTGGAAGGCGCGGTCGTTTTCTTCGGTGTAGGTGCCGTTGGAAAGACGGTCGCCCACGGTCATGTCGGCACGGTTTTCACGCAGGGGCACCAAAAGCTCCTGGGCAGCTTCGGCGGGGTAGGTGTCGTCGCCGTCAACCAATATATAGTAGTCGGCGTCGATGTCGCGCAGCATTTGGCGCACGACGTTGCCTTTGCCCTGGCGGCTTTCGTGGCGCACAATCACGCCGCGTGCAGCGGCGATGGCGGCGGTGTCGTCGCTTGAATTGTTGTCGTACACATAGATGGTCGCAGCGGGAAGCGCCGCCTTAAAATCGTCGATAACCTTGGCGATAGTGATCGCCTCGTTGTAGCAGGGTATGAGCACGGCAACAGCTTCGTGCGCAGTATCCTTTGGCTGCATCATAGTAAACTCCTTTTTTCCGATTGCGCTATTGTACTGTGCTTACAATGAAAAACCAACGTAAACGCATTATTTTGCGCTAATATGCATACGGGTTGTGCGGGCTTGCTTTATAATAGCTTCTGCGCGCGCCAGTGGCTCAACGGATAGAGCATCGGACTTCTAATCCGACGGTTGCAGGTTCGATTCCTGCCTGGCGCACCATTTCTCCCTACACACCCTCCCTTATTATTCTTAGCTAAGGCCAGTGGCCTTATTGACATTACTCTTTTCGCATGCCGCTCGGTCGTGGAATAGGGGCAATTTGCATGTTTTTACCCATTTATGCACTATGGTTGAATCTTTTGAATATGCCTGCCTTCGGCATCCCCGAATGAATGATGAAAAGTGACTATTTCCGCAGAAAGAGGCGCTTTACTGTGGCAAAGTAAACCCACGAAATCATGCGTAAATTTCCGATTTGTCAACATCCATTCACCGAATAGTTGTGTACGTTCGCGGAGGTTTTTTCTAACTTCATTGCGTTATATTGCATTTCCTGCTGATGCATGTAATGGTTGCAATAAGTTCTCGGATTGCCCACTGGAGAGGCCTCCGCGGAATCAAAACGCATAAAAGTGCATAAAGAAATGGAGGATTGCTATGGCTGGTGTTAATGTCAAAAGCGAAATCAAGCCTTTGAAGAAGGTTTTGCTGCATCGCCCAGGTAAAGAACTGTTAAACCTGACACCGAACACGCTTGAGGAGCTTTTGTTCGATGACATTCCGTTTTTGAAGGTTGCCCAAGAAGAGCATGATGCTTTTGCTCAGGTGCTGCGCGACAACGGCGTCGAGGTTGTGTATCTCGAAGATTTGATGGCTGAAGTCCTTAGTGCAAAACCCGAACTGCGCGAAAAATTCCTCAACCAGTTCATCGAAGAAGCCGGTATCCGTACCGACCGCTATCAGAAGATCATCTTTGATTATCTCAACGATAACTACAAAGATAACAAAGAACTCGTTATGAAGACGATGGAAGGTATCAACCTTACCGAACTGCATACCGACGCATCCAATTCCTTGGTTGACCTGGTAAGCGAATCCTCCAAAATGGTTGTGGCTCCTATGCCCAACCTGTATTTCACCCGCGATCCTTTCGCCATGATCGGCAACGGCATCAGCTTAAACCGCATGTATGCCGAAACCCGCAACCGCGAAACCATCTACGGCGAATACATCTTTGCCAACCATCCTGATTTTGTGGAAACCCCGCTGTTCTACAGCCGTTACAACACCTTCCACATCGAAGGTGGCGACATCCTCAACATCAACGACAAGGTGCTCGCTATCGGCATTTCACAGCGCACCGAGCCCGATGCCATCGACGCTATCGCGAAAAACATCTTTGAATCCGATTCGCCGATCAAGACCATCTTGGCCTTCAACATCCCGAACAACCGTGCCATGATGCATCTTGACACCGTGTTCACCCAGATCGATACCGACAAATTCACCGTGCATCCCGGCATCCTCGGTCCTCTGACCGTGTTCGAGATCACCCCCGAAGGCGACGGCATCAAGGTTGTTGAAGTCAAAGCACCGCTTGCTGAAATTTTGGAAAAATACATCGGCATGCCTATTGACCTTATTCCCTGTGGCGGCGGCGACCGTATTGCGGCCGAGCGCGAACAGTGGAACGACGGATCCAACACGCTGTGCATCGCTCCTGGCACCATCGTCGTGTACGAACGCAACGATGTGACCAACGAAGTGCTGCGCGAGAAGGGCCTCAATGTTATCGAGGTTCCCTCAGCTGAACTTTCCCGTGGTCGTGGCGGCCCGCGTTGCATGAGCATGCCCATCATCCGCGAGGACTAATTTAGCAGGTTCCCCTTCACGTTCAACCCCCCTGGCGGGTGCAGGCTTGGGGGTTGAATGGTGGTAGGACACACGCTGTCTTACCACCACATATAGGTTTATAACACTACATTTAGAAAGGAATCATCAATGCCTACTAGCTTAAGTGGACGTCATTTTTTGAAGCTTCTTGATTTCACCACCGAGGAAATCGAATATCTTCTCAATCTTTCCCGTGAACTCAAGAACCTGAAGATGACGGGCACTCCGCACCGTTACCTCGAGGGTAAGAATATCGTTCTTCTCTTCCAGAAGACCTCTACCCGTACCCGTTGTGCTTTTGAAGTTGGCGCCATGGATCTCGGCATGGGCGTTACGTATCTCGATCCGGGCAGCTCGCAGATGGGCAAGAAAGAATCCATCGAAGACACCGCTCGCGTTCTTGGTCGCTTCTATGACGGCATCGAATTCCGCGGCTATGCTCAGACCGATGTTGAAGAACTTGCCGCCAATGCTGGCGTTCCGGTTTGGAATGGTTTGACCACCGAATGGCATCCGACTCAGATGCTCGCTGACATCTTGACCATGCAGGAAAACTTCAACTATGACATCAAGGGTAAAACCTTTGTATTCATGGGCGATGCTGCTAATAACGTTGCTCGTTCTTTGATGGTTGTCTGCTCCAAGCTCGGCGTGAACTTCATCGCTTGCGGCCCTGCAGAAAACATGCCTGATCCTGAGCTCGTTAAGACCTGCACGGCTATCGCTGCAGAAAACGGTTCTACGATTAAGCTGACCGCTGACATCAAAGAAGCTTGCACCGGCGCTCACGTCATCTATGCTGACGTTTGGGTTTCCATGGGCGAGCCGGCCGAAGTATGGGCCGAGCGCATCCGTTTGCTCGAACCGTATCGTGTTACCCAGGCTGCTATGGCCATGGCTGACCCGACCGCCATCTTCCTGCATTGCCTGCCTTCCTTCCACGACACCAACACCACCACCGGTGCTGAAATCGCTGAGAAGTTTGGCGTTACCGAGATGGAAGTCGAAGACGTTGTGTTCGAATCCGCTCAGTCCAAGGTATTCGCGGAAGCCGAAAACCGTATGCACACCATTAAAGCTGTCATGTACGCGACCCTTTCGTAGTTGGAGAGTATACTATGCCATATGAAAAAGGATCTGGAAAACGCCTGGTCATCGCACTTGGCGGCAACGCTTTAGGCAATACGCCCGAAGAACAGCTTGAATTGGTGCAAGATACGGCAAAGCACATCGTTGATTTGGTTGCCGAAGGCTATGACGTCGTGGTTTCCCACGGCAATGGCCCTCAGGTGGGCATGATCAAGACCGCAACCGACTTCGCCGCAGCACACGGTGCTGGCACCCCGGAAATTCCTTTCCCCGAGTGCAGCGCCATGAGCCAGGGCTACATCGGCTATCAGCTTCAGCAGGCCATTTTGCGCCAGGTGAAAGCACGCGACATCATGAAGGGTTGCTGTTCCATCATCACCCAGACCGTTGTCGATCCTGCCGACCCTGCGTTTGAAAACCCGACGAAGCCTATCGGTGCTTTCATGACCGAAGAAGAAGCCAAGACCAAGGCTGCCGAAACCGGTTATACCTACAAAGAAGATGCTGGCCGCGGCTGGCGTCAGGTTGTTGCTTCCCCCAAGCCGCTGCGCATCGTTGAATTTGATGCCATCAGTGACTTGATGGATGCGGGCTACATCGTCATCTCCACAGGTGGCGGTGGCGTGCCGGTATTCGAAGAAAACAATTCTTACAGCGGCGTTCCTGCCGTCATCGACAAGGATCGTTCGTCTGCCAAATTGGCAACGGACAGCCATGCCGATATGCTGATCATCTTAACGGCTGTTCCTCGCGTGTGCATCAACTTCAACACGCCCGAGCAGGAAGAAATCGCTGAAATGACCGTCGCAGATGCACGCAAGTACATCGGCGAAGAGCAGTTTGCTCCGGGGAGCATGTTGCCCAAGGTCGAAGCATGCATCGATTTCGTTGAGCACTACAAAGAAGGTAAAGCACTTATCACGTCGCTCGAACAGGCAGCTGCAGGCCTGCGCGGCGAAACAGGGACTATTATTTCCG